>NZ_UCND01000014.1:0-196381 GCF_900473895.1 Synechococcus sp. N32
AGTTTCAGTCGGATGAGCCTTCCATCCAATGGTTAGGCAATGCCATTGGGCGCTGATCAGAAGCTGGCTCCTTACTTCCTCTGAGGGGTCAGTTCAGCGTTTTCAATTTCCACAACGTTTCAGCGATTCATTTGGTCGCTGCCATCGCCTCATCTGAAAAAGCGCAGCTCACGATAGGGGCGATGGTGTCTTTGGAGGTTCCTGTGCTGGGCATCTCCATCCAATGGCCTATCCACAGTCATTGGGGCGCTGTCCAAAAAAGCTGACTCCCTTTCTTTCCGGTCGGGGAGTCAGTTCAGCGTTATTTGACGGGTGGTGGGTTGCACACGAGGCGGGCAAAAAAAGGGGTAGGCCCCTCCAGCCATACCCCCTCATGCGCGACGCAATGAGGGCACCACAGCCTTCCCTAAGACATTGGTTTGGCGGGTGCCCATGTGTAACCCCCTGAACACAAATTAGGCATTAAGCCTTAGTAGGCCTTGGTGGGGACCATGCGAATCCAGGTGATGATCCACCTGGCGCGAGAACCACAGCAAACGCTCTGGGAGACGGAATGTTCGCGGGTTCCCTCGCCCGCGTCTCCCACTCATGCGATCAGGCAGCAGTGCCTCCCATGAGTTCTGACACGTTGGGCATGGGATCAGGCTGGCCATCAGCAATTGCGCGAGCGCGACGGTAAAACCAACTCTCCGTGTCCCCCTTGGCCTCCATGCTTTCGGCGATGTTCTTCCAGTTGTCGATTTCGGCTTGGTCCATGGGAAGCAAATAAAAAAATCTCCAGAACCCCTCAGAACTGGAGACCGTCCAACTGCCTGATGCAGCTCTGCATTCAGACCCGTTGAAGCTATGAAGTGAGGCCTGGGTGCGGAGGTAAGGATGACCGCTAAGCCTCCACAGATGAGCCACGCGGTGTCAAAAACGGGCATAAAAAAGGCGGGTCGTGCATTACCCGCCTGATCTGAATTCTCCAGTCGAGCTGTCCAGAGAAGTCGCAAACTCTGCGTGAAGTGAATGTAAAAAATCCTTTGGCACGACTGTGGATTCAGCAACCACGATGGGAATTAATACCCACTAGCCCTCGTTTCTCTTGAGCTTCTCGAAGGCCGCTAAAACGTTTGCAGTGGCTACCGCTTGGGACTCCCCAGTGTTCTGCATTCGTCTTTCGATGAGCCTCTCTACGAACTTCTGAGTGGCGTCCATTGGCTAGTTGATGGCGTGAACTACGAGTGCCAGGAGGAAGCCGATCAGCAGACCCTTAACGAAGGTGATCCAGAGCATTTGGTACTTACTCAGACCAAACCGCTGCCTGATCCGCTTGATGTAGGTCTTGTGCCAAAGCAGGACTGAGCAGGGCTGCTTCGCCTTCTTCGACTTCTTGGATTTCTTTGCCATCGATCAATGATGGCAGCACCTGGCAATACGACTCCGTTGTGCGGGTTCACCTATGAGCAGAACCCCCAGACTCACAGCTCTTCAGAGGGTGCGCTCCTGGGGCCAGTAAGCCCTGCCTGAGGCGACAGCTGCCGAGCACTTGGCATTGACCGAGGGTCACGTACCCGAAGTGATCGCAGGTGGCGACAAAAATCCCAAGCCCCCACCCTCTTCCAGGTCGCGGACGTGGACATCAGCGTTATCAACTCGATCAACGCTGACCTGGTTACCCACATCGCTCCAAGGGTCTGAATTGAAATTCCGCCTGTTAAGCCATCCAAGGATTTATAACAAGCCGAACCCTTTGTCTCAATTCGCCTAGTCGGGACTCATTTTGCTGCCTATCTGTTGGGTCAGCAGCGATCAAGAACATGAAAGGAACCAAGACCAGACTCACCACCGCTCCAGAGGGCTTCGAGTACTACAGGGTTTGCGACCAAGAAGGCGTCTGCCAAGTCGTCAGAGGCATGTGGGCAGCACAGCACCTCACAGAAGACATACGTGAACTGAGCGCCACCAAGACAAAGTATTCAGATGATTGGGTTTAGGACTCTGAACGACAACCCGTTTGCCCCCCCTACAGGGGCGTTCGCACCCCCACCCCAAAAAAAGGAGATTGAACAAGTCGAAAGAGCACTGGCAGCTCTGACGACCACCGAGGAAAGGCCCTGACCAAATCGACAGGACTTTGATCTTCGTGATGAAGAGATTCCTGGTGCCGTCACGCGCCGGAGTTTTTTTTCTTGCCCATACCAGCAATGAAACCCGCGCCGTTGGTGGCTCAGATGATCTCTTTACGGCCAGCCTTGATCTTGGCTTTGGCGGATACAAGACCAAAAATCAGAAGGATCAGAAGACCCGCATTCACGCCAACGAAAAACATTGTGTCCATGACTTCAAGATGGCTTTGCTCGTCATAAGGAAAGCGAGCAAAACAGCCCATCGGTCAAAAGACTCATTCAGCCCCGAAGAAAGAAGAAACCTTCGGCTGGTCTTGGGAGGTCTGGCGCGACCAGCTACAACTGTCAATCGCCGTTGACATCGCCGTCAGCGCAGTCCTTCCCCTGCAGCTGTTGCAAACGCGCCAAGAGCTCTGGATCACCCACAATCTGCCGGCGGCATCCGTCTTCACCCATGTAGGTCAGATGCCCATCGGCATCGATGACCAGGGCGGTCATTGGGGTAACTGGAGACATCTCGTCGATGGCGATGCGGTCCTTGTTCACATCCACCCAGTCTGCGTCCTCTAAGCGCACAAGCCCAAAGCCATGAACAAACCAGACAGTGGTGGCAGCCGCCTGGGCAGCGTTCCTTTATGAAGGGTGCGACGGACTGGCACCTTTCCAAACGCGTGACTGATCAACAAGGCAAAGACAGGGCCTACTGGATTGATGAGATCGCCTTCCTGGAGGCACGCTTGAACGGCAGTCAGGGTGACATCGACAGCGAAGACCGAGCGGCCTGCGAGGAAGCCCTCAAGGCAGCGAAAGCGAACTTGGCTGCCTCTCGGTGAACCCGGGGCTGACGGAAGCCCGAGCCACAACTAGGGTTTGAAGGTGAGAGGGAGACCTCTTCGGGCGTGGTTGCTTGATTTGGTGGGTGGTGTCACGACCTACTGCCTCTCTCACACCTCTTGATCAAGGCTGAACCAGGCCCCTCTCCTTGGCATAACTCTTGTAGTGATTGGGAAATTCATCGGCAAGCCGAGCAAGTACATCACTTGAAGAGCCCATTTGCTCGTTCACTTCATCAAAAACCGATGCAAAACAGCTCTCACACCTGATTTCAAGACAAAGCTCATCCCAGCTCGTGCCTTGTTTGTTGAAACTGGCCACAAGCTCTTTAAAGGTCACGAGCAACAAACTGTTCCACTTCGGACAAGTCTAAATCCAATGGCATCAATTAATTCGATGCCGAATGAAATCAGGATTGCCCTAGCCTGATGGCACATGGCTGTGATGAACCAACTTTCAAGGGATGAAACGATTGCTGCAGCTGCTTCGGCGATGGACTGGCCAACAGGAGAAACCCCCATTGCATACACCCGAAGAGTTGGAGTGCTTTAAAACAGATGCGATCGACAATCGCGGCAAGCACTACTGATGCAGGGGGCAACTGAACTGGCACTACTGGCCCTGGCGTTTGTCGGGCTTCAGCTCTGGTGGCTCAGCAAGGTCTTTTTGAATCGACCCCGGCAGCCAAGGCCACTGGGCAACCCCATGAGGGTGAATTCGCTTCAAAACGAGCGAACTGCCCTGCAAAAGATCTTTGATAAATCCTGAGAACCGCCAAACCTTGGGATCGAACTAGGGACAAACACCGATGCCTGATGCGATCTGAACAATCAGCGTGGTGCATCAGCAACAACAGCCATGGCACTGATTTGTTGTGCGCACTGTGGTCACATGCACTCGAGCCTGAGAGGGGACTGCCCCCAGTGCCATCAACAGAGGCGCCTATGGTCTCCCCAGGAATTGTCAGAACGAATCAAACCAACACCGATCAACACCAAGGAGTGACCAGCATGGCCTTTGAAGCCCCCCCAGCAGAGGGACGTCAGTGCATCAGCTGCGGTGACATCAAACCTCTGAATTTCTTTGGCTTGGATCAACAGGAGTGCCGGAACTGTGAATCAAGACGAAGCCAACAGGCCATCAAACAAAACGCCGATGATTCCGTCGAGGAGGCTTGAATCAAACCGAGCCTCAATGAGCATATGCACCAATGTGCAATTGATATCCATGGGCTATCACATGGGTAGCGTTGCAAAGAGGTGTCATGGGCAAGGTTCTTTCAGCAGCAAAGTGGTCGTTCGAACTACTTGGCCAACGCATCACTGCACTTCGTCTTAAAAAGAGCTTTTCAGAATCAAGGATTTACAGCGACTGGGCTTATGACGAATCACAGATGAAAGAGGCCGATTTTGGCAAGCGTGAGCAGAAATCTCATCTCGAATACGATTGCTGAAGCCATAAGCTGATTCATAAGAACCAAAAACAGCGGCTTAACAGGCATCCAACCAGAGCCTTGAACGGCGAATTGACCAGCCTGAGAGAAAGGTTGGCAATTTGCGTCCAAGTCTCCTAGAACGCTGTTCAGCATCGTTGTTGTAATGGCCTTGATTCCCCGCTGGCAGTTCATGACTGACAGCAGCAAAGCCATGGTGAAGCGATCTGCGATCACACTTGTGGTCGTCCTGATTGGATTAACACTGCTGCGCGCAATCTTTCCCTGGATCCTGCTTGGCCTTGCCCTTTATGGTGCTTGGTGCCTGTTGAACCGGAAATAACCGATGCGCGATGACTCAACCCAAGCCAGACGCACGCTCTATCTCTGGGCCCTTGGCCTCAACGTTGTCGCTTGGGGCGGATACCTCGTTCTAACCAAAGTGATGGGTATCGATTTTGAATCGATTCGGCAAGCCAGATTGGCTGGTTGAGGTCCCACCCCCCCCCAAGATCGATCTCACTGGTTCGACTACTGCGTTATTCCGAGATGCCCGGGTGACCGGATAAGAATCCTGATTCCCCTGGCACAAATCCACGCGATCGCGTCATAACCTCCTCTTAATGAGAAGACTACTTCGTGAATCGCCCCCTAACGCACGACTTCGAGGCTGATTCGTCCCCAAGGAAGAGGCGATCCGAGAGCTTGACCAGACAGAAAACGGTGCAGCGGATCTGCGGCCAGGCCCTTGTGTGGTTTGGAATAGCTGTTCTCGGGGTCTCTCTTTATAAATTCATCAGCGCTTTTTGGCTTGATGCTTCGCCTTGGCCTGAGTTGCAACTTGGTACAGCTGGCTTGATCTTGGTCGCGGTAGGACGAATTTTTCGCAACTCAGCATTCATAACAACACTGCTGTCGGAAAACAATCCTTCAGCACACGCACGACGAGCTTTTTTCATGCTCGCCCTTGCATCATTCCTCATCGGCTGCGTTGTTTTACTGAAACTTTCTGTTCAGGACATTTATCGCTACAAACGCCTGCTTGGCGAAGGAGGAATTCTCGAGTATTCACAAGCCCTGATTCTTTTTACATCCGCTTGGATCGGGTGGCTCATCTCCAAAGATTTCCGCCAGCGCTTGTCCATGCGCTTGCATTCAGTGGTTTACGCGATCATTGCTTTCGTGATGCTGTTGGTTGGCCTGGAAGAGATTGCCTGGGGGCAAATCCTGTTCGGCTGGAAAACACCGGAGAACATCGCTGCAGTCAACGCCCAAAACCAGACAACGCTCCACAACCTTGAATTCTTCCAGAATTACCTCGACCTCAATCTTTTCCTGGTTTCGGTCGTGCTTTTGGTGTTGGTGCTGTGGCGGCCTTCAATTCGAAAGATGCGCACAACGATCCTTGATGAAGGTCCGATTTCCAACAGCAACTTTTTCATTCCGCGATACTTCTGGCCCCTCTTCTTCTGCGCGGCATTTCTGTCTTACTTCGTGGCGACAGAGTCGGGAACGGAGCTTGTGATCAATATCGATCAGGAGTGGGCCGAATTTCTCCTCTATCTCGCTGCTGGTCTGAACTTATTGAGAACCTACATCCTTCTTGGCAACGCTCAACCGCAACCAAGCCACTGAACAACTGCTCAATGCGCCCGGCCTCCGCCTTGCCACTCTCCAAGCAAGGGGTTCAGGTGCAGATGCACAGCTGACCTTATCCAGCCTCAGCGGACTTGATCCACAGGGCACCAAGGGTATAAATCGTCTGGTGCAGACAAAAAAACCGTTCCGTCCCTGGAGCGGCTCAATAGCCAAGGCAATCCCCATCACCCGGCGATCTGCACCAATCTTTGATGCAATGAAAAAAATAATCACCAAACACCAGATGTAGTGGACGTCAACACTCACTTAAGACCCAGTGAACATGCGTGAAGTGGCCAGATAACGCAACAGCAGCACTGCATCCAGTGCAAGGGATCCCGCTTTGAGGCGACACTAAATCTGGAGCAGGAGGTCCAAACCCATCGGAATTGTGATGCTTCATGCTGAAGACATCCTTAAAGGAGAAGCCATGATTTCTGGCCCATCCTGCCCATTGCGGCTGGGAGTTCTCGATAGTCCCGACTATTGGACTGATGACGCACTGATGTCTGCAGTGCGTCCATTGAATCCAGAGGAACTTCACCACCTGGCCGTTGGATCCCAACAACGAAGGAATCAACAACGCGGTGTTCGCACCACCCGTTCATTCAATTCCGGCGGCTGAACGCAGCCAGGAGTTGATGAATCGGCTCGACAAGCTTGTCGACCCAGGTGCCTGAGCGCCGACCAGCAGGCCGCTGCAATGCCGAGGCATGCAGCATTGGCCCATTGGAGCCATACCCCTCAAAGGCAATCAAAGCGTCTTGAGCTCCCTGCAGCTCCTGGTCGATTCGACGGGAGGAGAAGCGGCTATGGGCTCGGTTTCGCGACGTTGACATGACTGGAGCGGTTGCACCTACATCCGGTCTGGCTACGGACCGAGCTGCTTGGCAGCAATTGGTGATGCTTCTTAGGAAGCCGAAGCACCACCCATTTACAAACCGTTACAAGGGCCTTAACATTTCGCAATCTGACTATGAGCAATGGCTTCTTCAACTCCCAACGACGACTGGTTCCAAAGCGCCGCAGCAGCTCAAATCCGCAGCGAGCGTTTCGAACGTGCAGAGCTCCTCAATGGCCGCGCCGCCATGATCGGCTTCGTGGTGGGCGTGCTGACGGAAGCTCTGACGGGGCACGGGATCGTGAGCCAGATCACCTTTGGCGTGTTCGGCTGCAACTGAATCGATCAGGCCAATGGGGCTGATCGTGCCATTGAAATCACGCGTTCCTCACCCCATTGGCCGTCGCCAAGCGCTGACAGATCACATTTTTTGGGTTGAAACGCTTGATGTTGCAGGCGTTTTGCGATAAAAGGTTATGAATCGGTTATGAAGAGATGAAGACAAGCACCGCCCATTCACGCCTCGAGTCCCTCCAGCTCGCCGCTGAAGAGTGCCTGACCCGCGATGAAGCTCAGAAGATCTTGAGAAAGGCAGACAAGGCCCACGCCAAGCTCGAGTCGTCCGCAGCCCCCTTCCACCGCCCCAAGAACTGACAGGCACCTCAAGCCCGTAGCAGACGAAGACATAAATCTGTTTAATCATTTGTCGGAGTGAGTCCACTCACTCCAAAGTCATCAGATCAACTCGGGATGATTGGGATCTCCCTTGAAAGGTCCTTGGATCCATGGGCTAATCCATCCGCCATAAAACTCTCCGGGCTGAGCAAGAACGTCCTCTCCTTGCAACCTGCAGCGATCCACGCGGCGGGGATAAACACTGATCCATCCGGTCAGGAGAGAGAAGGCCTCTGTTGGCTTGGGGTAACTCCAGCCGGCCCGAACACGGCGGTCGGTTCCATCAGCAGCACTCACATCCCAGTAAGCCGCCACTCCTTTCCATTCACAGAACGAAGGCCGTCCCGTGGAGGGGTGGAGCGTGCCGGGGCAAAACGCTGAAGGGTGCAGATAGATCGTGGGGGGGTGGAAGGTTTCACACACGCGCACATAACGCTGATCCAGGGCGATCTGCTGCCCTGCAATCCAGATCTCCACAGAACCGGACACAAGCTCAATCAGTGGAGGACGGGGATAGCTCGAAACCTTTTCAACAGGCCTCATCGCCTACCCCATGTCGAGCAGATAGTGCATGACGGCAACCCGGTGGGACACGGCAATGCCTTCGGGGGAGTCGGGACCGATCAACGCCTCGGGAACACGATGGATGCGCGTGAGGGGTTTGATCTCATAGGCCGTCCCTTCGGGAGCACCGGAACCGCGACTGCGGTCCCAGATGCCACTGGCGTCACCCTTGTAATGCCCCGCCACCTGCGAGAGGTGCGCATAGAAATTGGGCCCGATGCGACAGACCACGATGGCCAGACAGGCATCGAAATCGTCGGACGAGAGCACATTGATCCCATCACAGACAGCGCGTTCATCAACACCGAGCACCATGTCCTCCAGTGCTGTTTCACCCGTCAATTGCCAGCAACGGATGGTGACGGCGTCGTGTTGACTCACTTTCTGCGGGTGAGGTCGCCAAAATCATCATCGTTGGGCTGTAGGAACTGCCAAACAACAGGGACTGTTAAGGCGACCGTCAGGCCAATGGTGACCCAGATCGCTGTTGTGTAATCACCCATGCCATGTCCCCAATCCTGCGGACCTTAACCAGTCCGAGCTGAAGAAGCAGCGAACACGCCAGTCACACCTGGACATGCCTTTGCCACAACCTGCTCATCCTTCGCAGGGCCGCTGCCAGCACACTTGATCTGGGGGACGAGACACCCCTCACACACGGACCCAGGGCTTCCGGAACATCTGGAGGCCCTTTTCATCGCGCCTTCGTGAGTCCAGCACGCCTCATCATGGGATAATTAAGCAATCCTTAAGGGCTGCTCTATGGGTCACTTCGCTAAGCAGCTCAGCGTGCAGGAGATCAAGCAGGGCTACGCCCTGCTCAACCTGATGGAACATCTCGACCGCGAGATGGACCTGCTCAATCAGCAGCGCATCCGCGTTGGGCCAACAACCCAGGAAGGGCAGCGACTCACCCAGATCAAGCAGAGCCATCTGCGCAAACTGCAGAGCTGCATCAGCGAGCTGAACACCAGTGGCTTCAACGACTGGTTGCTGCACCAACAGCCTGCCTGACCCTTGAATGGGGCTGAGCCATCCCGGTTGAGACAACCCTTTGCCGCTGCCGGTCGTTTACCACCCGCACTACTCCGCGCCGCTGCCGAGCACCCATCGCTTCCCGATGGCGAAGTTCCGGCTGCTGCATCAACTCCTGCTGGAGCAGGGGGTCGTGCAGGCCGACGAAGTGCATCGGCCCCTGAGCATCGCCCGCAGAGATCTGGAGTGCGTCCATCCGCGCAGCTATCACGAAGCCTTCAGCTGTGATCGCCTGACCCGACCGGAGCAACGTCGCATCGGGCTTCCGGCCACGCGGCCTTTGGTGCAGCGCACCTGGCTTGCTGTGGGAGGCACCCTGTTGACGGCACGACTGGCTCTCCAGCGGGGCTTGGCCTCCCATCTGGCGGGCGGCACCCACCACGCCCACCCGGGCTTCGGCAGCGGCTTCTGCATCTTCAACGACTGTGCTGTCGCTGCTCGGGTGTTGCTGGGAACAGGGGAGGTGCGGCGAATTCTGATCATGGATCTCGATGTGCACCAAGGGGATGGTTCAGCGGCCTGCTTTCAAGACGACCCCAGGGTGACCACCCTTTCGGTGCACGCCGCCAGCAATTTCCCCTTGCGCAAAGTGGACGGGGATATCGACATCCCCCTCGCCGACGGCACCAACGACGACGACTATCTCGCTGCCATTGCCGACCGGTTGCCCGATGCCTTGGACACCATCGCCCCGGACTTGGTGCTCTACAACGCGGGCGTCGACCCCCATCGGGATGATCGGCTCGGCCGCCTCGCCCTCAGCGACGCGGGATTAAACATGCGCGATCGCCTCGTGCTCGATGCCTGTCTGCGCCGCAGGATTCCTACCGCAACAGTGATCGGCGGGGGCTACGACGCCCTCACTCCCCTGGTGCAGCGCCACGCCATCGTGGTGCGTGCTGCTGCCGAGCAGGCTCGCTTGTTCAACCTTCCATGACTGAGGGAATCCCCCCCTGGAGACCTCTGCTGCGCGCGGCCATGCAGCGGGAGGGACGCTCCGTTGCCGCCCGCTGGGTGCAACTGGCCACCACAGGACGCGATGGCGCCCCCCGGGTGCGAACCCTGGTGTTCCGCGGCTGGGCCGGTGCAGACCAGCTCGAACTGTTCAGCGATCAGCGCAGCGAGAAGGTGACGGAACTCGCCAACGATGGAGCCTCTGAACTGTGCTGGTTGTTCCCCAAAGCCCGCCAGCAGTACCGCCTGCGGGGAAGGGTGAAGCTGATCACAGCCACCGAACAACCTGAGCTCTGCCAGCAGCGCTGGCAAAAGCTCTCCGACACAGGACGGGCCGTCTGGGGCTGGCCCACCCCGGCGGATCCGCTGGACTCCACGGCGGCGTTCCCCGATCAACTGGCTGAAACTGCGCCGCTGCCAGAGCATTTCGTGGTGCTGAGGCTGCAGGTGATCAGCGTTGAGCGGCTCAACCTCGGCCCCCATCCCCATCAACGCACGCGTTGGAACGCGGACACGCTCTGGCAAGAGCAACCGCTGAACCCCTGATCACCACCATCGCTCAACGCGACCAACCGACGGTCGGCCCGGTTCACTGGGCACCGTCACCACCGACAGCCGCTGCAGGTCTCGGCGGTAATCAAAGCGGCAGAAGCCAACGCCCGTGCCGGAACAGGCCGAAAGGCTCTTGAGAGCTACAGAGGCCCAGCGCCGCTCCTCAGGCGTTGGCTTTTTTTCCGGCGCGGGACGCCAGCCATCGGCAATCAGGTGGCGATTCGCCTCAAGGATGGTTTGCCTGGCGCTGAGCTGCGGCTCAGGTCTGGCCAAGGCAGACCCGCCCACCAACCAGGGCAGCAACAGCGACAAGACAACACAACGGGCCATGGAGAGGCTCATCCCTCTCTGACCTAGCCATGGATCGGAGCGCTGACCACTGGGGTCAGCCTGCGGTGAGCTGAGCGAGGGGCTGAATGCTGAGGGCGATCACCACACTCACCACAACGCCTACGGCGGCTTTCCAGAGATCCGTGCCGATGACCTTGGCCAGACTTCCCCCCACCCTGTTGGTGAACGGCAGATCTGATGTTTGTTGCTTGATCCGCAAGGCCAACTCACGGCCGCCGATCAGCCCCAGAAACACCCAAGTGGTGCTGAGGGGGAAGCTGGAGATGAAGGCCTTGTAGAGCAGACAAAGGCCGAACAACAGATCAATCAGCGTGGCCGAACGCAAATCGGAGCTGTTGGTCTTGGTGCGGAGCACGGCCTGGATCGGCCCTCCACCGGTGGCCACCAGAACACAGAGGCCCACGCAGAGCACCAGCGTGCAGAGGAGCATCGGGACGAGGTCCAACTGGCGCGGCAGGAACACAAAAATGTTGGCCAGGTCCTGCACCAGCCACATGCACCAGAGAAAGCCGGTGGAGAACCACTGCAGGCCGTACCAAACCTTGCTGGGGTCTTTGCCGTCCTGGGAACGACAGAACACCCAGCACTCCAGCGACCACAACCCCAGGCCATAGGCCGCCAGACCCACGCCGAAGGCGAGGCCATACCCCGTCAGCGAACTGCTGAGCAGCGTGCCGATGTTGGCTGGCATGAACGATGACAACACCAGAAATGAGGTGCTCACCGGTGCTCCCCACTGGGTCAAGGCCACAACAGCGAGCGGTGGAATCACGTAGACCCAGGTGAACGACTCGGGCCAAGGAAACTCCTTGCCAGGAACACTGAGGCGGCCCCAGGTGGGATCACCGTTGTTGAGGAACCAGCCCAACAGCAGCACTCCACAGGTGACCGTGCAGATGAACAGCATCTGCACGGTCTTCGGCGTGCGCTTCCGGTTGGAGGAGAGATAAGTGCCGAGGGTCTGGAGCGAATCGTTCGCCACCACGGAATAGGCCGCCAGCAGGAATCCGACAAGCATCCAGATGCTGACGTCCATGAATCCGATCAAGCCGATGGTTTGCCTTCCTTCTAAGGAGCTCTAGGAGGAACGTCGGTGCTCCAAGCCACTCAGACGTGTCGTGATCAAGGAATGTTGTGTGGTCGACGGTGATGCACCACCGGAGCGATTCGACCACGAAAGTACGTTGACGGACGGATCGGTGTTTAGGGATACACAACCAAATGTCTTAAGAACGAACGGATTTGACCTCAGCCAAAGCCGAAGCCAAATCGCAGTTCCCGTCGGGCATCGCTCGGCCCGGCTTCCAAGCCCCTTAGCGGCTTGGCCCACGCATCATGAGCCGAAAAGAACGAGATTGCAGGACAGTCGGCGACGATTTTTCGACATTCACAAATTCCGTTCGAGACCGAATTTGGGACAGCTGCACATGAAGGCTCTCCCATCAGTTCACCACCTTCAGGCTGCGAATCCCAGTTGCCTTGACCCAACTGGCGAGCGCATCGATATCAGACCGCTCGGGAATGCAGATGCAACCCGTGCCGGGGTAACAGCGATGGATGCCCAGAGCACTTCGGGTGGTGTCGAAGCGAGGGGTCAGATCAAACCAGAGATCATGCCCCCACGGTTCCGGACGCCCCAGGCTGTACTCACCAGCGGGCAAAGGGGCTGCATTGCCGGGGCTCCAGCGGCGATCAGCACTCTGGCGCCGGGCCACACCACTGGCCGCTGGCCAGCTGGCCAGCAGACGCGGGCCGCGATGCAGTTCAACCTTCCAGATGCGGTTGCCGTCCGGGAACAGCTCAGCCGTACGACGGGTGCTGAGCTGCAGTGGGCCGCCCTGCAGCAGCGCTGTTGTAGGCCCCTGTTGCCCAGGGAGATCAGCGGCCGTTGCAGCGACGCAGCTCCCCAGCAGCAGAGGCACCAGAAGGGCGTGGCGCAGCATCAGGATCGTCATGAACGGTGCACCCACTTTGGGGCTGCCACGATGGCCTGCAGCAGACCAAGCCTTGGTGGACGTTCTCGATCTGTTTCCCCGCTCCATCCTTCGGGGCACCCTTCCGGATCCTCTGCTCCAACAGCTGACTGCGCTGAGCGAAAGCGTGCTCGCCCATCCCGAGTCCAGCCCCGATGCATCAGCGAAGCTGGCGGGTCAATTGCGTCAGCAGCGCGAATTGAGGCCTGATCAACCCGGCGTGCAGGAGCTCAGCAACAACCACCTGCTGCCGGCCTGTGATCGCTGGATCCGCCATGTGATGGACCGTCAACCTCCCCAGGGTCGCGGCCCCTGGGTTCCCGGTCGCTACCGCCTGCAAATGATTGATCTCTGGCTCAATTGCCAGACCGCCGGTGACTACAACCCCACCCACACCCATGGCGGCAGCTTCTCCGGAGTGATCTTTCTAAAAGTGCCACCGCAGATCACCGCCAACAGTTTTGATGGCCAACTCTGCTTCCACGGCCCGGAAGACTGGCACATTCAGTCGTTCCGCACCGGCATGGCGCACTACGTGCTGCCTGTGCCCGGAGAGTTCTATGTGTTCCCGGCCTGGCAACCCCATTCAGTGATGCCCTTCCGCGGGGACGGGGAACGCTGGTCGCTGGCGTTCAATGTGGTGGCGGCCCCCGGTGTTCCGCCCACAGCGATGCAGCAGCCCGCCCCCCAGCAACAACCCCTGGGCAACGTCTCGCTCTCGAGTCAGCGACCCACGGCCAAAGGATTCTGAGGAGAACTGTCAGAGTCGTCCGATTGCATCTGTTCAGGATTCATGGGTGACTCCGCGCCGCTCCAACAAGCCAAAGCGATTGCAAAGGCGCTGGAGCAGCTGGCCGACCAGCTGCGCCCTGAGGTGATTCGTGCAGCACGACTGGATGACGATGGGCGCCGCGATCTCGACCGGATCGAATACGCCCTCGGGACCATCGGCAAGGCCTTGATCCTGACGGACTATTCCATCGACGAAGAGAAGGACATCGACAAACTCAAGGCCTTCCGCGAGTCGCAGAAGGGAATGGGCTGAATTCAGATGCTGCTCCAGCGCAGCACCCGGTGTGGATCACTGCGTTGAAGAATCCTCATCGCTCGTCGGAATGGACTGCCAGCCGCTGCTCCAACGGGTTGGATCCTTGAGCTCACTCCAGAGCACCCGCTCGCGATGCGACGGTGCCAGCACAGCCGCCAACTCAACCCACCGCAGCGGACCACGGCCGCCTTGCGTGATCAGCTCGAAATGGCGGTAACCGGCCACCGGGCGCTGGCTGGTCCAGGCCCGGGCAGGACGCCAGGCCATCAGCTGGCGACGAACACCTGACTCACGGTGCTCTCAATCACGTGCCCCGAAGCCGCGATCATGTCGGTGTTGTCGGAGATGAATTGCTCCATCACCCCGGGGGCGGCTTGCATCACCGCGCAAACCTTGCTGGGGTCGTCCTTGCTGACACCCCGGTAGAGCGAAGTGATGCCAGCGATTTTCTGAAGCGGCAGGGATGCGTCATAGGTGGCGACCCATTCGGCAAATGACTTGGTGATGGTGAAGGTGAGGACGTGGGTTTCCATCGACCAGAACAACAGCGTCGGCGGACGCTATCACCAACGTTCATCGTCCTCATCGGCGACCGTTGGGATTCGACAAGGGACCTGATCCTGAGGGCAAGACAGCACTCTCATTAAGGCCTACTCTTGAGAATGAGCGAGGAGAAGTTGTGACATCGTCATCTGCCCCTGCCGCTACGGACACCACTCTGCAGCAGGGGCTGCATCAGGACGGCCGCCGTCTAACCCCGCAGCGCAAAAGGGTTCTTGAGCTGTTCGAGCGATGTGGGTCCGGCTGCCACCTCAGTGCCGAAGAGGTGCACCAGCAGCTGGCGGCCCTTGAGATGAAGGTGTCTCTGGCAACGGTGTATCGCACCCTGCGCCTGCTGGCCGACATGGGTCTGCTCCAGGAACTGGAGCTCAGTGAGGGGGGGCGACGCTTTGAGCTCGCCGTTGACGATCACCGCCAACATCACCATGTGGTGTGCATCCGCTGCGGCCGCACCGAGGAATTCGAAAGTGAAACTGTGCTGGCAGCAGGAGCTGCCGCCGCCGCCCATGTTGGTTTTCAGTTGATTGAATCGAGCCTGAACGTTCGTGCGATCTGCCCCAAATGTCAGGGATAGATCGCAACACCTGAATCATTCGGCGCGAAATTCCTTGTCGTAGAGATCAGCCACCAGAAGCTCAATCAGCTCGACTGACACCAGTTCCTTTTCCCGTCTCAAAGTGTTCAGCAAGATTTGCACTTGGCGGTGATGCATCAACGACACTTCACCCATCTCCAACCATCGGGCAGTGAGCAGGTTTTGAAGACGTTGGCGTGGCGACGATGGTGACATCAGATGCGCCCTGTTTCGCACACTGAAACCAGCAGCACAGCCCCTGAAAAGGTGTGAGCAACACAAGTCTTCCGAAGCTTTTGTGAAGCGGACGAGCGGGCTGCTTACTGAGGATGCTCGTTGCAGGGCATCCAGTAGCGATCGCCCATGCGATGCACACCCTCACAACCCAATTGGCGCGCCTGTTCCTCCGCCTGTTCGCGACTGGGATAGGCCAGATAGCGGGGGTTGGTGGTGGAGCGGATCTGAATCAAGCCCATGCTCATCGGGCCGGCCGTGATCACCCCCATGGTGTTCACACCAACCGCCACCAATCCCATCCCGACGATGGCGGCATTAATCACGCCCATCGCAACTACACCAATCGAAACCACACCCATCGGCACCACACCGATGCAGATCACCCCCATCGGCACGATGCCAATGGAGATGGTGCCGAGGGGAGCCACGCCGATCGCGATCCGCTTCGGCTTGCTGCCGCAATGCCCGCCTTCAGTCATGAATCAGTGAGCCCCGTGGTGGCCTGCATCACCGTGCTTGTCGCAGACCATCCACATCTCGCCCATCTGGTGAGCCCCCGTGCAGCCAAAGCCTGGGGCCGCCGCCTCAGCTTCAGCCTGCGTTTTGAACACCGCCTGCTTGGGCTTGCCGTGGGATCCGGCCATGGCCGTTGTCGCCGTGAGCATCAACGCGGAGACAGCAAAACAGATGCGTTGCAGCGGCATGGCCTCTTCACAGATCCACCCACTATGCCCATAACGCGCTGATCAGCCCTGAAGCGCCCCGCCACAACTTGAGCCGGCGCCAGCGGTGCAGCCGAAACAATGCGGGGCCGTGTGGATGGGCTGATCCAGAGGAACGGCCTCAAGCTGGATCAGATCACGAAGGTGACGCACCTCACCGGGGCAGGGCAGGCCGAGCTGCTGATTGAAATCACAGTCGTAGAGATGGCCCTGCCAATCCACACTGATCAGCTGACGGCACATCACAGCCCCCAAATTGTCCGGGTTGTGCGCATCCTCAAGAAGGGTCTGATAACGCTGCAGATCGCCACTGCGTTCCAGTTGCTTGGCGAAACGTTGGATGGGCATGTTCGCCAACGTGAGCAGACGATCGAAACGGATTCCCAACCCGCCCAACACCTTCTTGTAATCCGCCTCCAAGGCTTGCTGGGGAGGAGGCAGCACCGGACCCAGCGGGTTGTAGACGAGATCCAACTGCCGGTTTGGATCGCCCGTTCCATAGCCCAGGGCATTGAGCTGGCGCAGTCCGCTGATGCTGCGCTCAAACACGCCATCGCCCCTCTGTTGGTCAACGTTCTCGGCGCTGTAACAGGGCAGGGAGGCGGTAATGCAAACGCCCTGCTCCGCCAGGAATTGAGCCAGATCGTCCTGGCCGGGTTCGCTGAGGATCGTGAGATTGCAGCGGTCAATCACGGTGGTGCCGCGTGAACGTGCCTGGCGCACCAACGCGCGAAAACCCGGGTGCAACTCTGGTGCTCCCCCCGTGAGATCGAGGCAGGGAATGGAATGCCGTTCAAGGATCTGCGGAATCAACGCCAGCAGATCCGCACTCATCATCTCGGTGCGGGTGGGCCCTGCATTGACATGGCAGTGGGCACAGCTCTGGTTGCAGCGGTAGCCGAGATTGACCTGCAACGTTGTGAGCTGTCCGCGCTTCAGGGGCGGGAAAACGGTCTCAACAACAGCCACCGGCTCCATGCGGATGAGGCTGATTCTTCCAGACAGAACATGTCCTGCCGAAAGGAACGGATGCTCCCGCTGCTGAGCAGCTGATCAACCCACCCGGCGACGCTCAGAAAGCTGACGGAACCAGGCGATGTACTGCTCCGGACCATCGGGCATGAGCGTGTCAATCCGCAGGGGATCCTCCGGATCGGTGATGCCTCGCAAAGTCCCATCGGCATGGCTGGGGCGATCCACCTCTCCATGGCTGCTGTCAACAAGGACAACGCGATTGGATCGACCGCACCAGGCACCGAGGTCCTGCAGCAGGTTGAGGAAACCGCGATCACTCCCACCCCGTAACCAGCCCGTGCCATCAGTCGATGCCGTGGATGTGACCGTGTCTCCCACACCCACCAGCAACGGCATCCGTTCCGAGGGGATGCGCTGCTGCACCAACGCCAACAGCGCTTCGGGATCGTGGGGAGCCGTTCGCACATTGAACGTCTCACCCAAGGGAGATTCACCCCAACGGCGCTGGATGTGCTGATTGAGCAGCACCAGAAGGCCGGCCTCCTTGATGGAGCCGGTGAGCATGAATTGAATGTCGGTGGTTCCCACATCACCTGCAGCAGCGGGCTTGATCCGTTCATGACCTTGCGCATCACGGCCCAGGTTGGGAGCCACATGCAGGAAAAACGATTCCTCCAGGCCCTGGCCTGCAGCCTCAGCCAGCAACTGATGCATCAGCTCCGAGAGCATCGTCTGCAGGGCCTGCTGAGTGCTGACATCAGCGGGGACAAGTTCAAAAATCCCGTTGAGATTGATGGTGGGTGACACCTGGGTGTCCAACACCGCGGCTTTGGCCACCTCGGCCAGATCATCCACACCCAGCTGCGGCAGCAGGCCCGGCAATCGCTCCATCAGGAGAGCTTCCATTCGGGTGGGGGCTGCAGCGAGGAACGCCATTTCCGCCGGCGAGACCCCGGGGTGGCTCAGGTCGCCAAAGCGATCCTGCAGCTGCACCCCTCCAGCCGCCAGGCCTGGCAGATAACGGCCCTCATGTCTGGGGAGATCGGAATTCCCCAGGGCCTGCTCCACGAGGCGGTTCACCCCGCGCCGCCCTTCATGCTCACCGTTGGTCAACACAGCAAATTGACCATCCAGAGCGGCGACCGCATCCACATAGGACGGGTCCATGCGCCGCGTCAGTGGATCCTTCACCAGTTGCATGCAGACGCCGTCAAGGTCCTGCACGATCAGCAGATCCTCAGCACCGCTGAGCTCCTGCAGCAACTGGTCGGGCGTCAAACGGGGCATGGAGGTTCAGGGGAGGTCGCTGCAGCCGACGGAACAGCGGTGCACTTTCATCGCGCAACTGATTAGTGCCAAACCCGTAAGAAGTCCAGTGGGGGGAGGCAGTCAGAAGCACGGATGACAAGCGAAACACCGCAGCCAAGCCATCCGGCCAGCGAACATGACGGCCTTGATGCTCCTGCCATGCACCCCACCTGGACCGAACAGTGGTGGCCGATCAGCTATGTGCAGGACCTCGACCCCAATCAGCCGAGCCGGTTCACACTGCTGGAACGGGATCTGGTGATCTGGTGGGATCGCGCCGCATCGAGCTGGCGGGTCTTCCCGGATGTCTGCCCCCACCGTTTGGTGCCCCTCAGCGAAGGGCGGATCAACGAGGAAGGGCTACTGGAATGCCCCTATCACGGCTGGAGTTTCGACGGCGGCGGCCAGTGCCAGCGCGTGCCGCAGGCTCTCGAGAACACCCAGCCCAACAACCGTCGATCCCGCTGCGCCAGCCTTCCCACAGCCACGGGGCAGGGGCTGCTGTTCGTGTGGATGGGGGCCCCCGATGCCGCAGACCCCAGCCAGCTCCCCCTGGTGCCAGCCCTGGAGGAGAACCCCGACAGCTGGACGGTGCAGGACACCTTCCGGGACCTGCCGATGGATGCCGTGACCCTGCTGGAGAACGTGCTGGATGTGAGCCACGTTCCCTTCACCCACCACAAGACCGTCGGCAAACGGGAGAACGCCGCGCCGGTGGAAGCTTCCATCACGGGGGAAGACGCCGGCGGCTTCACGGCCCACTGGGAGGAGGGGCCGCGTCGGGGCAAACTCGGCGCCCAATCCACCACCTTTCATGCCCCGCAGCTGATGTGGCATGACCTCACCGCCAAGGGCTTCGGGCGAATTCTCACGGTGGTCTACGCCGTTCCGATTCGCCGCGGCGAGTGCCGCCTCTTCGCCCGCTTCCCCTTCCAGTTCCAATCCGTCGTCCCCCGGCTGCTGATCGGATTAAGGCCCCGCTGGTTGCAACACATCGGCAATCACAAGGTGCTGGAAGACGATCAGGTGTTCCTGCACTGGCAGGAGCGGGTGCTGGAGCGAGCCGGCGGCAGCCCCGCCGTGGAACGCAGTTTTTTCATGCCCACAACGGCAGACGTCTACGTGGCGGCTTTGCATCGCTGGTTGAACGCCAACGGCGGCGAGCCCTTTGCAGGACAACCCCTACCTCCACGGCAAAGCACCACGGCGCTGATGGATCGATACAACAGCCACACCATCCATTGCCGCAGCTGCTCGTCGGCGCTGAAGCGGATTCGTGCGGCACGCCCCTGGGCCTGGGCCCTGCTCTGGGGATCCGCCGTGCTTGTGGGCATCCAGCAGGGCAGCGGCTGGAGCAGCACAGGCTTGGTCACTGCCGCACTGTCGGCCGTGGCACTGCGGCAACTCAACGGCTGGGAGCAGGGTCTGACCGTCGGCAACGGCCAGGCCCCCCGCAACCGCTGATCAGAGCCCCGGAACAGGAAGCAAGGTCGGCTTGACCTTGCCCTGGATGTCGACCTTGCCGCCGATGGTGACTTTGTTGTCGACAGACACGTCTGCCCATACCGCAAGCGGGTCTTCCGCTGTGACGGACACAGCTCCTTCAACCGCCAGGGGCGCAGCGCCACCAATGGTGACCTGCTCCTGCACCACGACCGGCAAAGGGGTATCGGAGCGGATGGTGACACTGGGCGGAAGCACCAACTTGTCGACCTGCAATCCGCCCTTGATCGCGATGGGGATGGGCCGACTCAACAGTTTGGCGGCCGTGACCGCCAGAACCAGGCTGGACAACACAACCGCTGCAGGCCAGCGATACGCCATCAGCAGATCACGGCTGGTCACAGGCCTCTGGGCAATGATTTGAACGCATTACAGCGTGTTTGACCCGGTCCTGCCCGTGATGACGCCCGCACAGCCACATCAGGCCGCTATCGACGAGATGTTTTTGCGTGCACGCCGAAGCAAAAGATTGACATGTCACATGCCCAACACAACGGGATCCCCATCAATGCGTCCAACAAGGCATCCAAATTGCGGGCAACATTGACATCAAACCCAATCAGAGCTTGCACCACGCAACGTCACTGGTTCATCCCAATGGATAGCATGGAGAAAGTTAATAGTCAGCGATGACGCTTTATCTCTACGGCGGCCCCAAGACTCGTGTTTCAATGCCGAAATGGTATTTAGCAGAAAAAGGAATTCCTTACGAATACGTCAACATTGACCTGGCAGCTCGTCAAAACCTTGCAGCGAGCTACCTGGAGGTCAATCCTTTCGGCAAACTGCCTGCCCTCAAAGACGAAAGCAGTGGTTTGGTGCTGTTTGAGTCGGGCGCCATTCTTCAGTATTTGTCTGAGAATTACGCCAACGAAGTCCATGACGCTGCAACACGCGCCTCGATCAGCCAGTGGATTCTTTTCGCCAACTCCACACTGGCAATTGCTTTGTTCGTTCCCTCCAATAAGGAGCGGGAGTTCCCCAGACTGATGGCAACTCTGAATGACATCTACGCCAAGAAACAGTTTCTGGTGGGGGATTGCTGGACCGCAGCAGACTGTGCAGTCAATGCATACCTCGGCTATCTCCCCATTTTCTATCCCAACGAAGACCTCTCCGCTTATCCCGAAATCCAGGCTCTCAATGAGCGAACACGATCCAACCCGAATTACAGAACAATCATGGGCCTTTGAATCATTCAATTGCCGTTGAATTTCACGTCTTTCTTTCATTTAATTTCCCGCCCTGCTCGATGCTTCCAACTCCGCATCACCCAAGGGACTGGTGTCTGTCTGCTGTGAGCAGTCCTATTGGGAACGCTGCTTAGTCTTGCCGGCATGCGCAATTCCTTCTTCGATCAGAGCCTCGACGCCGGCGCAATCCGTCGGCGCGTGCAGGAGCTCTCGACCGGCAAGGTGGGGTTCTACAGCGTCGGGCTTTATCCAGCCTCGCTGGCCTACAACTGCGCCATGCAGAACGCCAAAGGGCGTCTGCTGCTGGCCCCTCGCCCCGGCCGGGACCTCCTAGGAGCCTTCCCCCAGGAGACGATTGCAACGATGGACGATGAGCACGTGGAGACCGTGCTCAACATGGGCGGCCAGCGCATCGGAGGTGAGCTGGTTGCCAACACCCTGAGCGATCTGATCCAGCGCTGCGAGCTTGTGGTGCTCAGCGCCAACAGCAATCACATCGAAGAAGACCTCCAGGAAGCCTGCCGCCTGCGCAAGGAGCTCCATCGGGAGCAGGTGGTGCTGGCCTGCCTGGCGGGATCCTTCAGCCATGACCCGATCAGCAACAGCGCCTATGTGCTGTGCGAACAACAACCCGAGCTCGCCTTCTTCTCCGGCTTCCACCGCCATGGGGCTCTGCGCAACCCCTTCGACAGCTTCACCGCCAATTTCTGCCATCCCAATGCCCTGACGGCCATGTTGGGGGCTCAACTGATGGATCAACTGTCCCCGAACATCCAGGTCTCCGCCGGTGTTCACAACGTGGAGGGGCAGTTCATCAAGGCCGCCAAAAACATGGCCTCGGTGTTCGCCGGTTTCGGCTACGGCTTCCATCAGGACAATCCCGGGGTGTTGCCAACGCTGCTGACCCTGCTGCTGAACCAGTGCCTGGACCAGGCGGCCACCGTGTCGATGGCACGCCCTGACCGTCAACGGCTGTACCACCGGCAGCCCTTTCCGCTCACGGAACTGGGCTACGCCGTCCCCAGGATTGAATCCACCCTGGTGCGCGATGGCGACTTTGAGCGGGTGCGGGACCACACCTTCAGCCAACTCACGGCGATGGTGGCCGATGTGCGCGGCAGCATGATGCTGCCGGTCTCCGGAAGCCCCACCCGCAACTTCCAGGCCGGGCAAGTGATGGCCGAGGCGATGCGCGATCAAGGCCGCTGCCCCCATTCCATGGAGGAATTGGAGCAGTGGTGTGAAGCCGCAGGCCTGCGCAAGGGTGGACTGGAGGGGCTCAAATCCCTGCGGTACTGGCCTCAGATCGCCCGCAAGTACGCCATCCCAGCCAACGACGCCTCGATGGTGAACCTGCTGTACATGGCGATTTACGGGCGGGCAGGCGTGAAGGAGACCGCCTACCGGGTGATGACGGAAAGCCGTGAACTCTCCAGTTACTGCCAGGAATCCGTGCGGCCCAGCCACAGCCGTCGCTACGCCGAGGCACTTCAGAACCTCGATGTTCCCAAAGCCCTCGAGCTGGTGGTGAATGCCGTGATTGCCGACAACGCCAATCAGGCCATGGGCAGCAAGATGGCTCTGAACGAGAACGGTGAGACCGGGGCACCGGCCTACCTGGAGCTCATGGATGTGATCGAAAGCCAGCTCGATGCCTGAGTCGGCTGTGGTTCTGCACACCTGAACGGGGCAAGGCACCGGAAGAACGGCAAGGTGCCATGTGAGACCCATGCGACCGTTCATGACCGAGGCCCTGGAAGCCATCGCCGATCGCTTCCATCCTCGTAAGGGGATCAAAGCCATCCGTTCCCTTGGTTCGGGCAACGTCAACGAAACGTTCCTCGTGACCCACGAGGGACGGGACGGCGCGTTCGTCATGCAACGCCTGAACACAAACGTGTTCGATCGGCCTGACCTGGTGATGCAGAACCTGCAGGCCCTGGGCGACCACATGGAACGCCGTCTCGCCTCTCCACCCCCACAATTGAAGGGGCGGCGCTGGGAAGTGCCCAGGGTGGTTCCCTGTCGGCGAGAGGCCTCCCCCTGGATCGAACAGAACGGAGAGTTCTGGCGCTCGATCACATATATCGGTGCGGCGACCACCAGCGATGTCATCCGGGACAGTGCCCATGCCCAGGAAGTGGGCTACGGGCTGGGAATGTTCCACCACCTGATCAGCGATCTGCCCATCAATCAACTGGCGGACACCCTCGAGAATTTCCACGTCACGCCGGCCTACCTCCAACACTTCGATGCGGTCGCCAAAGCCACAGACCGCCTTGGGCCTGCCGAACGTGACGCCTGCGCGTTCATCGAGGCACGTCGTCAGGGCGTCGATGTGCTGGAAGCAGCGCTCAGCCGCGGTGAACTCCATCACCGACCCATCCATGGGGACCCCAAGATCAACAACGTGATGATCGATGAGGACAGCGGCCAGGCGATCGGTCTGATCGATTTGGACACCGTCAAACCAGGGCTCGTTCACTACGACATCGGCGACTGTGTGCGCTCCTGCTGCAATCCAGCCGGTGAGGAAACCCTTTGCCTCGACGATGTGAACTTCGATATGGAGCTCTGTGAGGCGATCCTCACGGGCTATCTCTCCGTTGCTGGTGGGTTCCTGAGTGACTGGGACCTGCACTATCTGCCCCACTGCATCCGCCTGATCCCCCTGGAGCTTGGCCTGCGCTTTCTCACGGATCACCTGGAGGGCGATGTGTATTTCCGCTGCGATCGACCTGGGCACAACCTGCAACGGGCCCTGGTGCAGTTCCGACTTACCGAAGCGGTGGAGCAGCAGTTCAACGCGCTGGAGCAACTGGTTGCGCGGCTGAAGCAGCAGCCAAGTCCAAACCTCTGAGATGGCGCGTTCTGCCGTGATGCTGCGTCAGGCCTGCCGCCTGATTCCCTTTGAACGGTCCATTCCAGCTGGGGTCCAGATCAGCGCTGAGCTGGTGTGGAGGCGCGAGGGTTGGCTGGAACTCAGCTATGGGGTTCTGGCCCGCGCGGCCAAGGGCATTGGCGTCCTGAAGCTGCCGGCAGGGCTGAACGATGGGCCCCAACAGGGGCAGCGCAAAGATGAGCTCTGGACCACCACCTGCTTTGAAGCCTTCATCGCTGCCCCCGGGGAGCAGCGTTACTGGGAAGTGAATCTGGCTGCCAATGGCGATTGGGCGCTCTATCGCTTCGATGGCTACCGCAGTGGACAAACGCAGCAGGAACTGAGCACACCCCCAACGGTGCGGCTGCAACGTGGGTTGCACCAACTGCGGCTCGACGCCCATATTGCATTGGAGCCCTGGTGGACACCAGACGTCTGCCCGGACCTGGCACTGACAGCCGTGATTGACCGTGGACAGGAGGGGCTGAGCCATTGGGCCCTCCGCCACGGCCCCAAGGCCGACTTTCACGACCGCAGCACCTTTCTTGCCGCCTGAACCGCACCGGTAGGGTCGACAAAGCGCCCCTGCCCCACCATGCGCAGCCGCAATGTGCTTGTTGTCTCGGCCATCACGGCAAGCCTGCTGGCAGGGCTGTGGCTGAGACCCAAACAGCCGCAGGCCGCAGCCGAGGCCATTGTTTCCAAGCAAGCTACTTCCAAGCAGGCTGTCAGCAAGCCAGGGGTGAAATCACCTGTGCTGCTTCCTGCCCAGGCCAGCCAACCGACAACCAAAGACGGCCGGCAGTACCCCCTTGTGCCCGCTGAGCCAGCCGAGCTGGCAACACTGCTGGCGGCCGTTGAACAGGCGCTGAGGGATCCCGCCACAGCGGCCGAGGCCCTGCCCGATCTTGGCCACCAACAACAGGTGATCTACCGGGTCTTGTCGACGGACCAACCCAGATCTCAGCAGGTCGTTGACGCGTTACCCCCGCGCTGGCGCAGCGTGGCGGAACGCCACCTGGCAGCACGGCGTGAATTCGTTCGCATGAGCCGCGGCCGTGGACCGACGATGCTCCCCGCCTGGCGGATCATCCAGCCCGAACCAGCGACGAATCTGCTCAGCTATTACCGCAAGGCCGAGGCAGCGACAGGAATCGAATGGGAGGTTCTGGCGGCTGTGAACCTCGTGGAAACCGGCATGGGACGCATCGATGGCATCTCCGTGGCCAATGCCCAGGGCCCGATGCAGTTCCTGCCCACCACCTGGGCAGAACCGGGGATTGGCGCCGGGAACATCCGCGATCCCCACGACGCCATCCAGGCAGCAGCGCGTTACCTGGTGAGGCGGGGCGGACTGCAGGACATTCGCCGCGGCCTCTGGGGCTACAACAACAGCGATTACTACGGCCGCGCCGTGCTGCTCTATGCCTCACTGATGAAGGAGGACCCTGCGGCCTACACCGGCCTGTATCACTGGGAGATCCACTTCAATGCAGCGGCCGGTGATCTTTGGCTGCCGGTGGGTTACAACCAACCGCAGCGCGTCACGGTTGAGCAGCATCTGCAAGCCAACCCAGCCAGCAGATCACCAAACGGGTGAGCATCGACACCTACGCTGAGACCTGGCGTGATCCAGGAAGCGGGTGTCCAAGGAAACCTCCCATCGCGGTGATGAACTGAAGGGTCTCGGCTGGTCCGAGGCGGATGTGGCTCGCTACGTCGAGCTGTGGGAATACCGGCAGCGCTGGGGGGCCATGAATTTGGAACGGGAGGATCGCCTGTTCCTGCGCAAAGCCGAAAAAGCTCTGCCGGCGATTGTGACCGGACGGGCCGCCGCCAAGAAATCCATCAAAGACAAGACCTACTACCGCTGGCTGCGCTTCCATCTCGATGCGATGACCGAAGCCGAGGCGGGGATGGGCCTTGGCGACGGTGAGCGCGGAGCATGGCCGGTGCTGCTGGAGGCTGAACTCCGTTTGCTCGACCATTACGAGCCCGTGCTCGGCTTGCCCGACACGTTGAAAGCCAAAGCCCTCAGCCCTGTGCGTGAAAAGCTCACGGCCCAAGTGGCTGCTCTCGGCAACACCAAGGCCTACGACTTTCAGGCGCCCCTGATTGCGCTGAAAGCAGAAGACAGCAGCAACCGCTGGAAGCATCTGCGCGAGGTGGATGCCAGTGATCGCACCTATCCCCTGCTCAGCGCCGATGGCGTGGCTGGATTCCGCAGCGAAGCGCACCGCGATATTCAAGAGGTGATCCGCAACACATTCCCTTCTTTGGCGGAAACCGACAAACCCGAGCTCTCTGACGACTAGAACTGGGGCAGTGGCCCCGCCGAAGACCATGTCTCACCGCTTCGAGACCCTGCAGCTGCACGCCGGGCAGTCCCCGGATAGTGCAACCAACTCGCGGGCGGTTCCCATCTATCAGACCAGCTCCTACGTCTTCAATGACGCCGAACACGGAGCCAACCTCTTCGGTCTGAAGGAATTCGGGAACATCTACACCCGCCTGATGAACCCCACCACCGACGTGTTTGAAAAACGCGTCGCCGCCCTTGAAGGCGGGGTGGCCGCACTGGCGACAGCCTCAGGCCAGTCGGCTCAGTTCCTGGCGATCACCAACTGCATGCAGGCGGGAGACAACTTCGTTTCAACGTCTTACCTGTACGGCGGCACCTACAACCAGTTCAAGGTGCAGTTCCCTCGCTTGGGAATTGACGTGCGCTTTGCCGAAGGCGACGACGTCGCGAGTTTTGCAGCGCAAATCGACGACAACACCAAGGCGCTCTACGTGGAAGCGATGGGAAATCCCCGCTTCAACATTCCCGACTTTGAGGGTCTTTCAGCGCTTGCCAAAGAGAAAGGTATCCCCTTAATCGTCGACAACACCCTCGGAGCCTGTGGAGCTCTGCTGCGACCCATTGACCACGGCGCTGATGTGGTCGTTGAAAGTGCGACCAAGTGGATCGGGGGCCACGGCACCAGCCTGGGGGGCGTGATCGTGGACGCCGGCACCTTCAACTGGGGCAACGGCAAGTTCCCGTTGATGAGCCAGCCCAGCGCGGCTTATCACGGCTTGGTGCACTGGGATGCCTTTGGCTTCGGCAGTGACGTTTGCAAAATGCTTGGCTTGCCCGATGACCGCAACATCGCCTTCGCCCTGCGGGCCCGGGTGGAGGGCCTGCGGGATTGGGGGCCGGCCGTCAGTCCGTTCAACAGCTTCCTGCTGCTGCAGGGTCTGGAAACCCTGAGCCTGCGCGTTGAGCGCCACACCGAAAACGCCATGGCGCTGGCCACCTGGCTACAGGACCATCCCGCCATCGCCCATGTGAGCTATCCCGGTCTGGCCAGTGATCCTTACAACGCTGCCGCGAAGAAATACCTGACAGGCCGTGGCATGGGATGCATGCTTATGTTCTCCCTCAACGGTGGCTACGACGATGCGGTTCGCTTCATCGACAGCCTCAAGCTGGCCAGCCACCTCGCCAACGTGGGCGATGCCAAAACGCTGGTGATTCACCCCGCGTCCACGACACACCAACAACTCAGTGAGGCGGAACAAGCTTCGGCTGGCGTGACCCCCACGATGGTGCGGGTCTCCGTCGGACTCGAGCACATCGACGACATCAAGGCCGACTTCGAACAGGCCCTCGCCGTTCTCAGCTGAATGACGTCCCAGCTTCCATGGCGCTGATCCTTCCTGGCAGTTACCACAAAATCGCGGAGGTTGAACGCAACCGGATTTCCTGGATTGAGCCCGAACAGGCTGAACGCCAGGACATCCGGCCCCTGCGGATCGGCATCTTGAACATCATGCCGCTGGGCAAGCAGTACGAGTTCAACCTGCTGCATCCGCTGGGCCTATCGGTGCTGCAGATCGAACCGATTTGGATTCGCCTCAACTCCCACGCCTACAAGAGCTGGGATCAGAACCATCTCGACCAGCTCTATGTGACCTGGGATGAAGCCTTGTCCCAGGGTCCTCTGGATGGCTTGATCATCACCGGTGCCCCCGTGGAACACCTGCCCTTTGAACAGGTCAGTTACTGGAACGAACTGGTCCAGTTGATTGAGGAAGCGCGCAGCACCTGTGCCAGCACCCTCGGACTGTGCTGGGCCGGTTTCGCCCTCGCATACCTTGCGGGCGTCGACAAGGTGGCCTTCCAGCAGAAGCTTTTCGGGATCTACCCGATGCGCAGCCTGGTGCCGGGGCATCCATTGATGGGAACCCAGGACGACCATTTCGTCTGCCCCCAGAGCCGTCATGCCGGGCTGCCGGATGCCGCGATGGAAGCCGCCGAACGGGACGGACGTCTTCGCTTGCTCGCCCATGGCGAACAGGTGGGCTACACCATTTTCGAGACACCGGATCAGCGGCAGCTGATGCACCTCGGCCACCCCGAGTACAACGTGGGGCGGATCCTCGGAGAAATGGAACGCGACCGAGCCCGCGGAGATGTTCCGCCGCCCGAAAATTTCGATGCGGTCCAACCCCAGACCCTCTGGCGCTCCCACCGGAACCTTCTGTTCCAGCAGTGGCTCTGGTTCTGCTATCAGCGGGTCAGCCTCAAAGCCTGATCAGGCTTGGTTGCAGCAACACCCCCTTAGCTGTGTCGTTTCGGAGTGGGTTCCAGATTGGCCGAAGGCTCCTGAGCGACGGCCTCTGGACGCTCAGCGGATTTGCGATTGAGTTCCCGCTCCAGCGAGGCGATGCGTCTCTCGCGAAGGCAATGACGGCATCCACCCAGGGTTTGCAGATGCTTTTCCGGTGTGATCGTGATCGGTTGAACCGGATGGGCGTTGCAACGGATTTGAACAGGACTCTTGTAACTGCGCCAACGGATCAAGCTGTAATCGAATTGATCACCGAAGCGCTGCACGGCGCGCTTGAGAAATTCGTCTTGGGTGATTCGGGCTCCCATCCCACCGAATGTATGGGACAGTCACGGAATCGAACCAACCTCGTCATCCGACGTCACGAATGACCATCCATCCAGCTGCAGCTGAAACGGACTGGTCCCTGCATGAGGGTTGGCTGAAGCCAGAGCTTGCCAGGCACTGGCAAGCACAGCTTGAACACCAGCTCCAGTGGGAGCAGCCCGTGGTTCAGGTCTATGGGAAGCGCCACCCGGTGCCCCGACTGACGGTGTTTCTTGCCAATGAAGGAATTCACTACCGCTACAGCGGTGCCATTCACACCGGTGATGGCTGGCCTGCATGGTTCAAGCCATTGCTGCACCAGGTGAATGAAGCCTGTGAGACCAATTTCAACGGATGCCTGCTCAATTGGTATCGCCATGGCGATGACCGCATGGGTTGGCACGCCGATGACGAACCGGCAATTGATCAGCGGGCTCCGATTGCCTCCCTTTCACTCGGGGCAACGCGGGATTTTCAGCTCCGCCACCGCACAACTGCACACCTAAAAATGTCTCTGCCGTTGGCCGATGGTGACCTTCTGGTGATGCACCCGGGCTGTCAGAGCCGATGGATGCACAGTGTTCCTCAGCGGCGCAAAGTGCAGAGCACCCGCATCAACCTCACCTTTCGCCGTTTTCAGAACTGAGATCGCAACAGCACACCCCATGCAGGCGCTGTGATTAAGGCCAGCAAGGTGCTCCAAAACACCAGCCCTGCGGCCATCTCCTGATCAGCACCCACTGATTCTGCAATGAGCAAAAGAGAGATTGCCGTCGGCGCGGCGCCTTGCAGAGCAACCGCCTGAACCATCAAAGGCTTGAACTGCAGCAGAGACGCCAGAAGCCAAAGCAGCAATGGGTAGAGCAGCAGCTTGGCCACCAGTGGCTTCAGCAGCTTCAGAGGACGTGCCTCCGGCGCAATGCCCTGGCGATGAATGCTGCCCAGGCGCATGCCCACCACCATCAGAGCCAGCACAATCACGCAGCGTGAAGGCCACCACAGCGCATCGGCCACCGATGCAGACCATGGGGTCGCCTGAACCAGCAAAGCTCCGATGAGCCCGCGGGTTGCTGGACTCCCAGCAACACTGCTGAGCAACCCTCGCAAGCGTTGGGGACCATCCACCTGCCCCCCGATCAGCAGCGGCCCCAGGCTCCAGACCAGCAGAGTCGCCCCGAGGTCGTAGCCAATGCTGATGGGCAGAGCCTCATCGGGAAGGAAAGCCAGGGCGAGAGGAACCCCGAAATAGGCCGTGTTTCCAGTGCAGCTGCCAAGCCGCAGCGTGGGAGACGCCAGCTCAGCCAATCCCGGCAGGCGCGCGGCCCCCAGCAGAACAAGACCCATGGCAAACACCGCAAGGCCTGCGGCCTGCAACATGTCGCCGCTGAGGCCACCCTTCAACAGCAGGCCCATCACACTGATCGGCACACCGAACCTCACCAGCGGTGCGGCCAAGCGAGTGGACAGGGTTTCATGGCGACGACCAGCCCAGAACCCAATCAGAAGGGAGGGCACAAGCTCCAGCAAGAACCGAAGAATTGACAGCTGCATCAGATCAATCGACCCTAGAAAGCTGTGGTAACTGATGCCTCAGCCCCAGGCTTAATCTGACTTTTGATTGGCCGCGTGGATTCAGCTGATGCAACCAGCTTCACGCCATCGCATCGTGCGCAGTGATCAATCAGAAGATCAGCTGACAAGGCTGCGCTTTGACAGCTACAACGCTGCCTACGATGAACTCGAGCGTTACTACGGGGATTTTTGCTGCTCTGATGATGATCGTGTCGAGTACACGATCGTTTCTGAACCCTCAGACAGTGCTGAGGTTTAAACCACTGAGGACGCCTCAACATCAGCCCGCAAGCTTCATCGCAGTAGAGCAGTCTCAAAAGCCAGACCACAGAGACGCATCCCTAGATACAAACCTTTCAAAGCACTGAGCCTTGGCAATATCGGCTCGATTGATTGACATCCAGCCAGCCAACCAGTTATGAACTATGTATCCATTGAGACGCATTTAAAATGCTGACCGGTTCCGAGCTGCTTGCCAAGGTCAAAGAACTTGGAGATGTTTCCAAATCCGATCTGGTGAGAGCTTGCGGATACGTCTCTGACAAGAAAGATGGTGGCGATCGCCTGAATTTCACAGCGTTCTACGAGGCCCTGCTCGAGGCCAAGGGCGTGAATCTGAGCAGCGGTGGTGCTGCGATTGGCAAAGGTGGTCGCAAACTGAGCTACATCGCCAAAGTTCAAGGCAATGGCAATCTGCTGATCGGCAAGGCTTACACCGCCATGCTGAACCTCGAACCCGGCGACGAGTTCGAAATCAAGCTCGGCAAGAAAGCCATCCGTCTGATCCCGACGGGTGCAGCTGCGGAGCACAGCGAAGCTGCCGACCAGGTTGACGAGTGATCAACTGATCCATCACCCCAAGCTGAATTCCTTACAGCCCCTCCCCTACCCGGAGGGGCTTTTTTTTCGCAACGAAGCAACCGAGGCCCTGAGGCGGCCACACTGGGGCTGGCATCACAATTGTTGCTCGGTAATGTGAACCGGATTGGCGCGACAGAGTTGAAATCCTTCAAGGCAACCGTCGCTTCGTTCCTGAGCAATACGTTTCTGTTGGGGGGCTCAGTCGCCCTATCCATCCATGTCGTGCTGACCTTCTTTCGGATGCACGGACTGGCGCTGACCCTTGCTTTTGTGGCGTTTTGGCTGATCTGCGTGACGGCCTACTTCCGTTGGCAGGGCAAGCACAGCCGAAAGCCCACTGAGGCTTGGAGAGAACGTCAATCGGCCTGAAGCACGTCACACGGTTGGGCAAACCGTTCAGTGCTGCATCTGATTGAGGAACCTGCGGCTGCGTTCCTCCCTGGCATTGCTGAAAAAGGTCTCGGGATCGGAGGTCTCCACCACCTGGCCCCGATCCATGAACATCACCCGATCCGCCACCTCACGGGCAAAGCCCAGTTCGTGGGTGACCACCACCATCGTCATACCGCCTTTCGCCAGCTGGCGCATCGCATCCAACACCTCCTTCACCCGCTCCGGATCCAAGGCACTGGTGGGCTCATCGAACAGCATCACCTCAGGATCCAGGGCCAGAGCCCGGGCGATCGCCACCCGCTGCTGCTGACCACCGCTGAGCTGCGCCGGGTACTTGTGGGCCTGCTCGCGAATGCCCATCTGGTCAAGGAGATCCATTGCCCGCTGCTCGGCAGCCGCCTTGGCACGCTGTTGCACCTTGATCGGGGCAAGGGTGATGTTGTCGAGGATGGAAAGGTGAGGGAAAAGGTTGAACTGCTGAAACACCATCCCCACGCGCTTGCGGATCTCCCGCACCTGACGTTCCCCATGGGTGGCGTCCAAGGGAAACCCGAGCACATCCAAGGCTCCGCCATCCAGCGACTCCAGACCGTTGAACGTACGAATCAGCGTGCTCTTGCCGGAGCCGGAAGGCCCCATCACCACCAGCACTTCGCCGCTGTTCACCTCAAGGGTGACGCCATCGAGAGCTCGAACCCCTTGGGAATAGCTCTTGACCAGATCAGTGGCACGAATGGCGACAGTCATGAAGCGGAGCGGGCAGGGTCAAGCTGAACTTCCAGGTGGCGGGCCAGCAGCGCCATGGCGGTACACGCCAGCCAGTAAACCGCAGCAAGCCAGAGGTAGACCTCCAGATAACGGCCGATGAAAGCCGGATTCGCCAAGAGGCTGCGGCTGATGCCCAGCAATTCCACCAAACCGAGAATGGCCATCAGGCTTGTGTTTTGCAGCAGACCCACCGCCTGATTGGTGAGCGATGGAAGTGCAACCCGCAGCGCCTGAGGCAGCACCACCAGTTGCAGCACTTGGCGTGGCGACAGCCCGAGCACAGCTGCAGCTTCCCGCTGGGTGGGCGGAATCGCCTGCAGACCACCGCGCACATCCTCTGCGATGTAGGCCGCTGCAAACAAGGCGAAGGCCACAACCGCCCGCAGAACCCGATTGATCTCAAGGCCTGGCGGCAGGAATAACGGGATCAGCAGTTGTCCAAAGAACAGAACCGCAATCAAGGGCACAGCCCGCATCAACTCGATGTAGGCGGCGCTGCTCCAACGCAGCACCGGCAGCTCACTGCGCCGGCCGAGGGCCAGGAGGATCCCCAACGGAAGCGCCAAAGCTCCACTGCCTCCCGTGAGCAGCAGCGTGAGTGTCAGACCACCCCAACTGCGCGTCCCCACCGGCAGCAGACCCAAACCTCCGGCCAACAGCCAGAGCCCCAGCGGTGCCATCGCGATCCAGACCAACGGCAACCAACGGCGAACCCAGCCACGCTTCGGACCAGTGAGGGTCAGCAGCGTCAGCGTGATCAGTGCTGCCATCCACAGCAACGGACGCCAGCGTTGATCCGCAGGGAAACTGCCCACCGCATACAGCGGGAGATTGGTGGTCACCACAGACCAGTCGGCTGCCACCAGCAGCCAATGCAGCATGGACCAGCCAGCCCATCCGAGCAGAACCAGCAGCAGCAGGGTGATCCCGCGATCCAACCAACGGTTCATCAGCGGCTCCTGTTCAGACGACCCAGCACGGCACGGTTCAAGGCAGCCATGCCGCCGCTGATCAACAAATTGAGAAGCAGAAAGCTGAGCAACAACAGCAGGAAGCCCTCAATGGCGCGGCCGGTTTGGGTGATGGTGGTGTCACTGACGGCGTAGAGATCGGCGTAGCCCACGGCAATGGCCAGGGTGCTGTTCTTGGCGAGATTGAGGTACTGGCTCGTGAGCGCAGGAAGAATCGCCGGCAGGGCCTGAGGCAACACAATCCGACGCAGCCCAAGCCCTTCTCCAAGCCCAAGGCTGCGGAAGGCCTCCCACTGGCCCCGCGGCACCGCATTGATGCCACCGCGCACGATCTCGGCAATCGATGCACCCGTGAACACCGTGAGCCCCACAAGAACCGCACAAAATTCAACGCTGAGGTTCAGGCCCAACAGCTGAATGCCCTGATTCGAAAGCCGGATCAACCCACCGATCGGCACCGAGGGAAGGCCAAGGAAGGCAACGAAATACCAGAACAGCAACTGCAGCAGCAGAGGAATCTGACGAATCAAGGCCACGTAGCTTCCGGCCAGGCTGCGCAGCAGACGGTTGTTGCTACCGCGGGCTGCACCGGCAGCCACACCCAGGCCAGTGGCCAAGACCAGGCCAGCCGCGATCACCTTGAGGCTGTTCAGCCAACCAATGGTCAGGGCCCAGAGGTAGCTATCAGATGGGGCATAGGGGAGAGGTGTTTCCGCCAGAGCAAAACCAGCGGGTCGGCCCAGCCAGCCAAAACCCAGTCCCAAGCCCGTTCGAATCAGGTTGACCGCCAGATTGTTAACCAGCAGAGCCACAAGGCCCAGCAGTACGGCGGCGACAGCAACCTGAACCAGGAGACGACGCTGCCGCATCAGGTGAACGGTGGGGAAATCATCAAACCACCTTCACCGGACAGCCGGTTCGCCCCCCGGGGAATCGCCACGGCACTGTCGGGTCCGAGATGGCGGTTGTAGATCTCGCCGTAATTGCCGGTGGCACGGATCACCTGAACAACAAAGTCATCGGCGAGTCCGAGTTTGCGACCCAGACCTGGGTCCACCCCCAGGAAACGCCGCAGAGCGGTCTGGGAGGGGTCGGCTGAGGCTTGCTTCACCACCGCATCAACATTGGCTTGGGTGATGCCCCGTTCCTCGGCTTCGATCAGAGCGTTGATCACCCAGGTCATGGCATCACCCATGGGCTGATCCCCACCCACCACAGCTGGAGCCAGAGGCTCCTTGCTGATCCGGTCGTCGAGGATCTGATGCGCCTGGGGATCACTGAACCCTGAGCGTGCCGCCGCCAGTTGCGAGCGATCAGACGTCATGGCTGCGCAGCGCCCCTGGAGGTAGCCGCCCACCACCTGATTGAGATCTTGATATTTGATCGGTGTGTAGGGAAGCCCCTCGGAGGCGAAGGCGTCGTTGAGGTTTTGCTCGGTTGTGGTGCCCGATCCCACGCAAATGGACTTGCCGCTCAAGTCAGCCAGCGAACGCACTCCGCTGGCGGCATTCACCATCAAGCCCTGTCCGTCATGGAACACAACAGGTCCAAAGCGCAGCCCATTGCCCCCCACCGCATCGCGGCTGAGGGTGTGGGTGGTGTTGCGAGACAGCAGATCGATCTCGCCCGATCGCAAGGCCGTGAACCGCTCGGGCGCGGTTAAAGGCCGGTATTGAACCTTCTCGGCATCACCAACGAAAGCGGCAGCCATGGCACGGCAGATGTCGACATCCAGGCCGGTGTAACGACCATCAGGACTGAGAAAACTGAAGCCTGGAATCTTGCCGCTCACCCCACAAAGCACCTCACCACGCGCTTTGACCAGATCCAGACGCGAGCCAGCTGCGCTGTCCAGTGACGCGCAGGACGCCAGGAATGAGGACAACCCGGCCAACGCAACGATCAGAACACGTGAACTGGATCGGAACATCAGCATTGGTACGGATCGGGTGGGATTGTCCCAGATCCCCAGCACATCCCCCACATCCGACCTACGTTCACGGCAGTCAGCCTGGCTGCAATGAAGGTCTGGGCCTGCCTTTTGGCCGGACTGATCGCTGGAAGCGCGACTCCCTGTGCTGTCGCGGGGGACGAGCACGACCGTGGGACCTACAACAATAAGATGGCGCTGTTGGGCTTCCTTCTAGAGAGTGCTCAGCAGCGGGCTGGCGGTGATGTTCAAACCCTTTGCCTGTTGATGAGCATCAGCAACGACGTCACCGAGCGGTATGTCGAGACCAACCCTGAGGACTTGCAGATCTAGCAGCGGCTCATGGCGATGCGCCAAGACCTCAGGGCCTGTCTTGCCAACCAAGCCGAGGCTCATGCATGGGCTGATTCCTGACCACCGATCCGCTCGAACAGATCAAGGCTTTCCTCGTTCAGGCCAATCACGCTGACAACAGATCCACCGCTGCGGTATTTGCGGATGACCTGATCCAGCGCAGCCACGCCGCTCTGGTCCCAGATGTGGGCTTGGGAGAGGTCAACCGTGATGCGCTCGGGATGGTCGTGAAGATCAAATCCCTGGAGGAAGTACACCTTGCTGACAAAAAACAGCTGCCCCTGCACCCGGTACAACCGCTCCTGATCGCTGATCTCGACGGCCTCCACCTGAATCACCTTGGCCACCTTGCGACTGAAAAGAATTCCTGCCAGCGCCACGCCTGCCAACACGCCAAGGGCGAGGTTGTGCGGGGTGGTGAGCATGGTGACGGCAAAGGTCATCAGCATCACCGAGGTGTCGCTCTTGGGGATGCGACGCAGGTTGCGCAGACCGTTGATGTCAGCAGTGCTGACAGCAATGCTGATCATCACGGCCACCAAAGCCGCCATCGGAATTTGCTTGAGCCAGGGCCCAGCCAGCAGGATCATCGCCAGCAGGCTCACCCCCGAGAACAGGGTGGACAGTCGAGTGCGGCCGCCGTTGTCCACATTCATCACGGACTGACCCACCAGGGCACAACCGGCCATGCCACCGAACAGGGAGGAAACGATGTTGGCGATGCCCTGGCCCCGGGCCTCAACGTTTTTGTTGGTGGTGGTGTCGGTCTTGTCGTCGAGGATGTCCTGGGTCAGGAAGGTTTCCATCAGACCCACCAAAGAGATGGCCAAGGCGGTGGGAAGCACCAAGCCAAGGGTGTCCAGACTGAAGGGAACACCCCCTTCACCAAAGGGAAGGCTGAAGGAGGGCAGACCTGCAGGAAGGGTGCCGAGGCTGCTGACCGTGGGGATGTCGAAGCTGAATCCCACGCTGATCGCGGTCAACACGATGATGGCCACCAGCTGTGAAGGCACCACCCGGGTGATCCGGGGAAGGCCGTAGATGATCACCAGGCCCAGCAGGACCAAGCCCCAGACGACGGGGATCTGGCCCCCGTGGGGGAGCAACGACGAGGCCCCATGGTCACCATCTCCAGCGTGCAGGTTGAAACCGAGCTGGGGCAGCTGGGCCTGAAAAATCAGCAAGGCCAGCGCATTAACGAAGCCGCTCAGCACCCCTTGGGGAACAAAGCGCATCTGATACGCAAGACGCAGATACCCCCAGAGGATCTGCAGCAGCCCCGTCACCAGCCCCGCCACCATCAGGTACTGGACCCCCAGGCCTGGTCCCCGGGCTTCACCGGTGGCCACAAGGCCTGTCATCAGCAGGGCGGTGGAGCCCGTGGCTGAGGTGATCATGGCCATGCGACCACCCACGACGGCGATGGTCAGCGACAGGCAGAAGGCTCCGAACAGGCCCACTTTGGGGTCCACCCCAGCGATCCCCGAGAAGGCAATGGCCTCGGGAATCATCGCGAAAGCCACCACCAGACCCGAGAGCAGATCTTTGCTGGGGTTGGCCAACCACTGATTCACCAGGGTTGGGCTGGATCGTTTGGCCATCAAAGGATGCCGATTAGGAGCGACCGTAAATCAGAGCGTCGGCAGGGTGCCTGCTGGATCCAAGCGCTGTTTCAGCTTTCGCAACTCGGGCAACCAGGGGCCGAACGCCGCCTCCAACTCCTTGTGATGGAAGGGCAGATGGTCATGAAACTGCGCCAGATGCACACCAGGGCAGACCGACTGAAGAACCTGCCAGACCCCCTCCAACCAAGCAAGACTGCGTCTCTGGCCCAGGGCATCTCCAGGAGTCCAGGCGGCGGTGATCCAGGGCTTCCACTCGGCAGTGCGATGCACGAACGAGCTGGCCTCCGCGGCAACCTGTTGCGTTGCCGCCCCCAGCTGCTGACAGGCCAGGCTGCAGAAGGGATGAGGACGATGCTGCAGCAAACGGCATAAATCCGGCATCACGACCCCCCAGAGCTCAGCAGCTGCCGGCCCCAGCAAGCCAACCACCTCCGTGTGAGATCGCGAAGGCATCGGAGCCGATCCCCGCAAGGGTGGGAGCTGGTGCAAGCCTTCAATCTTCTGCGCACCGGTCCAGGGGGCATCGGCAATCCGGAGCAACTGCACCGCGTCAGCCCTCTCCCAATGCCACTGCAGACTGGTGCTGGCGTTTGACGCTTCGGCCATGAGCATGAGTTCAGGCAGTTGATCCGGAGCCACCACGCATTGCTCCACCCACAGCGGCAGGAGCGGCTGGGTGGCCATGCGCAGCGCGCTCACCACCCCCAGAAACGGGGCTGCTCCGCAGAGACCTCTCCACTCCAGCGAACCGGCATCCTCAACCCGAGACAGAGCAAAGGGGCTGCCATCACCCCAGACCCCATGGATCTCGAGCACTTGATCCACAGCAAGCCCCACCTGCCGGCTCAGCGGTCCCATACCACCCGTGAGCACATAGCCAAGCCCAGGCAGACCCGACAAACCAGCCGCCACGGTTCGGCCGTGGGGAAGCAAGACCTCCAGCACGTCTCCCATGCGGCAGCCCGCGCCAATCCAGACCGACTGATCCGCGGGTTGCCACTCCACACTTTGGAAATGGGTTTGCAGATCCAGGGTCCAGTGGTCGGCCACGGCGGCCCGAGATGTGGTGCCCCCGCCACAGAGACGCAGCGGCCGGGGACCGGACCAGTTCTGAACCAACTCCGCCAACTCCGCTGGTCGAGGGGAGACCAGACCGGATCGCCTCGCATCAGCCGCCTGCGCATTGAAGAAAACGGGACGGTCTGAATCCATTGCGATGCGACCGATATCGTCAAACCATTGGAACAGCAGAGCGACCTTTTGGCCGAACAGCAAGCGGAAACCGGCAACGAGCGTCTTGGCGTTCTGATCTGCGGCCACGGGAGTCGCAACCGACTGGCTGTTGAAGAGTTCGCCCAGATGGTGGACGCCCTGCGGCCTCGGCTGGCCCCGATGCCGGTGGAACACGGCTACCTGGAATTTGCCCGTCCCATCATTCGGGATGGTCTTGAAGCGCTCCGCGAGAAAGGCGTCACCAAGGTGCTGGCCATTCCCGCCATGCTTTTCGCAGCGGGGCATGCCAAGAACGACATCCCCTCCGTTCTGAACACGTACACGACCGAAACGGGGTTACCGATCGATTACGGCCGGGAGCTGGGGGTGGACCGGTTGATGGTGTCGGCCGCCGGGGCTCGCGTTCAGGAGTGCCTGGATGCGGCGAAGCATGACGTTCCCCTGGCCGAAACCCTGCTGGTGGTGGTGGGTCGAGGCTCCTCGGATCCAGACGCCAACTCCAACGTGGCCAAGGTGACGCGGTTGCTAGTGGAAGGATTTGGTTTCGGCTGGGGAGAAACGGTGTATTCGGGCGTGACCTTCCCCCTGGTGGAGCCGGGGCTGCGTCACGCCGTGAAACTGGGCTTCCGCCGGATGGTGGTTGTGCCCTATTTCCTCTTTTCAGGGGTTCTGGTGAGCCGAATCCGCCAACACACCGAGCTGGTGGCTGCCGATCATCCCGAGGTGGAGTTTCTCTCTGCGGGCTATCTGGGCGACCACACCCTGGTAGTGGACACCTTCAAAGAACGGGTCGAGGAGGTGTTGCGGGGGGACACCGCCATGAACTGCTCGCTCTGCAAGTACCGCGCCCAGGTGCTGGGCTTCGAACAGGACGTGGGACGCGCCCAGGAAAGCCACCACCACCATGTGGAAGGCCTTGCGGAAAGCTGCACGCTTTGCGAATTGGAATGCACGGGTGCCTGCCAACCCGACGGCATCCCGATTGGCCATGACCACAGCCACCCTTCAGACCACAGCCATGGGTCGGACCACAGCCATGACCACCATCACCCCCCTTATCCCCATGCCGACCATCCCCTGGGGCCTACCACGTTGAAGCGCAACAACGGGGCTCCTAAAGATTGATTCCATGGATCCAAAGAGAACCTGCAGCTGGCTTGTCGCCGATGACACGGTTCTCGAAAGCGACAGCAGCGACGAAGCAAAGATCAGGTTTTCTTATTGAAATTGCTCCGCCAAGGTTCACCCTCTTTTTCCCCAAAAAACAACGGAGTTTTCCACAGGCTGACGTTGGCTTGCCGGCTGTGACGGTCAACCTGTGAATTTCCGAGAGAATCGTTCCGCCGGGTTGACAGACCGTCTATTCGACCTAGAGCAACCGCACCTCGTCACTTCCCATACTCTCAAACCCAGTCATAGACTGCTGTCTCATCTCGTCTCACCCGCAATTCAACAAATGCTGACGGCTTTGACGCAAGCGCCGGTTGTGTGGCTTTCTTGGTGGGCGTTGGACAGGGACAAGCTGGCGGAATGGATCGAAATCACCTCGAGCGATGCCATGAAATGGGAACCACGGAGCGCGGTACTGCTTCAAAAGCCAGCTACGTGAGTCTTGAGACGGAAATTCCCGAGGTGCTGTATCGAGGCATGAAGGATTTCATCGGGGAGCACCCCACCTGGGACCAATACCGCGTGATGAGTTCTGCTCTTGCCCACTTCCTGTTTCAGAACGGCTGTGACGACCGCGCCGTGACCGAGCGCTATCTCGACGATCTGTTCATCCGCCCCGACCACTGAGGGCCAGCAGGCAGGCCCGACGGCTCAAGGCCATCATCGTGAGCGTTGGGCTCTGCCAGGCCGACGTCGGCCAACAGGCGCCATCCACCACAAGAACGTTGGGCGCACGCCAAAGACGGTTGGAGGAATCAACGACGCTGCTGGTCTCGCTTCCCCCCATCGCAGCCCCTCCCACCTCATGGATGTAATACCCCGGGGGGGCTGCACCTTCAGAAAGAGCGACAGCACCCTCCAGGAAAGGTTCAACCAAGGGGAGGTGAAAGAGGTCTTTGATCGATTTGGCTTCGCCTCCGGCGGCGGCAATGCAGGCCTGGATCGAGGCGCGCATGTGCCTCACCATGGCCAGTTCATTGCTGCTCCAACGGCAGGCAATCGAGGGAACACGCACGCCCCAGCGATCCGTGCGCTCACTCAGGGTCACCCTGTTGTCAGCCCTGGGAAGAACTTCGCCATGACCTATCAGGAACCCGGTGATGCTTGAAGGGCGACGCCGTAACCATCGCGGCGGATCAAACCGTCCAATGCCACCCCAGAGGCCATAGCCGCCCTGAAAATCAGCCGATGGCAGGTGTCGGCCAAACGGAACAAAAAAACTTCCAGCCCCCGTGAGCATGGGCTGATCCCCCTGAACATTCTCGGGGAAGGCAAAAAACTGCGATGTGGAGACATGGTCCATCAAGCGTGTGCCCAGTCGTCCTGAAGGGTCGTCCAGACCGTTGCTCTGCTCCCCACGACGGGAGCGCAACAGGATGGAGACGGTCTGAATCGTGGAAGCAGCCAGGACGACGAGATCCGCCTTCAACTCCCTGCGGTTGCCATTGGATTGGTCAACGGCAACCACACCAACGGCTTTATCTCCAGCGGCATCCATCAACAGATGCTCCACCAGATGCGCAGAGAGCAGCTGGGTGCGTCCTGTGGCCATGGCGCGAGGAAGGCTGCTGCCACGACTGCTGGAGCGGGGCCAGGCAGGATCCTCTCCCTGCGGCGCCGGACCAAACCCCCTTGAGGGAATCACGGGATAGCCCAACCGTTGCCGCACAGCTTCAGCAAAACGCTGTTCCGCGGGCGTCGCTGCCAGAGCCGGTTGCGTTTCACCGTCCGGCAGATGCTGCAAACCATCGCGCCCACCATGAACGCCCAGCCAGCGCTCCAGTTCGGCGTAGTGCGGTGTCAGCTCACCGCTGCGTAACGGCCAACGGACCTGTTCACCCTCCACATCCACACCGCCCAGATCCTCATCCGAGAGACGCAGGGTGATACCACCCCAGGTGAGACTGCGGCCGCCAACCTGCAGGCCTCGCGTCCACAGAAACGGCTGATCCGCCGGGTGCTCATAGGGATGCAGACGCTCGTCGGCATACAGACGAGGGTTGGCTTTCCAGTAGCCGGGATGCTGGGACTGCTGGCGATGGCTGCCGCTGGTCAGGCCCACGATCCGGCGCAGCAGATTTCCCGGTTCAGCCCCGAAGGCCTGCGTGCTGTTGAGGTCAGGTCCTGCCTCCACCACAAGCACTCGTGCTCCTGCTTCAGCCAGGGTCATGGCGGCTACGCCGCCACTCGCTCCCGAGCCAACAACAATGGCGTCCCAGGGGCCATCGCAGTTCATGGAGCGACTGCTCATGGAGGTACGACAGACAAAAAAAATCTCCCAGAAGGGAGATCGTTGATTCAATCAGAATTGGTGGCGGGGGGGAGATTTGAACTCCCGACCTTCGGGTTATGAGCCCGACGAGCTACCAGACTGCTCTACCCCGCGGCGACCCAAAAATCATACATGTCGGTGTCGCAGGTGACAGCAAAGTCACGACTGCAAGGCACCGGACACGCTGAGCTTGACGCTCGGGTTCACGACCAGCACCTGCTCATCGAGCTCGTCAAGCCCCATGGGTGTGAGCCACTCGAGCTGACGCAACAGGTGCAGGGCAACCGCTTGCTTGGCACGACGGGAGCCGTCTTCGACCTTGATGGCTACTCCGAGACCTTCACCAACACGGCTGAGACATTGAATGCCCTCTGCACCGCCCTTGCTCAAGACCTGACCGTGGCTGCGCCGCATCAGCTCGGTGTCGAAACGACCTTCACCGGCCACAAGGTCGGGATGACTCAGCATCGCCCGACTGATCTGCTCGAGTTCGGCATGTTGTGAAGCACCGAGATGGGCATAGAGCAAGGCCATCTGCGCCAACTGCAACACCAGGGTGGGAGCGCCACAGTCATCCCGTTCGGCAACCAATTCCTCAGCAGGCAAGCCGATCAGTTCAGCGACCCTGCGGTTCACTTCGACCTGCAGCGGGTGGTCTTGCTGGAGATAGGTCTCGATCGGCCAGCCCATCTTTCGGCTGGTGGCCAGGAAGGCAGCGTGCTTGCCGGAACAGTTGTGCTGAAGCGGACTGTCAGCCCCATTCGGCACAGGGCATTGAAGTGATGCGCTGTCCAACTCCGCTTTCCAGAGCAACCGGAAGGCTTCCCGGGCGTGAGCATTGGTGCCCGCATGGGACGCGCAACTGATGGCGATGCCCCGTTCATCAACATCCAGCTGGTCGGCGGTACCACTGCTGAGAAACGGCAGGGCCTGAAAAGGCTTCAGTGCCGAACGAATGAAGCTTTCCATGCCGGGATTTCCTGCCGACATCAGCACCCTTCCTCGGCCATCACAGACCACGGCATGAACACGGTGCACCGATTCCGTGATCGATCCACGCCGCAAGCAGACCTCAAGTGGGGCTGACCCGGACCGGGCTGCAGGGCTGAAGCCCGAGGGCAAAGTCATCGGAACCCCGATTGGTTCAGAGAGCCTGACAGAGACTGGCACCGGCCAGCATCAAACCCGCTGAGGTGGCCATGGCCCGTCCCAGACGACCCAGGATCGGACGAACCTCATGCCGGGCCACCAGCATGTCACGTTCCCGCCAAGACAGAGGCTTTTCCCAGGTCTGCCCGTCGTACCAACCGGATTCCTCGTAGTCGACGGACTCACGCAGAAGCCGCTGCATGACGTAGGTCCAGCCCAGCCATTGCCGAACCAGCAACAGCAGGGGAAGCACAAGAGCGGCCACAGCGGCTGCGGCCAGGAGCCGGGGAGGATCCTGCTTCAGGGTCCAGCTCCCACTAGCGATCAGGCTGCACACCGGCAGCATGAGCAGCCAGAAGCCCACAAGGCGTTGACTCAGGCGAGGTTCCTGACCCGCTGGCCAGGAGAAGAACCACGACTCGCAGAGCTGTTGAAACTCCTCAAGAGGCCGCTGCTCCGGTGGAACGGGGCAAGACACCGCTTCTGGCATGGATCAAGCGGCTACTTCACTGACGGTAAGAAGGTTCGGCTTTCGCCGTGACTCCAGAACGCCTCAAGGTCGTAGTAACCGCGCTCATCGGGCATCAGCACGTGAACGATCACGTCCCCGTAATCAAGAAGCGCCCAGCGCCCCTCATTCAACCCTTCCTTGCGCAAGGGAAGCAGGTCTGCCTCTGTCTCCAGACGGTCTTCGACCGACCGGGCAATGGCACGCACCTGAACGTCGGACTGGCCGCCGGCGATCACCATCCAATCCGCCAGGCTGGACACCTCATCCACACGAATCAGACGGATGTCGGTGGCCTTGCGGTCATCGCAGGCATCGGCCACCAGTTCAGCAAGCTTTTCGCTATCCATAAACGTTCTCGCTGGTAACGGAGCTGCGTGAGCCCTCCTGTTGGGCCATTTCAGCTCTGGCCTTGCTGGCACTCTTGCGCAGCGCCTCCAGCCGGTCTTCGTAGTAGCTGCGGCGGCGCTTTTTGCGGGTCTTTTCGACCAGCTCCTTCAACGCGCCCCCAAGACTGCGATAGGCGTTCGGCACGCTGTAGCCAAATCGGCAGGCCAGATCAATCGCACGCTCGTCGGCACTGATGGCGTCCTGCAGGCGTTTTTCGGAATTGTTTTTCAGGTAAAGCCGATACCCCGCAAAACCGGACAGGCCGAGGGCCATCAACAGCAGCAGGCCGTCCTGAACCCACAATTCACCGATGGCACCGCCGAGACCGATGGCCAGAGCAGCCATCTCCCAACCGTCCCGGGGAATCGTGTCGTTCTGGATCCGACCAACTTCATGCCAGAACAGCAAATTTCGGTGATCCAACGCCAAGGCGTCCCATTCGTCGAGATCCACCTGGATCTCCACTTCATCTCGACCGATTTCCTCAAGGGTGATCAATGGAGGATCGACTGCAGCAGCTGATTCCACAAACACCCAGCTCTGCATTTCCGGTGGCAGCAGCCCCTTCAGGCGCTGGAGCTCACTCATTGCAACTCTGGTGCTGATCTCCCTTCACCGTAGCGAGGCCAAGTCCCCCGGTTGGGGCGAGGCCGCGTGAGAGGCTTGATCTGTTTGGCCAAGGACGATTTCCCATGCCGAGGCGGTCTGATCTGCGTCGCATTCTCCTGCTGGGATCTGGTCCGATCGTGATCGGCCAGGCCTGTGAGTTCGATTACTCCGGAACCCAGGCCTGCAAGGCCCTCAGAGCCGAGGGATATGAAGTCATCCTGATCAACTCCAACCCGGCGTCGATCATGACCGACCCGGAGATGGCTGACCGCACCTACATCGAGCCGCTCACGCCGGACGTGGTGACCCGGGTGATCGAGCAGGAGCGCCCGGATGCCCTGCTGCCGACCATGGGCGGGCAGACCGCCCTCAACCTGGCGGTCACCCTGGCGGAAAACGGCACCCTCGAACGCTTTGGCGTTGAGTTGATCGGTGCCGATCTCAAAGCGATCCAGAAGGCGGAAGACCGTCTGCTGTTCAAGCAGGCCATGGAGCGCATCGGGGTGAAGGTCTGCCCTTCGGGCATCGCCTCATCTCAAGAAGAAGCTGAAGCCGTCGGGGCCGCGATCGGAAGCTTCCCCCGGATCATCCGGCCCGCCTTCACGCTGGGGGGAAGTGGCGGGGGCATTGCCTACAACCCCGAGGAATACGCAGCAATCTGCAAGAGCGGGCTTGAAGCGAGTCCGGTATCTCAGATTCTGATCGAGCAATCGCTTCTGGGCTGGAAGGAATTCGAGCTTGAGGTGATGCGTGATCTGGCGGACAACGTCGTGATCGTCTGCAGCATCGAAAACCTCGACCCCATGGGGGTGCACACCGGGGATTCGATCACGGTGGCTCCAGCCCAGACCCTCACGGACCGGGAATACCAACGGTTGCGGGACCAATCGATCGCCATCATTCGGGAGATCGGTGTCGCGACGGGCGGCAGCAACATCCAGTTCGCGATCAATCCCGACAACGGCGACGTCGTGGTGATCGAGATGAATCCCAGGGTGAGCCGATCGTCGGCCTTGGCCAGCAAGGCCACCGGCTTCCCGATCGCCAAGATCGCCGCTCGCCTCGCCGTCGGTTACACCCTCGACGAAATCCTCAACGACATCACCGGCAAGACGCCTGCCTGCTTCGAACCGACGATCGATTACGTCGTCACCAAAATTCCACGCTTCGCCTTCGAAAAATTCCGAGGCAGTCCGGCGGTGCTCACCACCTCAATGAAATCGGTGGGGGAAGCGATGGCCATCGGCCGTTGTTTCGAAGAGTCGTTCCAGAAAGCCATGCGTTCCCTGGAAACCGGATTCTCGGGCTGGGGAGGCGACCGGGAGGAACCGGAACTCACGGATGCTGAGCTGGATCGTCAGCTGAGGACCCCCTCTCCGGAGCGCATCCTCAGCGTGCGAACGGCGATGGTGCGCGGACGCAGCAATGAGGAGATTCATCGGATCAGCAGAATTGATCCCTGGTTCCTGGCCAAACTGCGGCGGATCATTGAGGCGGAGGCCAGGCTGATCAAGGGCACAAGCCTGGATCAGCTAGATGCCGACAGCTTGTTTGAGGCCAAGCAGCTGGGTTTTTCAGACCGACAGATCGCCTGGCACACCAAAAGCGACGAATTGTCGGTGCGTCAGCGGCGCCATCAGCTCGATGTTCGCGCCGTCTTCAAAACCGTCGACACCTGCGCAGCGGAGTTCGCTTCCTCCACTCCTTATCACTACTCGACCTACGAGCGTCCCTTGCAGACCCTGCAGGCCGACGGATCCCTCAAGCCCCTTCCCGCTTCATCCGAGGTGAGTCGTCGTGAGGACGGCCGCAAGATGATGATCCTCGGCGGTGGACCCAACCGAATCGGGCAGGGCATCGAATTCGACTACTGCTGCTGCCATGCCTCCTTTGCCGGGCAGGATCAAGGGATCACCACGGTGATGGTGAACAGCAATCCGGAAACGGTGTCCACCGACTACGACACCAGCGACAGCCTCTACTTCGAACCGCTCACCCTGGAGGACGTTCTAAATGTGATCGAAGCGGAGCGTCCCGATGGCGTGGTGGTCCAATTCGGTGGACAAACGCCTCTGAAACTCGCCATTCCTCTGCTGCGCTGGCTGGACAGCGATGAGGGGCGCGCCACAGGCACCAGCATCTGGGGCACCTCCCCTGAATCGATCGACCGGGCCGAGGACCGCGAGCAGTTCGAAGCCATCCTCCGCGATCTGAACATCCGCCAACCCCGCAACGGCTTGGCACGCAGCGAAGAGGAAGCACGGGCCGTGGCCACACGAGTGGGCTACCCGGTCGTCGTGCGTCCCTCTTACGTCCTGGGCGGACGGGCCATGGAAGTGGTGTTCGACGAAGAGGAACTCAACCGCTACATGCGCGAAGCCGTCCAGGTGGAGCCCGACCATCCGGTGCTGATTGACCAGTACCTCGAAAACGCTGTTGAGGTGGACGTGGACGCCCTCTGCGATCACACCGGTGCTGTGATCGTGGGTGGGCTGATGGAGCACATCGAACCGGCGGGAATCCATTCCGGCGACTCGGCCTGCTGCTTGCCGTCGGTTTCCCTCGGCGAGACGGCACTGAACACGATTCGCGAGTGGAGTCGCTCCCTGGCGCAAACGCTCGAGGTGCGGGGTCTGATCAACCTCCAGTTCGCCGTGCAGCGCAACACTGATGGCTCGGAAGTGGTTTACATCATCGAAGCCAACCCCCGCGCCTCCAGGACGGTCCCCTTCGTCGCCAAGGCCACAGGTCAACCTCTCGCTCGCCTGGCAACCCGACTGATGGCGGGCGAAACCCTGGCCGAGATCGGCATGGCCAGCGAGCCGAAGCCGCCGCTTCAGTCGATCAAGGAGGCAGTTCTGCCGTTCCGGCGCTTCCCGGGGGCCGACACGGTGCTGGGGCCGGAAATGCGCTCCACGGGAGAAGTGATGGGATCCGCGGACAGTTTCGGCATGGCCTATGCCAAGGCTGAGCTCGGTGCTGGAGAAGCGCTGCCCACCCAGGGGACGGTGTTCCTCTCCACCCACGACCGCGACAAACAGGCGCTGGTGCCCATCGCCGCTCGGCTGATCGAACTCGGGTTCGATGTGACGGCCACATCAGGCACAGCTCAGGCGCTCGCCAACGCGGGATTGAAGGTGCAATCGGTGCTCAAGGTGCACGAGGGGCGCCCCAACATCGAGGATCAGATCCGCTCCAATCAGGTGCAGTTGGTGATCAACACACCGATTGGCCGCCAAGCTGCTCATGACGACAAATACCTGCGTCGGGCAGCGCTCGATTACGCCGTTCCAACGGTGACGACCCTCGCGGGAGCACGGGCAGCGGTGGAGGCAATCTCAGCGCTCCAGCAACAGCCGAGGCTCAGCATCCATGCCTTGCAGGACGTACACGCCATGCAGCGTTAGGCCACCGGTAGGGTTGCGGGAGCCACCTCAACGCTGTGACAGCCTCCGTTCCCGTCAAGCCTGGAAGCGACCTGCGTGATGACTTCCGTCGCGCCTACGAGAACCGCTACACCTGGGAGCCTGGATTCTCCGGCTATCGCGGCCGCTGCATCTGGCAACAGGGCGATCAACGGGTCGAGGGCAAGTTTGAGATCGGTGCCGATCTCAAAGCCAAGGTGGACGGCATTGAAAACGAAGAGATCCTCAAGGCGGTGAATTCCCAGCTCTGGGAAGTCGCGATCCATCGCGTGCGTCGCAGCTTCGAGCAGACCCACGGTGAGAACACCTTCACCGCCGGTGACACCAACGAAGTGGGAACTGAAGTGCTCGTCGGCGGCAAGGGAGCCGGGGACAAGTACCGCATCAAAGATGACGTGGTGACCATGGTTCACCGCCACATCCACGGCACCGTCGTGACGATCTACACCACCGATGTGACCGACACGGGTGCGGGCTACCTCAGCCACACCTACACCAGTCAGTACGCCGACCCGGCAACGGGAGAAGCCCGGGGCGGCCGCAGCAGCTTCAAAGACAGCTTCGCTGCTCTTCCTGGAGATGGCCCCTGGGTGCTGACCGAGCGGGTTGTGACCACCGAGGCCCATGGCGATACCCCCGCCGGAAGCCAGACCTTCCGTTTTGAAGATCTCGAATCGCTCTGAGTTGATTGCCGGTGCAAGCCGGCTATGAGACCATCCGCCCAAACCTGTTGAAAGGCATGGGCGGAGTCGAGTCGACCATTCAGGCCATCAATGGCCCGATCAACAGCATCGTCTGGGGATGGCCCACCGTTCTTTTGATTGCCGCGACGGGCATTCTTCTGATGGTGGGCCTGCGGTTCATGCCGCTGCAACGGCTGGGCTATGGCATTTCGATGATGCTTCGGCCGGCTGCATCACAAACGGAAGGAGAGATCACTCCCTTCCAAGCGCTGATGACGTCGTTGTCGGCCACGATCGGCACGGGAAACATTGCCGGTGTGGCGGGAGCCATCGCCGTTGGTGGACCTGGTGCCGTCTTTTGGATGTGGATCATCGCGATCTTCGGCATCGCAACCAAGTACGCCGAAGCGGTGCTCGCGGTTCAGTTCCGCGAAACCGATGGAGAGGGCAACCACGTGGGTGGGCCGATGTACTACATCCGCAACGGACTCGGCAGCGGCTGGAGCTGGATGGCAGGCCTGTTTGCCCTCTTCGGCATGTTGGCGGGCTTCGGCATTGGCAATGGGGTTCAGGCCTTTGAGGTGTCGTCTGCCTTGAGCCTGATCGGCATCCCGAAGCTGGCGACCGGAGTCGTTTTGGCAGCCCTAGTTTTCGCTGTCGTGATCGGGGGCATCAAACGCATCGCCCAGGCGGCCTCAGCCATTGTTCCGTTGATGTCGATCCTCTACATCGCTGCATGCCTTCTGGTGTTGCTGGCCAATCTGGGCAGCGTGCCTGAAGCCTTCGCCACGATTTTCTCCAACGCCTTCTCCGGCCAAGCCGCAGCCGGTGGTGCCCTCGGTCAGGTGGTGCTGATGGGCTTCAAGCGGGGCATCTTCTCCAATGAAGCGGGCCTGGGCAGCGCTCCGATCGCTCACGCGGCCGCCAAAACCGATGATCCCGTGCGCCAGGGCACGGTGGCCATGCTGGGCACCTTCATCGACACCCTGATCATCTGCACGATGACCGCCCTGGTGATCATCACCACCAAAGCCAATCTGATCCTCGATGCAGCCGGCGACAAGCTCAGCGGCGCAGACCTCTCCATCGCTGCCTTCAACGCCGGCATCTCCGGCAGCGGTGTGGTGGTGACCCTGGGATTGGTGGTCTTCGCCTTTACCACCATTCTCGGTTGGAGCTTCTACGGCGAGCGCTGCACCACTTATCTATTCGGCGATTCCGCCGTGCTGCCCTTTCGTCTGACTTGGGTGGCTATGGTCGTGATTGGTGCTGTCGCCGGCGACCGCGGCGTGATCTGGTCGATTGCCGACACGCTTAACGGTCTGATGGCTCTCCCCAACCTCGTGGCCTTGATCCTGCTGTCCGGAACTGTGTTCAAACTCACCAAGGCCTACAGCTTCAGCGACTGAGCACAACGAAGAGCACTAAAAAAAGGGGGGCTCAACAGCCCCCCTTTTTTTGTTGGCAGCCAATCAACCCTGATCGGGCAACGGAGTCATGGACTTGAGCCTTTCATTGAGCTGAGTCGCCAAGCTCTGACGGCCCACCGCCAGAACCTTGAGGGTGTCTTCGTGCATCCGCAGTTGAGCATCGGCAACCTGCATGCCACGCACAAGCTCCTTGAGCTCATCAGGAAGCGTGTTGAGGTCGTAGCGCTTGCCCTCAAAGGTCAAGACAGGGTTGTTGGCTGCGGAATCAGTCATCGTTCATCGCCGGGATGGCGGTGTACCGGCGGCAAGATCGTAGAGGGATTCAGGACTTCTGCCGATCTCGAATGAACTGCCGTTCGCACAATTCGCGGTAACGCCCACCACGCTGCATCAAGTCGTCGTGGGTTCCTCGATCGACAACAGCGCCTTTCTCGAGGACAACAATCCGATCAGCCTCCTGCACCGTGGCCAGACGATGGGCGATCACCAACACGGTTCGTCCCTTCATCGCCTGCTTCAGTCCGAGTTGCACCGCCGCCTCGGCTTCAGCATCAAGGGCACTGGTGGCTTCATCCAGCAGCAACAGCGCTGGGTTGCCAAGCACCGCCCGGGCTATGGCGATCCGCTGCAGCTGGCCACCGGAAACATTGGTTCCCCGTTCTTCGAGCTGGGTGTCATACCCATCGGGCAAGGCGCGGATGAAATCATCCGCATTGGCCAACCGCGCCGCGTCGCGCACCTCATCGTCCGTCGCACGACGGCCGAACCGAATCGCTTCAGCAATGGTTCCTGAAAACACGGTTGTGCGCTGCGGAACCAGGGCCACCTGCTGACGCAGCTCACGGGCGCGCATCAAGCTGATGTCGGTGCCGTCGAGACGGATCTCGCCCTGTTGCGCCGTGTTGAACCGGAGCAGAAGCGACAGCAGGGTGCTTTTACCCGCACCGGAGGGGCCAACGATGGCCAGCACCTGGCCCGCATCCACCCGCAGATTCAGCTGACGCAACACCGGCTGGGCTGGGTCATAACCAAAGCTCACCTGATCAAAAACCAGATCACCCTGAAGTGCACCGATGGGTTGCGCCTCAGCTGGATCCGCAGCCTCCTGGGGCTCTCGCTCGATCTCCCGCAGACGTCGCAGTGATGCCTGACCCTGCTGAAATTCGTTGAAGTTGTTGGTGACGTGGGCAATGGGATCGATCAGCACGATCAGCCCCGTCAGGTAGCTGCTCAGCCCGGCAATGCTGAGATCACCGGTCTGGATTCGCCAGGCTCCGAGGGCCAGCACGGCAAACAGACCCACCACTTCGATGATGCCCACCACCGGATGCTGGAGCGCCACAAGGCTGTAGGTGCGGTGACGTGCCTGCCGGTGTTGGTCGATTTCCGTCTCGAAACGGTCCTGCAACCAGGGTTCGGCGGCAAAAGCACGCACCAGGGGCAAACCTTCAATGGCCTCACCCAGCAAACCGGCCAGTTCACTCACCTTTTTCTGACTGCGTTCCGTGGCCGCCATCACGCGCGCACCAAACAGGCTGATCAGCCAGACGATCACCGGTGCCAGCAGCAGGATGGCCAGCGTCAGCTTCCAGTCGAGCCAGAGCATCATCCCCAGCACCGCAACGAGCTGAAGAACGCTGGGGACCGTGTCATGGATGGTCTTGTACAGCACCTCGCTGACGCGATCGGCGTCTTCGGTGAAGCGGTAGGTGAGATCACCGGCCGAGAGCTTCTCCAGTGCCCCCAGCTCCACGGTCTGCAGGCGGCGGAACAGATCACGCCGTAAGTCCTGGCTCACCAGCAATGCAGGCCCGGCAAGAAGCGAGTCCTGACCGAACTGGGCGATCTTCTGAACAGCAAAGATCAGCAACGCCAGCCCGATCAGCTGAAGCACCCGAGCCAGATCACCCGACCCCAGCGCGGGAAACAACTCCCCGGCCAGCTGCACGAGCAATGGAAAGCTGCCCACGTAAATCGCCATGCAGCAGCCCCCCCAGAGCAATTCCCGCAGGTGGGGGCGAAGCAACGGCAGCAGCCGGCGAAAACCGGCCTGGGATGGGGTCAGCATCGCGGAACAGTATCAATGGTGAGCTCAAAACTCTGCCCAATGAAGCTGGATCAGTTCCTGAAATGGAAGGGTTGGGTCTCCACCGGCGGTGAAGCGAAGCAACGCATCCAGATGGGTGAAGTGGAGGTCAATGGAAGCGTTGAAACCCGGCGGGGACGTCAGCTTTCCGCGGGAGATCGGGTTGTGCTTGCTGGGGAGGAGTCCGTTGTCGGCAGCGAAAACGCGACCGGGCCGTAAGTTGGCTGCCACATTCCATGGGGAAGCAAGGCGTGCGCAGACCGGTGATCGCTGGCAACTGGAAGATGCACATGACCTGTGCCCAGTCGCGGGAGTTCATGGAAGCCTTCCTGCCGTTGATTGCTGACACCCCGGACGACCGCGACCTGGTGCTGGCACCACCCTTCACGGCGCTGTCGACCATGGCGGAACTCAGCCAGGACTCCCGGGTCTGCCTGTCGAGCCAGAACGTGCACTGGGAAGGCCAGGGAGCCTTCACCGGGGAGATCTCCCCAGCCATGCTCAAGGAGCACGGGGTGACCCACACGATCGTGGGCCACAGCGAACCGCGGAAATACTTCAGTGAAAGCGACGAACAGATCAACCACCGGGCCCGCTCCTCACAGTCCAACGGTCTGATTCCGATCGTTTGCGTTGGCGAAAGCGATGAGCAGCGCGAGCGGGGCGAAGCTGAACGGGTGATCCGCCGTCAGATCGAGCAGGGCCTGGAGGGTCTCGATGCCGAGAAACTGGTGGTGGCCTACGAACCGATCTGGGCGATTGGCACAGGCAAGACCTGCGCAGCCGAAGAAGCCAACCGCATCTGTGGTCTGATCCGTAGCTGGGTGGGCTCCCCCGATCTGGTGATTCAGTACGGCGGCTCCGTCAAACCCAGCAACATTGATGAGTTGATGGGCATGAGCGATATCGACGGGGTGCTGGTGGGGGGTGCTTCCTTGGAGCCCGAAAGCTTTGGACGGATTGCCAACTACCAAGCGGCCTGATTCAGGCAGCTGGCCTCAGGGTTGGGGCCAACGCACAGCCGTGATGGGGGTGATCAACGTCACCCCGGATTCCTTCAGTGACGGAGGGAGATTTCTGGCGAGCGAACTGGCCCTTGCTGAAGCTCAGCGGCAACTGAGCCGTGGTGCGGACGTGTTGGATCTCGGGGCGCAAAGCACCCGACCTGGAGCGGAGGAGGTGGGCGCCGAAGAGGAGTTGCGGAGGCTCCTGCCAGCGCTGAAGAGCATCCGGCAGCGCTGCCCAGAGGCACTGATCTCCATCGACACGTTTCTGGCGCCGGTGGCCGCCAAGGCACTGGAAGCAGGGGCCAACTGGATCAATGATGTAAGCGGTGGCCGTCGGGATCCCGATCTGCTGAGGGTGGTCGCTGATGCCGGCTGTCCGGTGGTGCTGATGCACAGCCGCGGCGACAGCCAAACCATGGATCAGCTCACGACCTATGCCGATGTCGTGGCAGATGTGAAAGAAGCGTTGCTGGAGCGCAGTGAAGCTGCGATTCAAGCCGGCGTTGATGAAAGCCAAATCATCTGGGATCCGGGTCTCGGCTTTGCCAAGACCCATGAGCAGAACCTCCAGCTGCTGCAGGATTTGGAACAACTCACTGCAGGGCCGCGACCGGTGCTGATCGGCCCTTCACGCAAACGCTTCATCGGTGCGGTACTGGATGAACCCAGACCCAAAGCGCGTCTCTGGGGAACTGCTGCCGTGGCCTGCCGCTGCGCCCAGGCGGGTGCTGCCGTACTGCGGGTGCACGATGTGGGCCCCATCAGCCAGACGCTGCGCATGGCGGCTGCACTCTGGTGAGCTCCACGATCTTTGTTCAGATCGCGGCATACAGGGATCCAGATCTCCCGGCGACATTGCACAACCTGATTCAGCGCGCAACCCAGCCAGAGCGCCTGCGCTTCGGCATCTGCCTGCAACTGGCGACTGATGACCCGCCCCACTGGGGAACAAGCGCATTTCCGGATCATCCACACCTGAAGTGCATCAGGTTCGATGCAGCGGACAGCCGCGGGGCCTGCTGGGCCCGACGACAGGCTCAGGGTGTTTACGGCGGGGAAGACTTTCTGCTGCAGATCGACAGCCACATGCGGGCCGTGGAGCACTGGGATGACCTGTTGCTGACGACCTGGAGGGAATGCAGCGATGAGCGCGCCGTTCTCAGTGTTTACCCGAATGGCTTTCAACAGCCGTGTCGTTTGCAGACATCAACCCTGCCTGTGATGGCAGCCGCCGGTTTCGATGCCTACGGCATTCTCAAACTGCGAGGCATCAGCCGATTCCAACTGCCAGAAGAACAACCTGATCGTCCCATCCCCGGGGCATTTATCGCCGGAGGATTCCTGTTCGGCCCGGGCTCAATCGTGAGCGACGTGCCCTACGACCCCGAGCTCTACTTCTATGGCGAAGAGATTGCCATGTCGGCACGACTGTGGACGTCGGGTTTCAACATCTACGCTCCGAATCGTCTTCTGCTTTTTCATCTCTACAAGTCGCAAGGCACAGCAGCAGAACACTCAGCCACGCACTGGGGCGATCACAGCGACTGGTTTGAACGGAACCGACTCTCCCTCGTGCGGGTGCACACCCTGCTGAACAGCCTGCATCACGCTCCACAGAAGCTCAGAGCGACAACCGAAGACGTTGACAACCTCATCAACTATGGGCTGGGAGACCAACGCACACTGAACGACTACCAGCAGTGGGCTGGTGTGAATTTCACCAGGTCAGAAGTCAGCGAACAAGCAAAGAACGCAGAGTTCAACCCAACGTGTCACTGAACACCGCTCAAAACCGACAACCACAAACCCTTGTTTAAGGTCATGTTAAGTTCGAAAAGAGAAGGCAAATGCTTGCAAGGTGAAGTCCAAAAGACAATCAAAACAAGGTAACATCAATCAAGATCTACAAACATGCTTCATCATCGCCGGGTATACCGGCGCAGGAAAGTCAACGATTATCAGGACGTCTCATGAACTCGAAATACGACTGTTTGGAGAAGAATTTCATCAACAATTCAGAGACACGAGCCAATTATCCTCCCATACAGAAAACGATAATTACGATGAAGCGATAAAAATCAGCGCCAATTTCCAAGGCAGGCACATCCGCAAACTCACAAAAGAACAACATCCCCCAAAAAACATACTCATCCAACTGGACCTCAAGCACGTCGTGCACAGGCTTGGGCACTCAGCAGCGACGAAAAAAGAACAGAAAGAAATTGAAAAACTCACAAAAGTCCCAACCCCACGCAGCAGAAAATCAGATCCAAAAATTTGCGACCTCATGATGTCGTGCTACCTAAAAAATTCATTCTTCCAAAGATTTAAATCGATCGTTGTAAATACTGTATACACAGATTTCGAGCAAAACTATAGACAATACGCATCCCGCGAAACACAACAAGGGAAAACAGTTCAATTCGACGATGCCGACAAACGAGAAACCGAGAAAAAAGCACATGCTGCGATGCATACGGCCTGGCGCAACAACTTGCACATCCTCAACCCAGAACGACAGTTCATCACCACAGTCAACAACGATGGGGATCTGATCTCTAACGATCAATGCATTTGCATGAACTGGAAACACAAAGTCGGGCTGGCATAGTCGTATCCCCAGCTCGCTACTCCCAATAAAAAAGCCAGAGTTCGATAAACCCTGGCCTTGATTTCGATTGAAGCTGAGGCGTCAGTCGGTGACGACACCTTCAATCCGATCCTCAACCTCCTGGTACAGCTCCTGAAGCTGCTCGATGTTTTCATCCGAGGTCTCCCAGTATCCGCGGCCATGCACCTCTAGCAGGGTGCCCACGATCTGACGGAAGCTGTTCGGGTTGAGTTCCAGCAGACGCTTGCGCATCTCGGGATCATTGATGAAGGTTTCGTTGGCCTCTTCGTAGACGAAGTTGTCAACGGCACCGCTGGTAGCACTCCAACCCAATGTGAAGTTGAGGCGCTTGGCCACCTCTCGCACACCCTCGTAGCCGGAATCGAGCATGCCTTCGTACCACTTGGGATTCAGCAGCTTGGTGCGTGAATCCAGGCGGATCGTTTCACTCAGCGAACGCACCTGCGCGTTGGCCGTGGTGGTGTCAGCGATGTAGCTGGTGGGAGCTTTGCCGTCATCACGCAGGCCAGCAATGAGCTTGGTGGGGTCGGAGTCGAAGTAGTGGCTGACATCGGTGAGAGAGATCTCAGCCGAATCGAGGTTCTGGAAGGTGACATCCGCCGTCTTCATCACGTTCTCAAACACCTCCCGCTTCTGGTTCATCTCACCGGGGTTGTCGGCATTGAAGGCGAAGGTCTTGCGGGAGAGGTACATCTCCTGCAGCTCACCTTCCTCCTCCCAGGTGCTGTTCTCGACTGCGAGGTTCACGTTGGAGCTGTAGCTGCCGCTGGCATTGGAGAACACCCGGCAGGCCGCATCCCGCAGGCTCGTGCCTTCTTTCTCCGCCTGCTCAAGAGAGTGCTTACGAACGAAGTTCTGCTCCAGAGGCTCGTCGGCCTCGGCAGCCATCTTCACGGCCTGATCGATCAGCGCCATCTGGTTGATGAACAGATCGCGGAACACTCCGGAGCAGTTCACCACCACATCAACGCGAGGGCGGCCGAGTTCCTCCAGGGGAATCAGCTCAAGCTTGTTCACCCGACCCACGGAATCCGGCATCGGCTTGACGCCAACGAACCAGAGGATCTGAGCCAGGGATTCGCCGTAGGTCTTGATGTTGTCGGTTCCCCAGAGCACGCAGGCGATGGTTTCGGGCCAGGTGCCCTGCTCCTCGCGCTGACGCTCGATCAACTTGTCGACAACACTCTTGGCTGCAGCCACCGCGGCACGGGTGGGGATCGCCTGCGGGTCGAGGGCGTGGATGTTCTTGCCGCTGGGCAGCACACCAGGATTCCGGATCGGATCACCACCGGGGCCCGGAAGGATGTATTCACCATCGAGAGCCTTCAGCAGACTCTCCATCTCCATGTCGGCACACACCTGCTCAAGGCAGAAGCGCAGATAAGCAAAGAGCTTATCGAGCTCGGTGGCATCGATCTGCACGAAGCCAGCACTGCAGCAGGCCCGCAGCCAAGGCGAGGGAAGCTTGAAGCCGAACTTGGCCAGCAGGTCGTAGAACCAACCGAAGCTGTTGCGCAGGCTGACCCGACCATCACGGCCGGTGAGGGTGCGAACCATGGCGCCAATGGCAGCGCGGGATGTCTCCGTGATCGTGCGGTTGAGTTCCACATCGGCGAGGACGCCCTCGTCGTTGCCTTTGTAGATGTCTTCGATCGAGCGGCCCATCGCCTCAGCCAGCAGGCCAGGGAGTGAGCGCAGCCCATCCTCCTCACGCTCAAGAGCAGCGATGTTCACCAGAGTGGCAACGGCTTCCTCTGCGGTGGGAGGCTTGCCAATGGTGTGAAGGCCACAGGGAAGGAGACGGCTTTCGATCTCCATCAACTGGCGGTAAACGGCGCCCACCAGGGCATCACGACCCTCCAGGTCGAGGGTTGAGGCATCGTCCTCAGGAAGGACGACATCCTTATCGAGGTTGCACTGGCGTGCCGTCTCAATGATCGTGTTGACGATCTGAATCCCGCGGCCACCCTCACGCAGCTGCTGGTAGGAGCCCACCAGCTCACCCAGTTCCTTCAGGCCCTTATAAAGACCGGCATTTTCAGCCGGAGGGGTGAGGTAGCTGATGGTGGAGGCATAACCCCGCCGCTTGGCGATGGTGGCCTCAGAGGGGTTATTGGCAGCGTAGTAGTAGAGGTTGGGCAGCGCTCCGATAAGTGAATCGGGGTAGCAGGTTTCGCTCATACCCATCTGCTTGCCGGGCATGAACTCGAGGGAGCCGTGGGTGCCGAAGTGGAGCACCGCATCAGCCTTCCAGATCTTCTGGAGATAGGTGTAGTAGGCGGCGAAGCCGTGGTGAGGGCTGGCGCTGCGGGAATACAGCAGACGCATCGGATCACCCTCGTAGCCGAAGGTGGGCTGAACGCCAACGAAAACGTTGCCGAAGTGGCGACCGAAAACCAGCAGGTTCTGGCCATCGCTGTTGAGGTTGCCGGGGGGCTTGCCCCAGTTCTCTTCGAGCCGTTCGGAGTAAGGCGTCAGACGCTCATACTCCTCAACGCTCATACGGTGGGCGATCGACAGCTCCGGAGAGCCCTGCATGGCATCGGCGTCGTTAATGACGGCCTCCAACAGCTCTCGAGGAGTGGAAGGCAGGTCCTGCACTTCGTAGCCCTTCGCCTTCATCTCCTGCATCACCCGATGGATGGAGCCGAAGACGTCGAGGTAAGCCGCCGTACCGACATTGCCTTTGTCGGGAGGGAAGCTGAACACGGTGATCGCCAGCTTCTTCTCGTTGCGGGGCTTGATCCGCAGCGAAGACCATCGGATGGCCCGCTCAGCAATGGCATCAACACGGTCTTGAAGTGTGTGCGCCTTGCCGGTGGCATCGTCGCGACCCGAAAGAACGATGGGCTCAATAGCGCCATCCAGTTCAGGAATGGCGATCTGCAGGGCCACCTGCACCGGGTGCAGGCCAAGGTCGCTCTGTTCCCACTCCTGGGTGGTCTGGAAGACGAGGGGAAGCGCCACCATGTAAGGACGGTTGAGCTTCTTCAGCGACTCAATCGCCTTGGGGTGGTCCTGACGGGCCGGGCCTCCGACCAGCGCAAAACCAGTGAGGGAGACAATGCCATCCACCAGGGGCTGCTCGGGATTGAGCGGGTCGTAGAAGAAAGCATTGACCGGCTTGGAGAAGTCGAGACCGCCGCAGAAGATCGGAATCACGCGAGCGCCACGGAACTCCAGCTCCTGGATGGTGGCCACGTAATGGGCATCGTCACCGGTGACGATGTGGCTGCGCTGCAGCACCAAACCGATCACCGGCCCTTTGCGGGCTTCCTCAGAAAGGTCGGTGCGGCTGGAAGTCCAGTTGAGATATTCCTTGAGGTCCTCGAACATCGAGGGAGCCAGGGGGTGCCAGATGCCGAGGTCGGGGAACACTTCGGGCTCCGCCACCTCCATTGCCGGGCGTTCCTCGCCTTCTGCAGCTGGGAAGACGTATTTGTCCGCCAGCATCAACAGGAAGTTGCGCAGGTTGTCGGGGGTACCGCCCAGCCAGTACTGGAAGCTGAGCATGAAGCTGCGGGCATCCTGCGCCTTCTCAACCGGCAGGTACTTGAGAACGGTGGGCAGCGTGTTCAGCAGCTTGAGCATCGCGTCCTGGAAGCCAGCACCTCCGGCTTCCTTCCGCTTCTTCATGAAGCCTGCGATGGCGCTCTTGCTCTGACCGAGCTGGGCCATGGAGAAGCTGCCCAGCTTGTTGAGACGCATCACCTCCGGCATGGAAGGGAAGACCACCGCCGCCTTGAGTCGGTCGCGGTGGGGAGCGACAGCGTCCACAACCTTCTGAGCCAGATCCTCAATGAAGATCAAGGAGGCCACAAAGACATCAGCCTCAGCCACGTCGGCGCAGAAGCCGGCGTAGTTGTCGTCGTCGCGGAGTTCTTCGATCAGATAGCCGCTCAGCTCGATTCCGAGATCGCCACCGGAGGCATTGAGAGCCGTCGCTGCCTGGGTGAGGGCGTTTTGGTACTGGGGCTCCAGCACCACATAAACCGCCTTCATGACGGACTTGTGGTTCTGGCCCTCCACAGGAGCAACGCGGCGATCGGCGGAGCGGACCTGTGTGAACATCAGCGCGCTTTGAGCAATGTGAAGAACCTTACGGCGACTGGCCCTGAGGGCGCGAGGATTTCTGACCGGCCGTTACACGAGCCGACCCATAGGCTTTGGAGCGTCTGCTGCGCTTTCATGACCGCTCCGATTCCCGTCGTTGTTGCCGGTGCCCTGGGGCGCATGGGCGCCGAGGTGATCAAGGCTGTGATGGGAGCCGAAGACTGCAGCCTGGTTGGCGCCATCGACAACACCCCCGGCAAAGAGGGGGCAGACGTGGGTCTGGAGCTGGGCCTGGGCGAGCTGGAAGTGGCCATAACAGCTGATTTCGAAGGCTGTCTCTGCGCCGTGAGCCAATCGGTGCGGGACAGCGGCAGCGGCGCCGTGTTGGTGGATTTCACCCACCCCTCCGTTGTTTATGAGCACACCCGCGCGGCGATCGCCTACGGCGTTCACCCCGTGATTGGAACCACAGGGCTCTCGCCGGAACAACTCAACGACCTCACCGAGTTCTCGGCCAAAGCGTCCGTGGGTGGGGCCGTGATCCCCAATTTCTCCGTGGGCATGGTGCTGTTGCAGCAAGCCGCAGCCGCAGCGGCACGGTTCTACGACCACGCGGAACTGACGGAACTTCACCACAACCGCAAGGCGGACGCCCCCAGCGGCACCTGCATCAAAACCGCTGAGCTGATGGAGGAGCTGGGCAAGAGCTTCAATCCCGAGGAAGTGGCTGAGCACGAATCATTGGCGGGCTGCCGCGGCGGACAGCGGGACAGCGGCCTGCGGCTGCACTCCGTGCGGCTGCCGGGCCTGGTGGCTCATCAAGAAGTGATGTTCGGTGCCCCAGGGGAGACCTACACCCTGCGTCACGACACCATTGATCGTTCCGCCTACATGCCAGGGGTGCTACTCACGGTGCGCAAGGTGGGCAGCCTCGGCAGCCTTGTGTACGGCCTTGAGCGCCTGATCTGAAGGCGACACCATGCTCATTCCCCTCCGCCCCGGCGAACTGCAACGGCTGATCCCCGCCGTTGCCACCGGCAACCAGTTCCGCTTTGCCCTCGGCAACCCCCAGGAGGTGCTGCAGCGCCTGATGATCGCCGCCATCGGTGGGGTGATCACGTTCCTGATCTACAACCAGGCGCAGCTCGGCAGCCGCTGGGGCCCCGTCTGGCTGGTGATCAGCGTTGTGTTTTTTCTCTATGTGCTGTGGGGCCCGATCGTGCAAGCCGGCCAGCGCAACGCCACCCTGCGGCGCTACCACGCGGCTGCCCTGTTTGAGGGCGAGGTGGCGGACGTGATCACGCGTGAGCGGGTGGAAAACCGCCACGAGCAAGCCGACAGCCGCGGGCGGCTGGAACTCGTGGAGAACCGACGCACCTGGATGCTGCTCGAGCTCGAAGACGAGGAGGGTTACCTCGGCCGGGTGGCCTTTCCGATGGAAAAAAAGCACCAGTCGATCCGCCGCGGCAGCATGATCCGCTGCCTGGTGCTGAGCGAGCGCAAGGATTTCTCAAAGATCGGAGCCCTCAGCGATGCCTGGCTGCCGGGCATGCGGATGTGGGTTGGCGAGTACCCCTTCCTGCTCCGTCCCGCCTTTGAGGAGCTCTGCCAACTACGCCTGAACAGCCGGCGCTGAACAACAGGCGCTGCTGAATATTTCTTAAACCTGGTTTACACTTCTTAGCAATTAAACGGCGGCATCCATGTCCCAGTCCTCTCCCACCACTCCTGTCGTGCGCGGTGCACAGGTCACCACGGAAGACGGCGGCCGCCTCAACGCCTTCGCCACGGAACCCCGAATGGAAGTGGTTGAAGCAACCCAGGGTTGGGGTTTTCACGATCGCGCCGAAAAACTGAACGGCCGCATGGCCATGCTCGGTTTCATCGCTCTGCTGGCGACTGAACTGGCCCTGGGCGGCGAATCCTTCGTTCACGGGCTGCTCGGCCTGGGCTGATCGTCTCGCGCTGGATCGGGATGGCTGGCCAGACTCCTTGAATGGTTCCATCCCCTCCAGAGATTCATGTTTTGGGAGCTGGTCCCACCGGCGCCCTCACAGCTCTTGCCCTCGGCCTCCGTGGTCAGCGCGTGGCTCTGTTTGACCCGCTGACGGCATCGGAACTGCAATCCAGAAGTCGGGCGTACGCCATCACCCATTCCAGCCGCCGGTTGTTGACCAACCTGGGCCTATGGCACGACCTGCGCGATGCCTTGGTGCCGTTCCGTGAGCTGGATTTGCGGGATGGGGCCACCAACGCCCGCGTTCTCTTCAGCGAGGACGACCTGGCATCAGCCAATCGACACCATGACGGCATCGGCTGGATCCTCGATCACCGGCCCTTGATGAAGTTGTTGCTGGCTCGGCTGAAGGCCAATTGCAACGTGGCCATGCACCTGGCCGAACCATGCCCTGATCCAAGTGCTGACGCCCTGATCGTGGCGGCTGACGGACCGAGCTCCCCCACACGAGAGGCCTGGGGCATCCGTCACTGGGGCATGCGCTATCGCCAGGGGTGCCTCACCGCCAAAGTGTCCCTGCGGGGACTCCCCCACGACATGGCCTGCGAGTTGTTTCGCCCGGAAGGCCCTCTCGCCGTTCTGCCCTTGGGGCAGGGCAGGTTCCAGGTGGTGTGGAGTGCACCCTGGCAGCGTTGCGAGCAGCGCAGCACGCTGCAGCGCAGTGCCTTTCTCGATCAGCTGGCCGCTGTTCTGCCGGAGGGAATTGAACCGGATTTCCTTCTGGATCAACCCCGAGCCTTCCCACAACAATGGCTCCTGGCTCGCCGCTTTCATCGCGGACGGGGCGTGCTGATCGGCGAAGCGGGCCACCGCTGCCATCCCGTGGGAGGCCAGGGGCTCAATCTCTGCTGGCGTGATGTGGAAGGTTTGCTCCGCGCCGTGGAGCGGGGTGGCAGCGCCGCAACAATCGCTCGGCGCTACGGGACGAGCCGCTGGCTCGATGTGCTCCAGGTGGGAGTGGCGACGGATCTTCTGGTGCGGGTGTTCTCCAACCGCCAACCGCTGTTGCTTCCCCTGCGGCGTTTGGCCCTGCTGCTGCTTAAGCAGTTCTCTGGGCTGCGCCAACTCAGCCTGCGGGCCATGAGTGACGGCCCTATGCAGCTCTGGCGGGCCTTGCCAAACTGAACCAAGCGCGGGTCGCGACCATGGTGATGTCCAGCCAGCGGCAACCCCCAGCGACAGACGCCTTGCTGCAATTTCTTCAGCGGCGTTTGGGGTTGAGTCCCAGCGCCCTGGAGCTGGGACAACGCCAGGCGGAACTGGAACAAGCCCCCCTCCCGATCGTGCTGTGGAGCTTCGGGTTGTTGAGTTTGCAGCAACTGGAAGACGTCTTCGACTGGCAGAACAGTCAGCCGTAGCGCAACAACGCGTCCACGGGTTGGCCTGCGGGCAAGGCCTGACGGCCTCCGAGCCCTTCCAGCTCGATCACGAAGGCAAAGCCCACCAAACAACCGCCGGCCTGCTCCACCAGTTGTCCCGTCGCTGCAGCCGTTCCACCGGTGGCCAACAGATCGTCCACCACCAGCACCCGGGGTGAATTCTCAAATGCATCGGCTTGGATCTCCAGCCGATCGGTGCCGTACTCCAAGGCGTAATCCAGACACACCACCTCACCGGGCAGCTTTCCGGGCTTCCGGACAGGCACGAAGCCAAGTCGTCGGTCGCTGGCCAAAGGTGCCCCAAAAATGAATCCCCGGGATTCGATCCCCACGATCAGATCAGGCTTCACCTGGTCGCAGAACGCACCCAGCTGGCGGATCACCTCGGCCATGGCTTCGGGCGACCGCAGCAGGGGGTTGATGTCTCGAAACAGAATTCCAGGCTTGGGAAAATCTGGAATTGAGCGAATGTGCGACTGAAGATCCAAATCCAGGTGACGCAATGGCGGTGCCCCTGGCATCATCGCAGCCATGACTGAAGCTCCAGCCCCCATCGCACCCACCGACGGCGCGCGTCTCAGCCGGCGGGGCGTCGAGCGTCTCGACCTGTTGCTACTGACCATTGAGGCTCTCGACCTCAATGGTGGCGAGGCGATGGTCTGGACCAGCCAGCAGATGGGACTCCAGGCGCAATTCCCCAACCGGGTTGAACTTTGGAAGCGGCGCTGTCACAACCCGCTTCGGCGCACCACCCGGCGGGACCAGCTCGACCCGGTGGACGCCGAATCGCTGATCTGCCTGGTGTGTGCCATGGCTGATCGGCTCTACCCCATGCTCCATCAACTCCTTTCGAGCCGCGAACCGGAACAGCTCACCCAACAGCGTTGGCAGTTGTTCCACGAGCGCCTGCGGGACCTGATTGAGGAGCGGATGAATCAGCGCCGGGAAGCCGTTGTTCGCCTGCTCACGATGGAGCCGGCGGGCCCTGTGCACCGTCAGCTGATCAGCACCCTGGCGTTCTGCGCAGGCCCAGGAGGAATCGATCGTCTTCGCGCAACCCTGCTCGACCACACGCTCTAGGCCGACCATGTTGAAAACGACATACCAATACGAACAGACCGCAGCACGGCTGGTGGTGGAGGGCTTGCCTGACCTCTCCGCCGGACATTCGAATGAAGTGATCGGCATCCTGTCGTCCTGGCGGCTGCAGTTGATCGGAGCACCGGAACTGGAAGGCACCCGAGATCATCTAGAGGCTCTGATGGCAGCGGTGATGCCCTACGCCAGGCATCGCATGTCCGGCGTGCAGCGCCGGTTTGGCCTGGAAAACGGTTTTGTGAGCATCGCGCCGGATCAGGCCAACCATCGGCTGGAACTGCGCAGCAGCCGAGAGGGCGTTGAGCCTCTGCAACTGAAGCTCGATGACGCCGAACTGGCCGATCTGGTGCGTTGCCTCGATCGCTTGCGGCTCGACAACCGGGTCAAGCTGGCCTGGACGTTCCCCGAGGACCGCCCGTTGAAGCGTCAGGAGATCGTCGATCGCATTCCTCTGCAGAAACGCCTCGGACCTCCCCTTCTGGCTGGTGTTGCTCTGGCATGCAGCATCGCCACCGCCTGGCTTGTGCCTCTTCCCCATGAGACCAAGGAGACATCGCCAACACCGGCACCGGTGGACAAGCCTGAAACGCAGTCCGACCGTTGACGTGCAGGAAACACGCTTCAGAATCGCCGCAGTGACGGCACCCTGATCACACCGATGCCATGAGGAAGGCGAGCCGGAGCAGCAAACGTGATCAACGACGGGTCTTTCGCCCCCGTCGCCGCTTCCCCTATGGCCCCGTCCTGCGTCAGTTGACGGTTGTCGTGCTGATGCTGGCTGCTGCCGCAGGGATCGCTGTCCTGCTGAATCAGCTGCCCCAGCAGGTGGACATCATGCTGCTGCTGAGCCAGGCCATTGATGACCTGATTGGCGGCGTTCAGCAACTGCTGGAAGCCATGCTCGGGCTCGCCGCCATCGTGCTGATCGCTGCCATCGCGCTTCTGGCGGGCATCCTCTTGCTTGGTGCGCTCTGGAGGTTGATTCGCATCATCCGCCTGGTGGTCTCTCCCCCAACTCAAGGCAGGCGCTGAGGCGGCGCCAGCGAGCGCTGATGGTTCCACAACTCCTCCAGGGTCACGCTTCCATCCCGATCGCCATCCAAATCGTTGAAGTTGCGACTGATCCAGGGAATGCTCTTGGCTTCCTGACGATTCAAGCGATGGTTCCGGTCACGGTCGGCCTGGCGGAAATGGCGCTTCAGGCGTGGGCCACTGGGCGATGAATCCTGAAGACGCAGGTCCTTCAACAGGAGATAGGAGCGATTGTTCTGCCGCTTGAGCACACGGCTCAGGGCGCGTCGACCCTGCACTTCCGAGGCATCCAATCGACCGTCTCCGTTGACGTCCAGGCGGATGAACAGGGTCTCCATCCTGGTGCTGTAAACACGCATGGTCTTGTCGCCCGGAGCGGCCTGCAACGCCATCGAACTCAGCGCCAACGCCACAGGGCCGAGCACACGGATGACGTTCAGCGAAGTCATGCCATAAGCCTATGGAGCCTGAGCCGCTCTGACGATGACTGATGCATGACAGGAAGCGGCTGAGCTGTGACCGGGTCCTACCGGAGAAGGACGGACGCCGAAGCGCTGCATACCATCAGCCCATCCGCTGATGGCCATGGCCAAGGACACAATGATCTGGGTGGTGGACGACGACCCGGAACTGAGAAAGATGGTCGGCACCTACCTGATCGACCAGGGCTATGACGTGCGCAGCCTCTGCGATGTGAAGCAATTCGAGGCACGGCTGGAATGCCAACGGCCAGATCTTGTGGTTCTTGACCTGATGCTGCCCGGCGATGATGGGCTGACGGCTCTGCGCAGGCTGCGGGATGCCGGGGATGATCTTCCCGTGGTGATGCTCACTGCGCGGGCCGATGGGGTGGATCGGATCATCGGCCTCGAACAGGGAGCCGATGACTACCTGGCCAAACCGTTCTTGCCCCGAGAACTCACGGCCCGCATTGAAGCCGTACTCCGGCGGCGCAACGCCATGCCGGCGGGAACGCCGGTGGAAGGTGGGGAATGCATCCGCTTTGGCGACAACCAACTGGATCTCGCCGCCCGCACCTTGCTGCAGAACAACGAGCCGGTAGTGATCACCAGCGGTGAGTTCAGCCTGCTGGCCGCCTTTGTGCGCCATCCCCATCGACCCCTCTCGCGGGAACGTCTGATCGAACTCGCCCGGGGTCCCGGCAGCGACACCGACAGCCGCAGCATGGACGTTCAGGTGTCGCGGGTGCGCAAGCTGGTGGAACCGGATCCAACCCGCCCCCGCTACGTGCAGACGGTTTGGGGGTATGGCTACGTGTTTGTGCCAGACGGCACGCCGAGATCCCGCTGACATGCCTCGCCAACGGGGACTGACACAAAGACTGGCTCGCTTCGGTGCCTGGGGGACGACCCTGCTGGTCTGTTGGATGCTGGCCCTGCTGCTGCTGCAGGTGCTGTTCGGCCGACAGCTGGAACGGATTCAGACGCTGCAGTTGGGACGGGACCTGGCGTTGAATATCCGCCTCAGCGAATTAACCCTCGAGCGTTATCCCCCTTCACTGATCAGCGAGCTCACGGGCCTGGACCTCTTGGTGAGCTCACAACCAGCGGCGCCAGATCGCGAGACCCAGGCTTCAGCCCAGCGGCGCCAGGAGCTGCGTCAGGTGCTCTGCTCTCGCCTCTCGCACTGCCGTGAGCTCCGGCCTGCCCCGAGCAGGGCGGGCACGCCGGAGGTTTGGATTGAACTGTTCTCTCCTCTGGAGCCGGTCTGGCTTCGCAGCCCCCTGCCCATGGCACGCACCTGGCCGCCACCACCCACCTTGCTGCTGCTGGCCCTGGTGGGCGCGACGGTGATGACCGGGGTGCTCTATCTGCTCCTCGATGTTGCCCGTCCTCTTCGCAAGCTTGAGGACGCCGTCTCTCGGGTCGGTGAAGACATCAACCGTGAGCCTGTCCCCGAGCAAGGATCCGCTGAAGTACGGCGGATCTCCCGACGCTTCAACGCGATGGTGCGCCGCCTGGCGGAAGGAGAAAAAGAGCGCGCCACGATGCTGGCCGGCATCGCCCACGATCTGCGAGCACCCCTCACACGGCTGCAGTTTCGTTTATCGATGCCGGAGCTCAACACCGAGGAACGAACGCGCTGCCAAAGCGATCTGGAGGCTCTGGAGCGGATTACAGGCCAATTTCTGCTGTACGCCGGAGGCGGTGAACGGGAAGCGTGTGTCGCCTGTCCATTGGATCAGTGGCTGGCCGAGACCGTGGCAGGCCAACCCAAGGACCAGCTTCAGCTCAAGCTCAGTCCGATCCATCTACCGATTCGACCGGTGGCCCTGGGCCGCGCCGTGAGCAACCTGATCGACAACGCCTTCAGCCATGGCACCGCACCGGTTGTCGTACGGCTACGGCTGCGCAGGCAGGGAGCGGAGGTTGCCATTGAAGTGTGGGACCAGGGGCAGGGAATGCCCAGCAACGCCTGGGAACGGGCCCTGCAACCCTTTCAGCGCCTGGATTCAGCACGGGGGCGTCAAGGCCATTGCGGCTTGGGGTTGGCAATCGTGAACCATGTGGTTCGCACCCATGCTGGACGGCTCAGTTTCCAACAGGGCAACGGCGACCCGGGCCGCTTTGCCGTGATCATCACCCTCCCGATGCAGGAGACGAAAACACCAGACATTCCGTAAAAAACCGGACCAGATCGACCCCGCAGATTGCAGCGCTGGCAGAACCGAACTGGCGATCCAACGAAAGCATGAGCCAGCCCTTCGACCACGACATGACAGCCGTCCTCGAGGCCATCGATCACTACAGCGATGGCGACGTCGACCGACCGCAGGAAATCATGGTGGAGCTGCAGGAGGGTTGCTCCAACAAGCACAAACGGCTGAACAAAAAGGTCTACGAAAAAGAGCTGGCCAAACTCCAGACGGAACTGGTGAAGATGCAGTACTGGGTGAAAGCCACCGGCTTTCGCATAATCATCCTGTTCGAAGGGCGGGACGCCGCAGGCAAGGGAGGATCGATCAAACGGATGACGGAGCCCTTGAACCCCAGGGGGTGCCGGGTGGTGGCCCTGGGCATCCCTTCAGAGCATCAGAAAAGCCAGTGGTATTTCCAGCGCTATGTGGAGCATTTTCCCAGTGCCGGAGAAATCGTTGTCTTTGACCGGAGCTGGTACAACCGGGCCGGCGTGGAAAAGGTGATGGGCTTCGCGACACGCGAACAAGTGGAGCAGTTTTATGTGTCGTGCCCACAGTTTGAGCAAATGCTGGTGCAGGACGGAATCCTGCTGCTCAAATACTGGTTCTCCATTAATGATGACGAACAGGAGAAACGTTTCCAGGAACGTATTGATAACGAAGAGCGTCGCTGGAAGATGAGTCCGATGGACATCGAGTCCCGCAACCGCTGGGTGGAGTACTCGAAAGCGAAGGACACCATGTTTGCCAAGACGCATATCCCGGAAGCCCCGTGGTTCACCGTGGAGGCGAATGACAAGCGCCGCGCCCGCTTGAATTGCCTGCGCCACATTCTCAGCAAGGTGCCCTATGAAGACATGACACCGCCACCCATCAAGATGCCGAAGCGCCCGAAGCAAGGAAGCTACAAACGGCCTCCCTTCAACGAGCAATTCTTTGTACCCAACAACTATCCCTACAAGAACTGACCAAGCAACTCCACCACAAACGGTTGACTTATGAACCCAATCAACCCATCGATTAGCCGCCTTCAGGCAGACCGATGGGTTTCGATTAGGCCAAAGCCATTACAATCAATACACTCCAAATCAATACGCAAACCAGCAGAACAAATAGATCAACAGTGACACGCCAAACACCAACATCCCAATCGAGGTTTTGATCCGCATCCACTTTTTGTCCCACTTGTAGGGAGCCATCACCACGATCGTAAAAAATGTGAGAGCGGCATACACAACCAAGGTGTGCTTGGGATGTTCCTTGGCAACCAGCATGCTGACGCCATGCCAGAAGAAGGTCAGCATTGAGGCATAGGACGAAATCGCTCCGAGGTTGTAAAGCAACTCTTTGCGCTTTTTGAGTTGACCAGCAATCGATTGTTGAAGGCGCATCAGAGACAACAAAGGGGCGAGAACTTCAACGTAGCGATCGATCTTGCACCTCACATTCCGAGAAATACGGGGAGTGTCATCTGCAGCGGGCTTGAGTCCAGACAGCGGCACGCTTTAAGGTATTTGACCATTCCAGTTCTGCAGGCTTTGCTCGGTTCCTGGCAGGTCCTAATGCGGTGTATCGCCAGCGCACTGTTCCTGGTGGCCCATGGTCTGCTGGTGCTGGAGCACATCACCATTGGAACGGCACTGCATGGGATTGCTGAGTTGTTCCTTGCCCCCTGGGCCATCCGCCACAAAGCCTGGGACATCATCGTGATCGGACTGATTTTCTGCGTCTTCGACCTGTGGGGAACGCTGCGTCTGACCGGCGTATTGGTCTAAGGCCCTTCAACCACTCAACCGCTGGGACCAAAAACCAAACAGCTGCCACGACGACCAGAGGAACATCCCCAGGAAGACCCAGTTCAGCCAAGCCGGACGTCGGTCGTTTTCAAACATCTCTCAGGACAGCGAAAGGCGACACCTGACCTTATCGCCGAAACATCCATCACCTTGGCAATCCACGTGCTGGAGATTCACGGGTTGCTCCGTAGCAAGAGGGCTGACCACCAGGCCCTATGGCGATCAACAGAGTTGCAGCATCAGAGCGCCCACACGTTCGCGATTCGCATCAGAACACCGACATCCACAACCAACATCTCTAACTTCAAAAAATCCCAGCCGTCCACTGCCCGCCATGGTCATGCGATCCATCATGAAGGCAGCACTGCTCATGGTGGTGCTGGGCCTCAGCGGATGCGGCACCAAACCAACCAAGACGTTTCTCTCGATCCAGACCAGCCGAATCGAGACCACAACGTTTTCCCCTGAGATTGAAGCAATCAGTCCACTGGAATCCACCAGCAATGTGGCCGTGAAGCCCCAGATCGACGGCACCGTCGTTCAAATCCTGGCCACCGCTGGACAAGAGGTGAAAGCGGGTCAAGTGATCCTGGTGCTGGACAACATTCAACAGAGTGCTGCCCTCGACGCTGCCCGGAGCGAAGCCCGTAAAGACATCCTCAATGCTGAACGCTACGAGTACCTCTACGAGCAGGGTGCCGTCTCCGCGAAAGAGCGGGATCGCTACGCAACAGAAGCCGAGCAGGCCAAAGACGACGCCCGCTCCGATGCCGCCGAGCTGGGCTACAAATTTGTACGGGCGCCGATCGATGGGGTGATCGGTGATCTGGATTCGGTGAAGCTCGGCGACTACGTCAAAACCGGGCAGACGATCACCGGAATTGTCGACAACTCCATCCTGTGGACGCTGATGGAGATTCCCGCATCCGAGGCCTCGGCGGTGAAGGTAGGCCAAACGGTGAAGCTGGTGTCTCAGACCGCACCACCGGTGAGCGGTGAGGGCAAGGTGAGCTTCGTGTCGCCGTATTACGCGGTCAGCGGCAGCACCAACGCCCCCAACACGCTGATGGTGAAAGCGGAGTTTCCCAACCTCACCGGCAAGCTCAAAACCGGCCAGTTCGTTGCCTCCAAAATCATCACCGGCAGCCAATCCAGCCTGGCGGTGCCGGTGCAGGCCGTGATGATGCAGGCGCAACAACCTTTTGTTTATCGGGTTGTTCCCCTGAACAAGGCCCTGCCGAAGATCAAGGCCTCCCCCAATGCCTCAGAGCAAGCGATCAAAAAGCTCGAGCGCCTGCCGGGAGACACCCCGATCGTGGTGCAGACGAAGGTGCAGCTCGGCGACCTACAAAACAACGCTTACCCCGTGAAGGCTGGGCTGAAGGCAGGGGATCAGGTGGCCATCAGCAACACCAGCCGCCTGCGCAGCGGTATGCCCGTGCAGGTGAAAACCGAAGCCAACTGAAGCGATGTCTTTCTCCGACAACTTCATCAAGAAGCCGGTTCTCACCACGGTCTGCAGCATCTTGATCGTGCTGGTGGGACTCATCGCGATCCCCACCCTGCCGATCGCCAACCTGCCCAACATCGCCGATCCGCTGATCCAGGTGAGCGCGGTGTACGGCGGCGCCAATGCCGAGGTGACTGAGCAGGCGGTCACAAACCCGATCGAGCAGCAGATCAACGGGGTGCCCGGAGTGTCCTACATCGCGTCGACCAGCGACATGACGGGCTCCAGCTCGATCAACGTCTATTTCGATCAAACCACCGACATCGACATCGACCAGGTCAACGTGCAGAACCGCGTCTCCCTGGCGATGCCGCAGCTGCCCGATCAGGTTGCAGCTACTGGGGTCTCGGTGAAACAGAGCAACCCCTCAATCCTGCTCGCCTACGAAATCAGCTCCTCGGAAGGCCAGTACGACGCCGCCTACCTCAATGGCCTGGTCTACGAGCAGCTCTACTACCCCCTGTCGCGTGTTGAAGGCGTGGCCACGGTGAGCGTTTTCGGTGGGGCTAATCCCGCCTTCTGGCTGTTTGTCGACCCCGACAAACTCGCCGCAAACAAGCTCACCACACAAGACGTTCTCAACGCGGTGCAATCCCAGAACAGCGTGGCGGTGGGGGGCCTGGTCGGAGGGCCGCCGGCATCAGGCGATCAGGCCTACACCTACCCGATCGTGGTGGAGAACAACGGCAACCTCACCTCCCTGGAGGCCTTCAACAACCTGATCGTCAACCGTTCCCCCTCGGGCAACCTGCTGAAGCTCGAGGACGTGGGAGAGGTGCGCTACGGCACCAACAGCTTCGCCGTGCAGGGCATCGACAAGAACGGCTATGAGGCACTGACTCTTGCGGTGTACCAGACCCCCTCCAGCAACGCCCTGGATGTGTCCAATGCGGTGGTGGAACAACTCAATGACTTCCGCTCCCTCGTGCCTCCCGGAGTGACGGTGAACCAGATCTATGACATCGGCCAGTTCATCGAGGCGTCGGTGGATGGGGTGATTGACGCACTGGGCCTGGCGATCGTGCTGGTGCTGGTGATCCTGTTTCTGTTCCTGCAGAACTGGCGCGCCACCGTGGTGCCCAGCCTGGCCATCCCGATCTCCCTGATCGGCACCTTCGCCTTTCTCAAGGTATTCGGCTTCTCGATTAATCAACTCACCCTGCTGGGGTTGGTGCTGGCCACAGGCCTGGTGGTGGACGACGCCATCGTGGTGATCGAGGCGGTGTCCACCAACATCGAGCAGGGGATGAAACCCCGTGAGGCGGCCCTGGCCTGCATGGGCGAACTGTTTGGTGCCCTTCTGGCCACAGCCCTAGTGCTGATGGCGGTGTTTGTTCCCGTGGCCTTCTACCCCGGAGGCATCGGCATCATCTACAAGCAGTTTGCGCTCACGATCGCCTTCTCCATCGCCATCTCGGCCTTCAACGCCCTGAGCTTCTCGCCGATGCTCTCGGGCTTGATCCTGCCCAGAGAAAAACCGGCCGAACCACGGGGCCGCGCCTGGATCGTTGTGGGCGTGATTGTGGGGCTGGCCTTTGGACGGTTCAGCGCTGCGGCCTTTGGCAGCTGGACCTACCTGGCTGGCGTCGGCATCGGAGCACTGGCAGGGGCCAACCTGCCCAAGATCTTCACGGCGTTCAACACCAGCTTTGACCGCCTGCAACGGGCCTACGCCGCCCTGCTCACCCGGTTGATCGCCCTGCGCCAACTGATCCTAAGCGGATTGGCCGTTGGCATCATGCTCACCGGCTTCGCCTTCACCGCCCTGCCCACCGCCTTCATCCCCGATGAAGACCAGGGCTACGGCCTGGGCATTTTTCAGCTGCAAAACGGCGCTTCCCTGGTGGAAACAAAACAGCTCGGCATGCAGATCGCCAAGGTGCTGAGTGAAGAAGATGACGTGGCCAACGCCTCGATCATCAACGGCTCCGGCTTCAACGGCTCCAGCCCCGACCAGGGCATCTTCTTCTTCGGGCTCAAGCCCCTTGAGGAGCGCAAAGGGGCTAGCCACAGTTCCGACGCAATCATCAAGCGGCTGAACGCCAAGCTGATCCAGCTGAGTTCAGGACTGGCGGCAGCATCAGGCCCGCCAGCGGTGCCCGGCTTCTCCTCTCAGGGCGGCTTCTACTTCCAGTTCAACGACCTCAGCAATGGTCAATACAACCTCAATGAACTCTCGGATCTGGCTGATCAACTGATCAAGGAAGGCAATGCCAGTGGGGATTTCTCCACGCTCTACACCCAGTTCAACCCAAGCTCACCCGCGGTCGGGCTGTCGATCAATCGAGAGGTGATGGGGGCGCTGAACGTCGACTATCAGGAGGCGATGGACACCATCGCTGCCCTCACCGGCGGCAACTACTCCGGTCTCACCTACGAAAGCGGTCAGGTGCGCAACATCTACGTGCAAGGCACACCGGATCAACGCCAGAGCATCAACGACGTACTCAGTTACTACGTGCGAGATCGCGAGGGAGGGCTGGTGCAGGTATCTCAGTTCGCCGATGCCGAGCTGAGCAGCGCTCCACCGGTGATCAGCCATTACAACCTCAACCGAACGGTGCTGATCCAAGGGGTGGAAGCCCTCGGCAAGAGCAGTGGTCAGGCCCTGGCCAAAATTCAAGCGCTGTTCAATGCCGCCGACTTCACCAACATCGGCTCCGCCTTCACCGGGTTAGCCGCGTTGCAGCTGTCCGCCGGCAACGCCAGCGTGCTGGTGTTCGGGCTGGGCGTGCTGATTGTGTACCTGGTGCTGTCAGCTCAGTACGAGAGCTACATCACGCCCGTAATCATTTTGGCCACTGTGCCTCTGGCCATGCTCGGCGCCCTGGCCTTCCTGGCGATGCGCTCCATCGATCTGAACATCTATGCCCAAGTTGGCCTTGTGACCCTGATCGGCCTCGCCGCCAAGAACGGCATCCTGATCGTGGAGGTGGCCGAGCAGAAACTCGAGCAAGGTCTGAGCATCACAGAAGCGGCGGTGCAGTCCGCCGAATCACGACTGCGGCCGATCCTGATGACGGCGATCGCTGCCCTGGCGGGCTTCCTGCCGCTGGTGGTGGCCAATGGCGCCGGCGCTCACAGCCAGCAGTCGCTTGGCACCGTGATCTTCGGAGGCTTGGTGGTGGCGACAGTGTTGTCGCTGGGCGTCGTGCCCCCTGTGTATGTGTTGGTGAAAAACCTCGAACAACATCTGTTCAAACCGATCAGCTGATCTCGTTGGTCATCAATGCCGCAGATGAAGCATCACTTCGCCGAAGAGCTCCAATCGGCGGAACGAAAAGACACATTGGCGCCACCACTGCGTTTCAGGTCGTGCATGCCCTCCAGCTGGTTGTAGACCGACAAAAGCTGCCGGCGCATGTGGTCGGTATGGGGCAGATCAGCGATCAAACGCAGCACATCCTCCAGGGAACGCTTGGCATCGATCACCAAACGACAATCGGGGCTGCCAGGCTCGTCACGCATGGGATCAGAAGCGAATACGTCCATTCAGCAGAAAATCCCTGCTTGCGGGTGTCTGAATCCCTACCAACGCGGCGATATTCAGCAGAAATTCAGGGTTTGGCCCAGTCCTGCTTCACCCATGCCCCGATCAAGTGGCGTTTCGCATAACAGGAAGCCTGAGGCTGCTGAACCACGACAACAACACCAGCAGGGATGAAGCCCAGAGGCAGGCCTGCATGCCCGCGGCTTCGGTTCGGCCGAGCATGAACACTGCCCCCGAGAGCAACGTGCCTACCAAGCGTCCGGCAGCGTTGGCCATGTAATAGAAACCCACATTGAGGCTGACGCTCTCCGCATCGGTGTAAGCCAGCACCATGTAGGAGTGGATCGACGAATTCATCGCGAACACCACCCCAAAGGCGGCAAGGCCTGCGGTGATGGCGACCGCCACATCCACCTGGCGCCACAGCGCCACCGCGATTAGGGCGGGAATGGCGGTGAGCAGAGCACTCCAGAACTGCACAGCAGATGCTCCCGGGGATCTGGTCTGCCCCAAGAGCCGTCTCAGACCAGGCGCTGATCCCTGAACGATGCCGTAGCCAATCACCCAGAGACCGAGGAAGCCACCGATCTCCCAGAAACTCCAGCCCAGGGAGGCCTCAAGAAACACGGGCAAGGCCACCACGAACCAAACATCCCGGGCACCAAACAGAAAGAAGCGCGCCAGGGACAGCACGTTGATGCCCTGGGATTTGGAGAACAGCGACGAAAAGGCCGGCTTGGACTTCATCTTTCCGATCTCCCCGGGCAGCACCAGCGTGAGCAGAAAGGCCAGGGCCAGACCGGCTGCCATCCAGCCCACGGCAGCATTGAAGCCAAAGGCAGTGAGCAGCACCCCACCGAGGAAGAAGCCCACACCCTTGAGGGCGTTCTTGGATCCCGTGAGGATCGCCACCCACTTGAACAGCTGCTGCTGCCCCTGCTGCTGATCCTCCGGCGTTTCCGAAACCACCGTCTTGATGGCACTCTTGGCGCTCATCTTGTTGAGATCTTTGGCGATGCCGCTGATGGCCTGGGCGGTCATCACATAGATCACGCTCAACAGTTTCGGCCAATTGGCGGCGACGGGCATCAGCATCAACAACGCAAGAATCTGCAGCAGCGTTCCCACCCAGAGGGTGAGCCGAAGCCCATAGCGGGCACCGATCCAACCGCCGTACAGGTTGGTGAGCACACCAAACAGCTCATAAAACAGAAACAGGAAGGCGATCTCGAGGGTGGTGTAGCCGAGTTGATGGAAGTGGAACACCACCAACATCCGCAGGGCCCCATCGGTGAGCGTGAAGGCCCAGTAATTGGCGGTGACGATGCCGTATTGCTGCAGAGGGGAGAGCTTCATCCGTCCAGACCAACCACGTGGCAGGTGAGATCGGCCATGCGGCAGCTGTAGCCCCATTCGTTGTCGTACCAGGCAAACACCTTCAGCTGATTGCCATCAACAACCATCGTCGAGAGGGCGTCGACAATCGAGCTGCGGTTGTCGTTGGTGTAATCGCAGGACACCAACGGGCGTTCCTCGTAACCCAGGATTCCCTTCAGAGGCCCTTCCGCAGCTGCTTGGAACGCAGCATTCACCTGCTCCACCGTGACGCTCTGCTTGAGCTCGAACACCGCATCGGTGAGCGATCCACTCAGCAGGGGAACACGAACGGCATGACCGTTGAGCTTGCCCTTCAGCTCAGGGAAGATCATCGCGATCGCCTTGGCCGAGCCGGTGGTGGTGGGAATGAGTGAGCTGAGCCCGGAGCGCGCCCGGCGCAGGTCGCTTTTGAAGGAATCGATCGGCACCTGGGTGTTAGTGATGTCGTGAATGGTTGTGCTCAGGCCGTGCTCGATGCCGAAGCTCTCGTGCACCACCTTCACCACAGGCGCCAGGCAGTTGGTGGTGCATGAGGCGGCCGTCACCAACTTGTGGCGCGCCGGTTCATAGAGGTGGTGATTGATCCCGTAAACGATGTTGAGCGCGTCCTCACCGGCAACCACACCCTTCACGGGACAGGCAACCACCACACGTTTGAGGCCCAGCTGATCGAAATAGGGATTGAGCGTCTCCGGCGTTTTGATCTTGCCGCTGGCTTCAAGCACCATCTCCACCCCCCGATCGCTCCAGGGCACGGCGGTGGGGTCCTTCTCGCTGGACCAGGTGAGTGCGGATCCCTCCACGCTGAATCCATCAGCGCTGCTGGTGATTCCTCGATCCCAGCGACCATGCACAGAATCGAACTCCAGCAGATGGGCCGCCGTTGCTGCATCGCCAGCGGGATCATTGACATGCACCAGTTCGATGCCGGGCCGTCCCCAGAGGGCCCGGAACACCAGGCGACCAATCCGTCCAAAGCCATTGATGCCGATCCGCATACCAGCTCCTTTGATCAATCAAATTATCTTGATCCAAACAGAGCGTGGGACGCTGCTCCTGTGATCCAGAACACCCTCAACAGAGAGCAGTCGAGGCAGCTGCTCAAAGCACTGGCCGACCCGATCCGTCTCGACGTGATCCATGCGCTGGCACAGGGGGAACGATGCGTCTGTGACCTCACCGGTGAGCTCAACCTCTCCCAGTCGAAGCTCTCGTTCCACCTCAGGGTGCTGCGAGAGGCGGGGCTGCTGACGGATCGGCAGAGCGGCCGCTGGATCTACTACCGCCTGCAACCGGACGCCCTGGCAGCCCTGGAAGCCTGGCTGGCCGACCTGCGCCTCCACTGCAGCCAGAGCGCTGCCCCCTGCCCGAGCTGACAATGGACCAAAGGCTTTTCTTCCCGGCCACGGAACGCAACCGCGGCCCCATCGGAGATCTGTTGAAGCAGCTCTTGCCTGGCTCAGGAGCCGTGCTGGAACTGGCCAGCGGCAGTGGTGAGCACGCCGTCTGCTTTCAGCAGCGCTTTCCCCATCTGCGCTGGCAGGCCAGCGATCCGGATCCAGACCATCGCGCCAGCATCAACGCCTGGATCCAGCACCAGGCTCTGAGCCAGGTGATGCCAGCAGCCCTCAACCTCGATGTTGAACACCGCCCCTGGCCCCTGCCCCAGAACCTCCAAGGGGCCGTGAAGGCTGTTGTGTGCATCAACCTGCTGCACATCAGTCCAGCCAGCTGCACGGATGCTGTGCTCGAGGAATCAGCCCTGTTGCTGCCCAGCGGCGCCCCCTTGATCATTTATGGCCCATTCAGGCGCAATGGTGCTCACACGAGCGCAAGCAATGCCGCCTTCGACCAATCCCTCAGGGAACGCAACCACCAATGGGGATTGCGGGAGCTGAATCAAGTAACAGCCATCGCCGCCAAGGCTGGCTTCAACACCGAAAACGTGGTCTCCATGCCCGCCAACAATCTGACTTTGGTGTTTCAGCGCGCTTGAGCCCCATCTCGCTTGCCAGCCTCTGGAAGGCCGTCGACAATCACGCAGTATCTCCGGTGTGAGCGATGGATCTGACTGATTTCATAGCGAAGCTGCTGATCGGTTCAGCCATCACTCTGACCCTGGCGTTTCTTTGTAAGACAGTTTTTCCTCGGTTCACGAAGCGAAGCAAAACCGACTTCGACGACTTCGTGCTCAACGCCTTCGCCGCTTCGGTGGTGCCTTTCGGCTTGGTGGTCACTTTGATCCTTGCTCGGGATGATTTGGGCTTGCCCAACAACATTGCAAGGGCTTACGACACATCGCTGCGCATTGTTGGCACGATCATTCTGATTCGGTTGGTCAACCGAATCGGAGCGCGATTCCTTTTCGGATTGGTGCGCCGTGCAGGCGCGGATGATCTTCAACAACTGCTCCAAAGCCTGCTCCCGCTGCTGAAAACCGTGGTGTGGGCGATCGGCACCTTGGTGCTGCTGCAGAGCCTGGGCGTGAAGATGACGGTGATCTGGGGTTTGCTCAGTGCCGGCGGCATCGGCATTGGCTTGGCCCTGAAAGAACCGGCCCAGGAATTGTTCGCCTACCTGATGATTCTTCTGGACAAGCCTTTCACCGTTGGGCAATTCATCACGGTGGGCTCCACCTCGGCAACGGTGGAACGCATCGGGGTTCGCTCCACCCATCTGCGCAGCCTGCGCGGCGAACAGGTGGTGATGAGCAACTCATCCCTTACAGGCTCAACCATCCTCAATTTCGCTGAAATGGCGCAACGCCGGATGATCTATTCCATTGGCGTCACCTACAGCACATCGCTCGAGCAGATGAAGGCAATCCCGACGATGGTTCAGGCCGTGATCGATGATCAGGCCCACAGCACCTTCAACCGCTGCCACTTCACCGAATTTGCTGATTCAAGCTTGAATTTTGAACTGGTTTATTACATCGACACCCGTGATTTCACGGTCGCTCTGAACGAACAGCAAGCCATCAACCTCGGAATCATGGAGGCCTTCGCCCAAGCAGGCATCGACTTTGCCTTCCCAAGCAGGACGCTCTACTTGGAGGGAGATTCACTCGCCGGCAAAGCCTCCTGAGCCGTCGGCACAGCTGAGCGCCAAACAACACCCCCGATCAACAGGGCCAAGGCCGCCACAGCAGCGGTGAAGGGGATCAGACGACGACGGTCAGAACTGGAAGCAAGGGCGATCGGGCTGGAGAGGTTGTCGCGTCGTGACGCCAGAAATGCGCCCTGCCGGCAGCGGGTGCACACCGTGTTGGTGACGCCTGCACTCTTCAACTTGAAGCCGTAACGCCCCGGAATCTCAACGGGTGTTCCACAGCTGGAACAAGGGAGAGAAAAAACTGCCATGGGGAATCTGCCCTCAATTCAGATCTATCACCCCGGTTTCACTCCAACGGAACGTCTCCCGTGGCACAAACAGAACCCCAGCAAAGGCTGTGGTCCGCCGTCCAGAAGGGTTGCACCTCCCGCCAGTCGTCGCCCTCACCAACCCGCATCATCATCTGGCCGCTGCCGTCATGGACAAATTCGACGCGCTGCTGATTCCAGGTCAACACCCAGCGCTCTCCAGGACTGGCGGCCACCATCCGACAGGGACTCCAGGCCTGCTGCGCGATCCGGCAGCGCATCGAAGCCGCTGCTGCTGAACTCCCAGCTGCAGAGCTGCCCATCAGCAGCAGAGCAGCAGTCCAGAGCTGAATGCGAAACACAGACACTGACTCGGCAGCACGCTGGCGAAAGGCCTCCTTTTCACCATGGGGCCGGGCGATGGTCACGCCGTTGAGGCGCACCGGATCTCTTCAGGGTTTGGTGTCTGTCAGGATTTGATCAGACCAGTTGCTGATCGTGCCGCGTTTTCAAGCCCGCGTCCTCGTGCGTCTGCGCCCCTCCGTACTCGATCCAGCCGGAGAAGCCGCGCGTGGTGCCGCTGAACGACTTGGGGTGGAAGGCCTCAGCAAGCTGCGGATCGGTAAAGCCGTGGAAATGGAGCTTGAGGCTCCTGATGAGGCCGAGGCCCGCCGCAGGTTGGAACTGCTCAGTGATCGCTTGCTGGCCAACCCGGTGATCGAAGACTGGAGCCTGGAGCTGGAGCAGTCATGAGCATCGGGGTCATCGTTTTTCCCGGCTCCAACTGCGACCGGGATGTGCAATGGGCAACCGAGGGTTGCCTTGGGATGAGCACGCGTCGGGTCTGGCATGAGGAAACCGACCTCAGCGGCTTTGACGCCATCGTTCTGCCGGGCGGTTTCAGCTACGGCGACTACCTGCGTTGCGGCGCCATTGCCCGCTTCGCACCAGCCCTGCAGTCCTTGATCGACTTTGCAGCCAAGGGCGGTCGCGTGCTCGGCATCTGCAACGGATTTCAGGTGCTCACCGAACTGGGCCTGCTCCCCGGCGCCCTCACCAGGAACCGCGATCTGCACTTCATCTGTGAAGACGCACCCCTCAAGGTGGTGAGCCAGCGCACGGCCTGGATGCAGGGGTACAACGACGGGGCCCTGACCCTGCCGATCGCCCACGGTGAAGGCCGCTACCAGTGCAGCGATGACACGCTCAAACAGCTGCGGGACGACGACGCCATCGCCCTGAGCTACGGCAACAACCCCAACGGGTCGGTGTCCGACATCGCAGGCATCACCAATGCAAGCGGCAGCGTTCTGGGCCTGATGCCCCACCCCGAGCGTGCCTGTGATCCGGCCACGGGAGGAACCGACGGCCGCCGCATGCTGGAAGCCCTGCTGGGCTGATGCCAACCCGCCGGACGCTGCTGATCTCAGGAGCATCCACGATCATCACGGCCCTGCTCTCCCCCAGGGCCATGGCGGCCCAGCGCAGGCTGAAACCCTTGAAGCCTGGATCACGCATCCGCGCCGTGAATCCCGGCACCTGGATGGATCCGGACACATATCTCCAAGCCTTGCGCGAACGCTGCGATCAACAGCAGTGGCACCTGGAGATTCCCGCGGCCGTCACCCGTCAATGGCGCTATTTCTCGGGAACCGACCAGGAACGGGTTGAGGATCTGAGATCAGCCTGGAACGATCCAACGCTGGATGCCGTGGTGACCCTTGGCGGGGGCTGGGGGGCCGCCCGCGTGCTCGAAGCCGGTTTTCGTTTTCCGCGCCATCCAAAATGGAGCCTGGGGTTCTCCGACACCAGCTCCCTGCTGCTGGCCCAGTGGGCCGCTGGCCTGCCGGGGGCCATCCATGGATCCAGCGGCGGCACAGAGACGCAATGGCAACGCACGGTGGACTTGCTCTGCGGGCGTCCGGTGGCGCCCCTGCTGGGCGAGCCACGACGGCGGGGGATCGCCCGCGGACCCTTGGTGGTCACCAACCTGACCGTGGCGACCCATCTGATCGGCACAGCCTGGCTTCCCTCCCTGAAGGGGGCCATCCTGGTGCTGGAAGACGTGGGCGAAGCGCCCTACCGGGTGGATCGGATGCTGACCCAGTGGCGCAGCGCAGGCCTGTTGCAGCAGTTGGCGGGGGTGGCCTGCGGCCGCTTCAGCTGGGCTGAAGACGACATCCTTCCCGGTGATTTCACGATGGACGAGATCCTGGAGGAACGCCTGGGCGATCTGGGCATTCCACTGGTGCTGAATCTGCCTCTGGGCCATGGCCGGCCCAACCAGGCCTTGCCCCTGGGAGCGCAGGCACAACTGGACGGCAAGCACGGCCTGCTCAGCCTGATGTGATGGCCTGGTCAAAACGTGACGCTGCTCACGAGCAGCACCACAAAAAAGGGGGCCTTTCGGCCCCCAGCGAGTGATCGGTTGATCGTGATGATCAGGCAGCGACGGCAGCCTTGGGATCGAGAGCACCCTTGGCGTAGAGGCCGGCGTAGTAGGTGATGCTCTGCTGCTGGATCTTGCTGGCGTTGCCGGCAGCCCAGAACTGCTGGTAACGGTCCAGGCAGACCTGCTTCATGTACTTGCGAGCCGGCTTGTTGAAGTGGCGGGGGTCGAAGTTGGAAGGATCGGCCATGGCCGCTTCACGCACAGCAGCGGTGAAGGCGAGACGGTTGTCAGTGTCGATGTTCACCTTGCGAACACCGTTGCGGATGCCTTCCTGGATTTCCTCGACGGGAACGCCGTAGGTCTCGGGGATGGCACCACCGTGCTTGTTGATCATCTCCAGCCATTCCTGGGGAACGGAGGAGGAGCCGTGCATCACCAGGTGGGTGTTGGGGATGGCTTTGTGGATCTCAGCAATGCGGCTGATGGCCAGCACTTCACCCGTGGGCTTGCGGGTGAACTTGTAAGCGCCGTGGCTGGTGCCGATGGCGATGGCCAGGGCGTCGCACTTGGTCTTGGCGACGAAGTCGGCAGCCTCAGCGGGATCGGTGAGCAGCATGTCCTTGGACAGCTCGCCCTCGAAACCGTGGCCGTCTTCGGCTTCACCCTTGCCGGTTTCCAGGGAGCCCAGGCAACCCAGCTCACCCTCAACGCTCACACCCACGGAGTGAGCGAAGTCAACCACCTGCTTGGTGACGTTGACGTTGTAGTCGTAGCTGGCGGGAGTCTTGGCGTCGGCTTCCAGGGAACCGTCCATCATCACGGAGGTGAAGCCGTTGATGGCAGCGGAATAGCAAGTGTCAGGGGCGTTGCCGTGGTCCTGGTGCATCACCACGGGGATGTGGGGATAGGTCTCGGTCGCGGCCAGGATCAGGTGACGCAGGAAAATCTCACCGGCGTAGCTGCGGGCGCCGCGGGAAGCCTGGAGGATCACAGGGCTGTCGGTCTCGTCAGCCGCTTCCATGATGGCCTGGACCTGCTCCAGATTGTTCACATTGAACGCAGGAATGCCATAGCCGTTTTCAGCGGCGTGGTCGAGCAGGAGCCGAAGCGGAACGAGCGCCATAGGAAAAGTCTGAAACGGAGAACCTTGACGGATAAGACTCCGCCGGGCGACGACTTTACCTAGTTGTGTTCAAATTGTCACCAAGCCCTGTTGAACGAACGACAGGGCTTGGTGAAATCCGATTCAGTAGGTGTAACCAGCGACAAACAGCTGCTCATCCGAGGAAGGCTGTGATCCAGGCACGTACTGACCTCGAGAAGCCTCAGAGTTGGCCTGAGCTCTTGCAAGCAGGGCTTTCTGACCAGCTTCCAGGTTGGAACCAGCCCAGCCTTTGAGGCAGGAGTGCTGAAGAGCACGGCCATAGGAGAAACCCAGGTTCCACTTGGCTTTGCGCTCAATGCTGTTCATGTGATTGAGGTAAACCGAGGCGGCCTCCTCACTCAGACCTCCGGAGAGGAACACGATGCCGGGGACACTGGCAGGAACACTTCTCTCAAGGGTTCGCACCGTCATGGCAGCAACTTTTGCTGGATCGGCCTTCTCAGCACAATCAGCCCCTTGAACGGTCATGGAAGGCTTCAGAAGAGTGCCTTCGAGCAGAACACCGTTGGCGTGACAAGCGTGATAAACCTCCTGAATCACATGCTCCTGGATACGAGCTGTGGTTTCGATGCTGTGATTGCCGTCCATCAGGATTTCGGGCTCCACGATCGGCACCAAACCTGATTCCTGAACAGAGCGGGCATAACGGGCAAGGCCCCAAGCGTTTTCGCGAATGGAGAGCGCTGAAGGACAGCCATCTGCCGTGATCTGCAGCACAGCACGCCACTTAGCGAAGCGTGCACCTTGGGCGTAGTAGTCGGCAGCACGCTCGACCAACCCATCAAGGCCGGTGCAAAGCGTCTCGACGGCATTGGCTCCACCCAGGGGCCTCAGGCCCTTATCAACCTTGATGCCGGGGATGATTCCAAGCTTGCCCAATTTGTCGACCATCGACTCGCCATCGGCGTGGCTTTGGAACAGGGTCTCTTCGTACAGAATGGCGCCGCTGATGAATTCACCCAAGCCTGCTGTGGTGAAGAGCATTCCGCGGTAAGCCTGACGGTTCGCTTCCGTGTTCTCGACACCGATTGAGCCGAGACGTTTACCAATTGTCTTGGTGGATTCGTCAACAGCCAAGATCCCCTTACCAGGAGCGGCTAGGGCTTGGGCTGTAGCCATCAGTTCCGAGGAGTAATCCGCCAGAGCCATGGGGTCGATTCAGTGGAAAGCAATTCTTCGATCTGAAGCGACAAACCAATTGACTTGAGTTACAAAAACGCCTTCAAATTGGAACCAAGGGATTGCATCATTTGGCGCAATCAGTTGTGAGCAAGTGACGTCTGTGCTTGGTCGCAGGCCACACGACTGGCCACGCCCTCGGCCAGTCCAGGCAGCATCGGTTGCCCACGGCGAATGCTCTCGGCCCACCAGCCCAGCACCCTGGCCACAGGGGCGATGCGGCCATCCGACCAGGTTTCAAGGAAGGTGAAATCGGCATCGGCTTCCACGGCGCGGAAGGGCTCACCGAGCGGGGCGTGCTGGAGCTCAAAGCCATGGACGTAGTCCTTCTGATTGGTGCTGCTGAGCAGCAGCGATCCCGACGACCCCACCACATCCAGGCAGAACCCGCGACCATTGCGCGACACGGAACTGAGGCTGACCTGACACGGCACCGGCAGGTCCTGCCTCCCCTGCCAATGGGCAACGGTCTGTAGCAGCGACACATCGGAAGCATCCACAGCGGCCAGACCACCATCGGGGTGGGGGCGTTGCTTGATCGAAACGCTGTTCAGGGCCTGGACGCTCCCCAGGGGACCGATCAGCCAGGCCAGCATGTCCATGGCATGGGTTCCGAGCGCTCCGATCACACCGCCGCCCTGATCCGCTTGGGCATACCAGTTCCAGCCGCGCTGGGGATCGGCACGGCTGCCCATCAACCAGTCGAGCTTCACCAGCCAGGGCGTCCCGACAGCACCGGCCTGCAGAAGGCGTGCGGCCTGCATGAACAGGGGCACAGCGCGGTATTCGTAGTCCACAGCCACCGACAGCCCCCGTGCCAGGGCCAGCCGCTGCAGCTCGCGGGCTTGATCGGCATGCAGCGCGATGGGCTTTTCCAGCAGCAGGTGCTTGCCCGTCTCCAGGGCCCGACGGGCCAGGTCGAAGCGGGGTGCCGGTGGGGTGGCGATGATCACCGCGTCCACCGCGGGATCGGCCAGCAGAGCGTCCCAGTCACTGAATCCCTTCAAGCCATGGGCGGCCGTGGCGGCATCCAAGCGCTCCTGGCGCGGGTGCCAAAGCGCCACCGCCTCAAGATCAGGCGCTGCTGCAAGAGCCGGCAGGTGCACCTTCTCCCCGAAGCCAAGACCGGCGACGGCAACACCAAGGGGCTGTGGGGACATCTCAGCTGGGGAGGGGTTCGGCACAAACAGCCTCAATCACGGAGGTGATCAGACCGTCATCCCCGGCAGGCTGCCATTGGGCACGAAAACGCGGCAAACCATTCACCTGTTTGTCGCGATACAGCTCCTGGGAGCAGTCCAGCTGCATCACATAGAGCTCGCCGGAGGGCTGCTCTCCATCTTCAGTAGCCGCTGGGGTGAACCGGCTGAGCACGGTTCGGTATCCATCCCGATCGATGCGCACACTGCCGCGGTCCCACCACTGCTGGCCCGCGTCAGTGGCAGGCACCTCAATCCATTCCACAGGGCCCGCCAGCACGGGGGCCACCCAGCAGACCAAGGCCAGGATCAGAACACAACCAGCTCGGATCATGCGCTGGTGAGCTCCATCGGTTTGCAGCCGTGCAGGCGCAGAAGATTGGCCAGGGTGGAGCGCAGCTGGGTGCGTGGAACGATCGTGTCCACGAAGCCGTGCTCCTGCAGATATTCAGCCGTCTGGAAATTGTCAGGCAGCTTCTCCCGCAGGGTCTGCTCGATCACCCGGCGGCCAGCAAAACCAATCAACGCCTTCGGTTCCGCCAGGATCAGGTCGCCCAGCATGGCGAAACTGGCGGTCACACCCCCCGTGGTGGGGTGGGTGAGCAAGGGCATGTAAAGCAGCTCGGCTTCGCGGTGGCGTTCCAGCGCTCCGGAGATCTTCGCCATCTGCATCAGGCTGAGCATCCCCTCCTGCATCCGGGCACCGCCGGAGGCACAAACGATCAGCAGCGGCAACTTGCGGGCGGTGGACTCCTCGATCAGACGGGTGATTTTCTCCCCGACCACCGAGCCCATCGATCCCCCCATGAAGCGGAAGTCCATCGCTGCCAGGCCCATGGGGATGCCCTCCACCCGGCAGAGCCCGGTGACGACACCATCCCGCAGCCCCGTCGAGGCCTGACTTTCCCGCAACCGGTCGGCATAGGCGCGCCGGTCTTTGAATCCGAGGGGATCCACCGGTGACAGATCCGCATTCAGCACCTGGAAGCTGTCGGGGTCCGCAATCAGTGCGATGCGCTCAGCACTGTCGATCCGGTGGTGATGGCCGCAGTTGGCGCAAACACTGGCATTGAGTTTCAGGTCTTTGAGGTAAACGACCTGACCACACTCCGGGCATTTGCTCCACAGCCCATCGCCTTCATCGGGTTCCTGCTTGACGTTGGCGACGTACTGACCCTTGCGGCGATCAGCAAACCAATCGAACAGAGACACACAGGGCCGTCAGCTCACACCATTAAAAACCGGACTGGGAAGAGACGCTGGGGAATCAAGCGCCCAACAGCATCACCCAGGTGTTCCACCACCACTGCGGACCGGTCAACCAGACCACCCAAATGCCCAGGGCAATGAAGGGACCGAAGGGGAATGGTTCCCTGGGGCCCAACCGGCCACTGAGGCGAGCGGCGCTTCCAACCAAGGCTCCCGAGACAACCGCAAAGGCCATCGCCGCTGCAATGCCCCCGGGGCCCAGCCATGCCCCACCCAACGCCGCCAACTTGGCATCGCCCAGGCCCAGCGCAGGCTGTCCCAACAACCGTTCGGCCAGGGCACTGAGACCTTCCAACAGCAGCAGGGCCAGCACCGCAGCGATCAAATGGCTGGCCAGAACAGGAATGCCAGCAGCCGTGCTGACGAGCAGGCCCAGCACCACTCCCCAGCGGCACAGGGGCTCCGGCAACCAAAGGTGATCCAGATCGATCAACACCAGCGGCAACAGCAGCGCGATCAGGGGGAGACCAGCCCAGGGGAGCCAGAGATCAGGCAGCCCACCACCAGCACCAGGCCACACCAAGAGCGCCGAGATCCAGAGGCCGGCACTCAGGGCCTCCACGGCGGGGTAACGCCAGCTGATCGCTGCATCACAGTCGCGGCAGCGGCCCCTCAGCAGCAGCCAACCGAGCACCGGGAGATTGTCATGCCAGCGGATGACATGGCCGCATTTGGGGCAGTGGCTGCTGGGGAAGACCACCGATTCCTGGCGGGGCAAGCGCCAGGCCACCACGTTGGTGAAGCTGCCGACGCAGGCGCCCAGCAGGCCGGTCCAAGCCAGGATCAACCCTTCCATCGGGTCCGACCACGACTCGTGCGCCCTCGGATCAGATCGATGGCAATGAACTCTTCGTCCGGCAGAAGAACAGGGGTCTCGAAGACCACGCGGCCATCGGGTTCCCGCGGATCCACCACCACACCGAGAGGCTCCTGCCCCGCAGGGGTGCTGGAAAGATAGGCGAAATAAATGCGACGGGCCTGAGCGATCAGCGAGCGGCTGTCAATGCGGTCCCAGCGGGGCGTCGAGGGCGCCCCCGAGGCTCCGCGGATTTCAAAGGAGGGCGTTGACAAAGAAATAGAGCCCACCTGATCACTCAGATGGGCCCATTGTAGAGACGATTTTTGGCAGGAGAAGCGATCAGCTGAGCTTGTTCTTCTCTTCGATCATGCGGTGAATGATCGGAGTGAGGATCAGTTCCATGGCGAAGCCCATCTTGCCGCCATTCACCACGATGCTGGTGGGGCTGGACATGAAGGAATCGTGGATCATGTTCAGCAAGTAACCGAAGTCGATTCCCCACTTCTCACGAGCTCCCTTGCGGAAGTGGATGATCACGAAGCTTTCATCCGGGGTCGGGATGTTCCGGCAAATGAAGGGGTTGGAGGTGTCCACGGTGGGAACACGCTGGAAGTTGATGTCGGTCCGGCTGAACTGCGGGCAGATGTGATTGATGTAATCAGGCATCCGGCGCAGGATCGTGTCAACGATCGCCTCAGCGGAATAACCACGCTCAGCGTTGTCGCGGTGGATCTTCTGAATCCACTCAAGGTTTGTGATGGGCACCACACCCACCAGGAGGTCGGCCAGGGCGGCCACGTCGTAGCCCTCGCCCTTCACACCGCCATGGAGACCTTCGTAGAACAGCACGTCAGTGCCGGTCGGGATGTCTTCCCAAGGCGTGAACTGGCCCGGCTCGAGGTTGACGCCAAGACGAGCGTTGTGTTCAGCCGCTTCTTCAACGCTGTGGAGGTAGTAGCGCTTCTGACCAGCACCGGTTTCGCCGTAGGTGCGGAACAGTTCCTCGAGCTTGTCGAAGAGGTTGGCCTCAGGGCCGAAGTGGGAGAAGTTCTCACCCTTGGCCAGGGCATCCGCCATGGCCTGTTTCATGGGCATCCGCTCGTAGCGGTGGTAGCTGTCGCCTTCCACCACTGCAGGGGTAATGCCTTCCCTCGCAAAGATGTGCTCGAAGGCGCGCTTGACGGTGCTGGTTCCAGCTCCGGAAGAACCGGTAACAGCGACAACCGGATGACGCTTCGACATCGACGCAGGGACTACGGGCCCGGCGATCCTGCCAGATCAGGGCCCGATTGCACCAATCTCTGGCTTACAGAGCTTTGAGCAATTGCTCACCCATGGCGCGACAACCCAGCTGGGTGCAGCCTTCTGCTATCAGATCACCCGTGCGGAAGCCACCGGCCAGAACGGCATCCACAGCGGCCTCAAGATCATCGGCAGCCGCGGCCTGTTTGAGGCCAATGCGCAGCATCATTGCGGCCGACAGCACCATGGCCATGGGATTGGCCTTGTCCTGACCGGCGATGTCGGGGGCTGAACCGTGCACAGGCTCAAACAGACCAGGGCCCTCACTGCCGAGGGAGGCGGAGGGCAGCATGCCGATGGAGCCGGTGAGCATCGCCGCCTCATCGCTGAGGATGTCGCCGAAGAGGTTGCCGGTGAGCAGCACATCGAACTGGCGGGGATCACGCACCAGCTGCATCGCCGCGTTGTCCACATACATGTGGCTCACCTCCACAGCGCCATAGCTGGGCGCCATGGCATCAACACGGTCCCGCCAGAGCTGGCTCACATCGAGCACATTCGCCTTGTCCACCGAGCAGAGCCGGCCCCGCCGCTCCTGGGCGATCTCAAAGGCCACCTTCGCGATCCGATCCACCTCCGAGGCGGAGTAGGTCATGGTGTTGAAGCCGCGCTCGTCTGCCTCGGTCTGGATGCGTCCCTTGGGCTGACCGAAGTAGATCCCCCCGGTGAGTTCCCGCACCACCATCAGGTCCACCCCCTCGATCACCTCACGCTTGAGGCTGCTGGCATCGATGAGGGCCGGAACAATCTTCACCGGCCGCAAATTGGCAAACAGCTCCATGCCGGCGCGCAGGCCAAGCAGGCCGGTTTCCGGGCGTTTCTCTCGGGGAAGGCTGTCGAAACGAGGGCTGCCGATGGCGGCGAGCAACACCGCATCGGCTGCCTTGCAGGCTTCGAGGGTGCTGGCGGGCAACGGCTCACCGGTGGCATCGATGGCGCTGCCACCGATCGGCTGCTCTTCAAAGCTCAACGAGAAGCCATGGCGCTGGCTCACCACCTCCAACAGCTGACGGGCAACAGCGGTGATCTCGGGGCCGATGCCATCACCGGGCAGGAGAACAACGCGGTGCTGAGCCATGACGGTGCGGTGCGGCAGGTCGACCGCTGAGGTTACTGAGGGGTGTCCCGCTTGAGCTCCCGCAGGGTCTTGGCCATCTCCGGCAGCTTGCTGAAGGTGGTGGCACATCGCAGCCAGAGGCGATTCGGAATCGCGGGAAAACCACTCACCACCTCTCCCGGGGCGACATCAGCGTGAATGCCGCTCTTGGAGCTGGCGATGGCGCGATCACCGACGACAACACGATTAGCGACCCCCACCTGGCCCGCCAGGATCACCCCCTGGCCGATGTGGGCGCCGCCGGCGATGCCCACCTGGGAGGCGAAGGCACAGCCACGGCCGGTGGTGACGCCATGGCCGATCTGCACAAGGTTGTCGATCTTGGTGCCGGCACCAATACGGGTCTCGCCGACGGAAGGGCGATCAATGGTGGTGCCGCTACCCACCTCAACGCCGTCTTCGAGAACCACCTGGCCGGTCTGCGGCATTTTTCGCCAACCCTTGGCCGTCGGCACGAAGCCAAAGCCCTCAGAGCCGACAACGGCATTGGAGTTCACCACACAGCCATGCCCAAGACGGCTGCCGGGATGGAGCACGGCATTGGCATGCAGCTCACAGCCATCACCCACCACCACGTTGTCGTAGATCACCACCCCGGGATGAACGATGCAGTCGGCACCAAGACGGCTTCCCTCCCCGATGCAGACCCGCGGGCCCACCGCTGTGCCGGGGCCCACCACAGCCCGTTCATCAATTACCGCCGAAGGGTGAATTTCCGCCAAGGGCCGGCGGCGGGGATGCAACTGGTCGAGGGCTTCAGCAAAGGCCAGACGCGGATCCGCGAAGACCGCAAAGGCGATGCCACGCTGCGAAGCCAGATCAATCAGATCCTGTTGATCGGGCAGCAACAGGGCACCCACGCCACTGGCGCCCAAGGCCGCGGTGAGGGCGTTGCCCTTCTCCAGAAAGCTGAGCTGGGCGGCTGAGGCCTGATCGAGTGAAGCGGCACCCTCAAGCCATGGGTCCAAGCCCGGCTGGCTCCAACGCAGGCCTGCATCACCGGTCTGCAGAACCTTGATCAGGGTGCTGAAACGCATGGAGGCCAGGGCAGTCCGGCGGATCGTAGACGTGGTTAACGGCTGCGAAGCACCAGACCATCGCGATGCACCACCACCGGGGAGGACTCCCCCGGCGATGGGTCATTCATCGCGGTCCGCAACTGGTCGCTGTCCATCGAACAGAGGCCACGGCCCAGATCGTCTCCATCAGGATCCAGCAACTGAACGGGTTGATTGGCGGCGAAGTCACCCCGCACCGCCGTCACACCCACTAGCAGCAGGGACGCACCACGGTGCTGCAGCGCTGCACAGGCCCCCGCATCCAGCTGCAGTTCACCCTCAGGCCGAAGCACGTGGGCCAGCCAACTGCGTCGGTTGCCTAGGGGTTCGGGGTGGGGATGGAACACCGTCCCCCCCCGTTCGCCCTGCAACAAAGTCTCGAGACGCGCGGGGTCGCGGCCATCGGCGAGCTGCACAGTGATGCCACTGGCGGTGGCAATGCGGGCTGCCGACAGCTTCGTGGTCATGCCCCCGGTGCCCCAGCGCCCCCCGTCGCCGGCCCCCTGTTCCAAGGAGTCCAGCTCCCGAGGGTGGCGAACATCCGAGATCGGTTCGGCGTTGGCATCAACCCGCGGATCCGAGGAATAGAGGCGATCAACATCCGTGAGCAGGATCAGTTGCTGGGCTTCAACGGCGGCGGCCACCAACGCCGAGAGGGTGTCGTTGTCGCCGAAGCGCAACTCCGCCGGCGAAAGGGCATCGTTCTCGTTGATCACCGGCAGCACCCCCCAGCTCAGCAGCTGCCGCAAAGTGCCCGAAGCATTCTGATACCGACGGCGATCGGCCAGGTCGGAGCGGGTCAGCAGCACCTGCGCCACGGAACGACCATGACGTTCCATGGCCCGTTCGTACAGCGCCATCAACGCGCCCTGGCCGATGGCCGCAGCCGCCTGCAGGGCCACCACCGTGTCAGGTCGGTTGGTGAGGGCCAACTTCTGGCAGCCCAGGCCGACGGCACCACTGGTGACCAGCACCACCTGGTCACCGCGGTCCATGGCCCCTGCAAAGCAGCGGGCGTAGCCATCAATCGTGGTGGCGGTCTCCCCCCGAAGCAGGCTGGTGCCGATTTTCACGACCCACAGGGTCATGCTGAAGGCGCCCCCATCACGCGGGCCATGGCGCGTTCAAACCGCTGCACCCGGTCATGGCGGCAGGGCTTGCCGTCGTCTCGAACCGGTCGAACCAACACCGTGTAAAGCCCCATTCGGTTGCCGCAGAGCACATCCGTGAACAAGCGGTCGCCGATCATCGCGATCGCCTCCGGGGGCAGCGCGAGATCGCGAACCACGCTGCGCAGGGCACCACGGCGGGGCTTGCCGGCACCAAAGGTGAAGCTGACCTGCAGCTGATCAGCCACGGCAGCAATCCGATCGCGGGAGGGGTTGTTGCTGAACAGGTGCAACTGCAGGCGGCGGCCGGCATCCACAAGCCAGTCGCGCACCGGCCCTGGCAGGGTCACGTCACGACCGGGCAGAAGGGTGCGGTCCACGTCGATCACGGCGGCCTTCAGGCCGTGGGCCGTGAGGTGAGGCAGCGAAAGCTGGGCAATGGTGAGATGGGGATCCCAATCGGGGGTCAACCAGTGCTGTGCCGTCAATCCGGCCATTCACGCTCCTCCAGTTCCGCCTCAATCAGGGGTTGAACGCGGTCGAGCTCATCGTCGCTCAGCAGCACCGCCTGGCCATCCACCATCCGCACCAAGACCAGGAACGGATCGAGGGGGATGTAGAGGCCGTATTCCTCCGCGTCGACCATGAAGCTCACCAGTAGCTCAAAGGTCTCGGCGTCCTCATCAACATCGTCGTCCTCTTCCAGCTCATCGAGCTCGTCCTGATCTGGCTCCTCCAGTTCACCACTGACGGTGAGGGTGATCGCCGATCGCACCAGCACCAGGTCGTGCTCCTGGAGCACCACATCAGCCACCGAGAGAATCGGCTCGCTGCTGGCAACTTCCGTGATCGGCACCGGCTCTGCAACGTCATTGAGCCGAAACAGCGACACCGGTGTGTCGACCGGCGAGAGCAGGGCGTAGTCCTGCCCCTCGATCGGGATCAGATGCTCGAGGAAACACAGCAGATCATGGCCCTCGCGGTCGCGGACCAGCAGGGTGGGGTGATCGCTGCTCTTACCGGGGCCCGACTCAGACATCGACGCGGCTCTGACTGGGCTCAGGATCCACCATCGCCAGCCCCGGTGCCCGACCTTGACGCACTCTGTTGGGCCGGTTTGAGCTCCGGACCCTCCGCCAGCCATTGCTCCAGCAGCAGGGCAGCGGCGGCACTGTCCAGACGTCCGCTGCGATCGCCCATCAGTCCGAACTGTTCACCGGCCGCCCAGGTGCTGCTGTGTTCATTCACCCAGGCCAGGGGCAGATCGAGGGCGGCAGCCAGGCGCAGGCCGTAACGCTGGCAATGCTCCGCCTGGGCCGTGGGCTGGCCCGCGGAATCCAGAGGCAATCCCACCACAAGCCCCTGCACCGACCGTTCACGGCAGTGGGCCCGCAGAACGACCAGATCCGCATCAAAGCGACCACGACGCAGGGCAGCGAGGGGCGTGACGCTGATGCCCAGAGCATCGCAGCCGGCCAGGCCGATGCGCCGCCGGCCCACATCGAGGCTGAGGATCGAACAGGGACGCGGCCGCATTAGTGCCGATCACCCAGGCTTGGTGTGGGCAATGGTGTGCCCTGAGGCCGCAATCGGCCCAGCACCTGATCGAGCGAGCGGGTCAGCTGCAGGTTGCGCTGGGGTGACTGACGTCGCCACATGCTGCGTCCGAGCAGCAGCTGCTCGTCGCCGCGGGTCCAGCCCTCCGCCTCCAGGATCCGGCTGAGGGGGGCATCGTCAAAGGCCGTCAGCAGCCCGCGGGGGCGGCCGCGCTGAAGGATCCCGTTCAAAACCTGGGGAAGGGCCTGATCCAGCCGGGGATCCCAGGCGACGTCGCGCATCAGTTCCAGGAACCCTGCCTCTCCCGCATCGGGAAGGCGGATGCAGCCCGCCAACACAGCATCTCCAGCCATCAGCACGCCGCAGCCGGGGCCGTTGCGGTCCAGCAGATCCAGCCAATGGCGGTCGGTGATCTGACGCAGGTGGCTGTGGCTGCCGCCCTGCTCGATCGGCCAGAGCAACTGGGCGGTGCGGCGGTTCAAGGCCGCCCAGCGCAGACCCCCTGGCAACTGATCGGTTCCATTTGGATCAACCCCAGCCCCTGGTGGACACCAGCACTGATACGGACGAAGCGGTTGAAAGCCCAGCTCCCGCAGCAGGGCAATCGCATCGGCATCGGTGGCCGGGCAGCGGATCACCCAGCTGCAGATCTGGGCCGTCCAGGACTGCAGAGCCTGCTGCAGTAGTGACTGCTGAATGGTGCGGTGGCTGTGATCGTCCAGCGGGCCAAGCAGCTCCGGCAGATGAAGGATCCAGCAGCTGCCACGGCGGTTGAACGGCCGGGCCACCACACTGGCCACCGGGCGATCCCCCGCGAGGGCCATCAGGCAACGGGGCGAACGGCTGGGGAGCAGATCGGGAAAGCGTTGCTCAACTCTCGAAAGCCATTCACCGATCAGAAAGCCCTGAAACCGTGAGAGCTGATCGATCGGCGCATCCTGAACCCACTGGGCAAGGTGGGCCGGATTGAGGGGCTCAATGCGGATGGAGGTGGTCTTGGGTTCTGTCATCGGACACCCTCCAACCCCAACTGCTCACAATGTATCGCTCATTCCAGGCCTGGCCGCACCAACACCAGGGGGGTGCGCTCATTGGCATTGCCAGCAGGATTGGGACGCAGGGCCCGGCCCAGCAAGCCCTCATCACAGCCGGGGCTGGAGGCCAGCACCTTCACACGGCCGAGGTCATTGACGTCGACGATGGCAACGTCGACCCCGAGTTCGGCAGAAGCATCACGACAGAACTGCTCAGCCCGGGATGGCCCCAGAACAATGGTCTGGTCATAGGGCGGTGTGGTGCCGGTGATGTCGTCGATCAAGCGAGCCTGGTCTCCGGCGAGGCGATAGAAGCCACCGGGGATGCCCACCAGCTTCATCAGCAGACCCCCCAGCCAGGCGACCAGCACCCGGGTGGGCCCCACCAGATCGATCAAGGTCTGCATCCCGCAGGCCGTGGCCAGGCTGCTGGTGGGGTGAAACACACGGCAGGCCAGGCGCGCCACCATGCCGGGTTCCACCTCACTGGGATGGCGGTAGCGACCCTGGATCACAGCCACGGGGGTCTCGCCGATGGTGAGGATGTCGCCGGGCTGCACCAGATCAGCGGCGTAGGTGCGCAGGACGTCGATGGCGTCGTCCAGGGGGCCGAGCAGGTGGGTGCGCAGCGGCAAGACGCGGCAGCCTTCCCCCTGGCGGAAGTGGGCTTGATCGGGCTGCAGGGGTTCAGGACGGCTCAAGGGAACCAGCACACCCTGACGGCGCTGCAGGCGACCGAAGGGTCCGTAATTCACCCAGTGGGCATCCACCCAGAGGCTGTCGACCCGTGCGGATGGGGTCGGGCCGGTGATCTCGATCGAGACCCGGGCACGCGTGGTTTTGCGCCCTTTGACGATGTAAGCGGCCCAGTAGCCGTCTGCGCGGGTCTCCTCGTCGGGATGGTCGGCAATGATCCGCGTTTTCACCTCCAGGCCGGCGGGATCAGAGGACCCCAGCAGCACGGGCTCGACCCGCAGCTCCGGCACAAAAATCTCCATGCGGGGGTGGGGGTTGCTGATCTCCAGCACACCCTCGACACGAAGCCGCCCGCCCAGATCATCTACCCGCCAGTCGCGAGGGGTCATCCGCAACGGTGAGGCGGGCCTGAGGCGATGGCGGAGCTCCAGCCATGCCACAGCAAGTCCTAGGCCGAGCGGAGCAAGCAGCAGCGACACAGCGGATCCGGCTCAGCGACCGGGACAACTGGCCGGCAGCGTAGGCGCCATGGCGGTGGGCGTCTCAGTTGGCGGTGACTTCGATGTTCACTTCGTTGAAGCTGCCTTCCTGGTCAATGCGTCCCAGATCCGGAGCGGGAAGACCGGTGGAGGCGCTGATGGCGTCGTTGATCGCCGCCAGGGGAACCTGACCGTTCTGGTCGAGCACAACCCGGCCATCGGGGCCGATCACCACCACCTGCGGAATGGTTCCCGACCAATAGGTGGCTGGATCACCCGCACCCAGGGATTCACGGCCCTGCAGAGGATCGGTGGAGAGGGGAAGCAGATCGATGCTGCGGCCCCAAAGCCGTTGCAGTTCCGACACCACCGGAGCGAAGCGTTTGCTCACGGCGCTGTCGTCCAGGTAGTAGACGATCACTGCTGTGCGTCCCTCAGCGAGGGACTCCTCCAAGGTGCTGGCGGGAGGGACCAACGAGCCATTGCCGGCGTAGAGGGCGTAGATGTTGCCGTCGTAGCTGTCGCTGTTCAACACAGCGGCGGCTGGTGCGACATGGAGCAGCAGCGCGATCGAAACGGTGATCAGACAGCGCACCAAAGCAAGCATCAAGCCGAAGCAGCGGATCGCCATTGTGGACCCAGGGGCCTAACCGCGGCCGAAGCTGCGTCCCATGCCCTGGGCAATGCCCCGCCCCACCAGACCGATGGCGCGCCCCAGCACCTGGGTGAGCAGGATCACAGCAAGGTCGCCGATGCGGCGCACCAGGGCCTGCACCTGGGGTGCGAGGGCATCCCGGGCTTCCAGGAGCAAGGCCACCTGCCGCTGCCACCAACCCAGCTGATTGAGCTCCTTGTCGCGGGGCTCCGTCAGCAGCAGCGGTTCGATGCGACCGGAGCGCAACTGAAACAGGGTGCGCTGGCTTTCGTAGAGCTGAATGGGGCGCTCCACCCAATCCGCCCAGCGCAGCTGGGTGTTCAAACGGTTCCTGAGCCGGTCGAGTTCCCTGGTCGCCAGGAGGGGGTCCCGCAGCAGGTAACGGCGCAGCTCCGGCCAGTCACCACAGGCATCAAGCAATTCGGCACCAATCAGTTCCGCCGTCCTCACCAGCCAATTGCTCACCAAGGTTTCCAGTTGCAGGAAAGCCCGCGGGTCATCGGCCGGCAGCAGCAGGCCGTTCACCAGCATCGGTTGATCGGCCACCAGCGGCGCCAGCATTCCGGTTGGATCGGGCAGCTCGCCGTCGGCACCAGTGAGATCAGCACGGCTGAGCAGCGAAGCCACCACCGGCTGCAGCTCGCCATCGCAGGGGATCTGAACGTAACTGCCGGCCAGGGCGGTAAGGGCCTGCTGGCGCAACTCGGGCTGCAACGAATCCCAGGCCTGGGCGATCGCCGTGCCGTCCTGGCGGCTGCGCAGGCGCTGAAGGACCTGATCAAGCTGTTGCAACAGGGCCAGCAGCAACTCCCGGCGGCGATCCGGGTGCAGACCCTCAATCGCCAGCAGACGGCCGGTGGAATTGGTCAATCCAGCCTGAACCGATGCATCGATGCGGTCGCGGATGGCATCCCATACGGCAACGGCATTGCGCTCGCGCAGGCTGATCGCCGTGGTGGTGGGTGATCCATCGCTGGACACGGAGGGGCCCAGGGGTTCTGCATGCTCGAGGCCCATCTGCAGCGGTCCCCAGAGCCAGAGCAGCAAGCCCTTGGCGAAGCGCAATTCGCGGCGGCGCCCCTGCAGCAGCAGGAACAGCAACGGCTGCTCCGGGGGCGGATTGAGCAGGGCCTCCACCCGTTGCAGGTCGCGGCTCACCTGCTGCAGGCCACTCACCAGCAGCCACTGGCCCAGGCCCATGGTCTGCTGCTGGCTTGGCGTCTCCGATGCAGCCTCCAGGCGAATGTCCCGTCCGCCCTGCAGCAGGGTTTCGATGGCGTTCTGCAGGCCCTGGGCATCAACGTTTTGAAGCAGGCCGGCCGCCGGCAGCTCCAGCAGCTGTTCCCGCGACAGGCGTAACTCGCTGGGCAGCAGCAGCAGAACCGGGGCGGGCTGCCAGCGCTCCTGCAGAGCGAACAGCTCCTGCTGAAGCGACGCCAATGAGGCCACGGTGTCGATCGACCAGATCACCAACGCCGGGGCACCCGTCAGGCGCTCAGGGCGAAGCACAACCTCCCAATCGTCCCGAGCGGAGGTGAGTTTCAGCGCCAGCGACTCCCCGAGCAGATCCGGAGCGAGCAGCAACATCCGCACCGGCGAAGGGGAGACCAAGGGTTGAACCCGAAACAGTTGGGCTCAAGGTAACGAGCTTCTGCTCAGTTCTCCAGGGTGCGCCGGCCGTTCAATTGCAGGGTGTACGACTCGATCCGAAAGCCGGTGCGCTGTTCGATCTGACGCAACAGGTCGTCGGGGAGAACAACATCGATGTCTTCGATCGAACCGCTGTCCAGACAGGTGAGATGGCTATGGGGATCGCTGCGGTAGCCGTAGAGGCGACCACTGGCGCGGTCGAGACACTCGATCACCCCAGCCGACTGCAGGGCTTCGAGGTTCTGATACACCGAGGTGTGGCCGATGCTGCGGCCCCTCAGATTCAGCTGTTCAAAGATGTCGCGGGCGCTGAGGTGGCTCTTCTCGCTCCAGAGCAGGTCGAGCACCATGCGCCGCTGACGGCTGAGGCGCATCCCCAGCCGCCGGCATTGCTCAAACACCTCCTGCAAGCTGCCCGCGGGGGACGGCGTGCTGCTCTTGCCAGCGGCTGCACTTACCACAGAAGGGGCCTGCTGCTTCAACCATAAGGCCCTAGGCCAGCTCAGGCGATGTCTGCCGCCACGGCGGTGACGTCTTGAAGCCTTGCCTCGCCCAACGCGGCGATGGCCTCCGCCAGGTCGACACGGCCGTCGTAGAGGGCTCGGCCAACGATCACCCCAGTCACACCAAGGGGCTCCAGGGGCAGGAGCGAGAGCAGGTCGGCCATGCAGCCGATGCCACCGGAGGCGATCACCGGAACGGCGCTGCACTGCGCCATGGTTCGCAGGGCCTCCAGGTTGGGGCCAGCGAGGGTGCCATCGGTGGCGATGTCGGTGGTGATGATCGCCGCGATGCCGGCGGCACTGAACTGCTTGGCCAGATCGGTTGCCAGAACATCGCTCTGCTCGATCCAGCCCCGGGTGGCCACCCGGCCATCGTTGGCATCAATGCCCACCACGATGCGGCCGGGATGGCGTTGGGCCAACTCCTGAACCAACTCCGGCTGTTCAATCGCCACCGTGCCGAGGATGACCCGATTCAGGCCACAGGCGATCAACTCTTCGGCGCGCTCGAGCGAGCGCACACCACCACCGAGCTGAACAGGGATGTCGAGGGCGGCGGTGATGGCCCGCACCGCTGCGTCATTGATCGGCTCACCCCGTTTGGCGCCATCGAGATCCACCAGGTGCAAACGGGTTGCCCCCTGGCTCTGCCAGCTGAGGGCCTGCGCCACAGGATCCTCACTAAATCGGGTCACCTGGTCGTAATCCCCCTGGTGAAGCCGAACACAGGCTCCATCGAGCAAATCAATGGCGGGAATGATCTCCATCGGGGTCGGACCAGAGACCCTCCATCCTGCAGCGCCACGCTTCAATGGCTGCGCTTTTCGGGCCCAAGTGCATGAAGATCCTGGTGATGGGGGGAACCCGCTTCGTGGGCCGGCCCCTGGTGGCCCGCCTGCAGGCCCAGGGCCATGCACTCACCCTGTTCACCCGCGGCAAGAATCCCGTCCCCGCCGGCGTGGAACACCTGTGTGGCGATCGCAGCAGCGATGAAGGCCTCAGCGCGCTGCAGGGCCGCAGCTTCGATGTGATCGTCGACAGCTCCGGACGCAAGCAAGAGGACAGCAGCCGCGTGGTGGCCATCACCGGGGCCCCCAGCCATCGCTTTGTGTACGTGAGTTCAGCCGGGGTGTACGCCGATTCGGAGCAGTGGCCCCTGGATGAATCCAGCCCCACCGATCCGCAGAGCCGTCACGCCGGCAAGGCCGACACCGAGGCCTGGCTGCGCAAGGAGGGCATCCCCTTCACCAGCTTCCGGCCCACCTACATCTATGGCCCGGGCAACTACAACCCAGTGGAACGCTGGTTCTTCGATCGCATCGTTCACAACCGCCCGATTCCGCTGCCCGGTGACGGCAGCACGATCACCCAACTGGGCCATGTGGAGGATCTGGCGGAAGCAATGGCCCGTTGCATCGAGGTGGATGCTGCCACCAATCGCATCTACAACTGCTCTGGCAAACAGGGCATCAGCTTCCGGGGCCTGATCCGCGCCGCCGCCGTGGCCTGCGGCCGCGATCCCGATGGCCTCGAGCTGCGCAGCTTCAACCCCAGCGATCTGGACCCCAAGGCCCGCAAGGCCTTCCCGCTGCGGCTCAATCACTTCCTCACCGACATCACCCGGGTGGAACGCGAACTGGCCTGGCAACCCAGCTTCGACCTGGCCAAGGGCCTGGCCGACAGCTACAGCAACGACTACGCCCTGAACCAAACCGCCTCGCCCGACTTCAGTTCTGACGAGGCGCTGATCGGGGCGTGATGTAGCCCAGAGCTGAGCTCAGAGCCAGGGCGAGGGAGGGCCAGAACAGCCACCAGCCCAGGCTCTGAAGCCCGGCAGCAGCGATCCAGCCGGAGGGCCAGAGCATCAGCAGCAGGCTGAGGAACTGAAGGATCGTCTTGGATTTGCCCGACAGCGAAGCCGGCCCACCATCACTGGCCTGGGAGCGCCAGCCCGAGATCAGCAATTCACGGGCCAGCAACAACCAAACCGCCCAGAGCGGCAGCACAGCGGCCGACGCAAGCCAGAGCAACGGTGCCGCGATCAGCACCTTGTCGGTGAGGGGGTCGAGGCGGGCGCCCCAGCTGCTGCCACCCCCGGCGCGCCGGGCCAGCCAACCATCGGCCGCATCACTGAGCCCGGCCAGCAGCAGCAACCACCAGGCCCAGTCCTGCCAGCCGAACTGCAGGGCAAGGATCAGCGGGAAACCGGCAACGGCTCGCGCCACGGTGAGCCCGTTGGCAATCGAACGCAAAGACAGAAACAACGCTCAGAATGTGAGGAGCTGAACCTTGATCATGGTCCTGCAGCTGACGGTGGCTGATGTGATGACCCAGCCGGTGCTGACGGTCACGCCCGACACCCCGTTGCAGCAGGCCGTTCAGATGATCAGCGACCACCACGTGAGTGGTTTGCCGGTGGTGAATGCAGAGGGGCGTCTGATCGGCGAGCTGACGGAGCAGGATCTGATGGTGCGGGAGAGCGGTGTTGACGCCGGCCCTTACGTGATGCTGTTGGACAGCGTGATCTACCTGCGCAATCCCTTGAACTGGGACAAACAGGTGCACCAGGTGCTCGGCACCAAGGTGAGCGATCTGATGCGCAAGGACTCCCACAGTTGCGATACGGCGTTAGCTCTGCCCAAGGCGGCATCCCAGCTGCATGAACGGGGCACGCAACGCCTGTTTGTTCTGGACGTCAACCAATGTCCCGTCGGCGTGATCACCCGGGGAGACGTGGTGCGTGCCCTCGCCGCCCATCAAGCCAGCTGATTCAACTCATCGTTCGTTTTTTCCTTTTCCACGCCGATGCTGCGCTCCTTACTCATGGCCTGTGTGCTGGTGGTTGTTCCCCTGCAAGGCCATGCCAACCCCACGGCAGAGACCGAGGAAATGGATTTCCTGGACTTGGTGGATGGCGAGGGCAACGTGCTGATCCAGGCCCAAGGCGTTGATGCCGTTAACGCCGAAGCCCGGGCCCAAGGCCTGGCTTTTCCAGCCCTGGGGTACTGGTCTGTAGAGGGTCACTGCTTTGTGGAACCTGCTCCAGGCGACTGCAACGGCGTGTTCAAGCGCTAAGGGCGTTCCGCCGTTTGCGATACCGGCGCAGGCGGCACGCGGTTGTCCACGCGCAACGGCGAAAACAACACGAGGTTGCCTGCCACCAGGCCGGCGGTGACAACAACAGCCGCGAGAACCTCTAAGCCTTCCGATGTTTTGGGTTGCATGCTTCGAGCATGCGCTGCTGGGTTACCCATGGCGAGGCCTTGTTTGGCTTTCAACGTGTGCGAACAAACGGAGTCAGTTGATACGTCAACCGTCGAACCAGGAGCGTTACGACGGAGCAGTTGATGCGCCAAATCCTGTGTCGCTCATCTCACGATTTCACGACGACACAGGTGATGTGCCTCCGATCAAGTTCAAGACCGGGCATCAGGGAAAGGAGGCAGAACGCCTGACACGATTCATCTGGAATAAAGTGATTCAACTGCTGCTGGCCGGCAAGGAGCTAGAAGCCAACTCGCTGTTGGAAGAATTTGATGAACCACCGCTTTGGGACGACCCACTCGACTGACAAGCCATGGGAACTCCACTCAAGCAATGGCTTCAGCTGGTGGGCTGGGTGCTGCTCGCCACAACCCTGATTTGCTTGAGTGCAACCGGGGTGTTCTGAGTTGAGCGATTACCCCCCCAAAGAGCAATCAATCTGACCTGCAAAATCAGTGATCAAGAACATCAAAAATCAATCCGGTATGACTTGCTACATCGATCCCAAAGTCTTCCTTGAATGCATCAGCGAAGGCATCCAATTGGATTTTTGATTGACGCATGCATTGATTGAAACCAATGGCTTCGTATCAAATCACGATCACCACATCGGAAGGCTCTTCCAGCTTTGCCTGTGCCGACGATCAATACATCCTTGATGCTGCAGAAGAAGCTGGTGCTGATCTGCCCTATTCATGCCGAGCCGGTGCCTGCTCCACCTGCGCAGGCAAGCTCTCGAGTGGCTCTCTGGATCAGTCGGATCAGAGCTTCCTGGACGACGAACAGATCGCCAAAGGCTTTGCCCTGCTTTGCGTGGCTTACCCAACAAGTGATTGCCAGATCAAAGGAGAAGCAGAAGAAGAGCTCTGAGCTCAATAGCCCCATCTTCGAGATTCAAGTCCGGAGACTGCCGCTGGGGAACAATCAACGCCTGTTCCCCCTTTTTTTTGAGCAGTTCCAAACCAGTCAATTCCGCAAGCACCTGTTTGGCCCAGGTTGAATTCACCAAGCAAAAGGCCGCCAATATCGCCATCACTCTCCAGTTGATTTGCACCTGCACTGAGCGGAAAAGCCACCTTCCAAGGTCGTGGCTTCGCTTGCCCAGCAAGGCTCTTCTTCAGGCTTAGACACCAAAGAAAGCAAGGACTGCTTCTAGGGCTCCGAGACCCAGCAGAAAAACACCAGCGAGCAAAGCAAAATCTTTTTTGGATTTAGCCACAGATGCAACGGTTGCCCCGACGAACGCCAACAGAGCGAACCTAAAGAGAATCGGAAGAGCGAACATTGCGAAGGATGTACATCTCCGATGAGTTATGTAAACCCGCTGCGGTGCAGGGAGTTGATGGCTTGATACCAACATTGAGTTTCGTAATTCCTCTCAAAAGAGGTAATCAGGATGACGAAAGTCGACCCTCCTAAAAACTGCTCTGGCTCTGCCCAGCGAAGCGGCCCGCGTAGTGCTCTTCACCATCCATGCGCTGAAAGATGAACTGACAGATCAGTGTGCCCGGCACCACCGCCAGTGGAGCCGGACCGAAGTTGCTCATTTCCAGCACCTGCTGACTGTCGATCCCCGGCCCCATGAACGGTGCACTGATGTGCACCATCAGCCCCAGACGAGCAAAGCGACTGCGGCCCTCAAGCCAACCGCAAAGGCCACGGCCGAGCCGGACCCGTTCGCGGGTGATCCCCAACACGGTCTCCCCCGGCATGATCAGGATGTGCCCGCCCTCGGGGATCTCCAGCTTGTCGGTGCATTCGCGGTAGTCGGTGTGATCCCGCACTTCGATCACTTCATGCACCTTGCGGAACACCCGAAATGTGGACCCGAGGGTGAGGTCCACCGATGCCGGCCCAACATGGTCGGCATTGAAGGGCGTGATTGCGATCAGGCCGTCGTCAATCGCTTGAAGAATGGCCTGACGTCCAAGCACCGTCATGGGTCAATCCCTTGCTGGGCCATGAGTATGGACAACTCAGACGCCAGGGTGCTCAAACAAAACTGTCGACCGTTCTGACTCGCTCAGCTCGGCAACGTCTTGTTTCTGAGGCTGCTCAAGCGGTGGGGCGTCGGGAAGCCGGAAGGCTTTTTCGAGGTCTGTCTTGATGGCACCAAAGGGGTAGGTCATAAAAAAAGAGGACCGCCCACAGCCCCCTCGAACGACTTGACGACGCATCACTGTGCCTCCGTTACATTAGTCAACAAAGTTTTGTAACGAGAGTCGTGGCCTTCACAACCCAAGACCTGCTCATCGCCTTCGGCAGCTTCGGCATGGCCCTCTTCGCCTTGAACCTCTACAAGCTGACCAAGCCGGCCAACGGCTGATCAGACCGGACACTTGAAAACCTTCAGCCGTCGCCCCTCATCGGTTTGAACGTGCCCTAACTGGACGCAACCCATCTCTGCTGGCGGCAGCCGAGACCCGATGTGGGTCGTGAAACGCTCTGTGCTCTTCGCCCCAGTCGCCAACACCAGCGCACAAGAAGCGAGTGAGAGGAGAGCCGTGAGCAGCACTCGCATCCGCAGGCGATCACAAGGGGTTCCATTCTGCTCGGGTGAACCCGACGGTGGTGAGCCCCGGAGAAAAAATGCCTTCTTAGGCTTGGCTGGGGGGAGCAAGCCGATGGACAACACCAGAGAGCCGGCGGGTCATCTCAGCGCGATCATCGGGATTGGCCTCCTGCTCATTGGCCTCGTTGTCCTTGGAGTGGTCCAACAGAAAGCCTGGAGCCATCAAGCGGAACTCACAAAGCGCTTTGAAGCATGCATGGAGAGCGCACCCTTCAAACAGGCTCTAAAGGTGCCGCAGCCAGAAGCTGTGCTCAGTAACGAACAACTCCAGGCCCACTTTGACGCCTTTGATCAGATGGTCAAAGAAACAGGTTTACCGCCAATCTGGAATGGCAAAACCTTGGTGCCCTGGAAGGACTACCACAAAAACTCGATTGAATTTGCAAGCCAATGCCATGGCCAACTGGGCATCGATCAGCCTCAACGGCAATTGAAGGGCACCTACGCCAAACCCGTCTGGGATCCGAACTCTCCCGTCTGGCGGCAGGCTGATTGATGAGCAAGCGTCGGTTCAAAGGGCTCTACCTGCAAGCCACCGATGATCCCTGCTGCTTTTCTTTTGTGACCTACACACCACAAACCAGAGAACAAATGCTGGCTTGTGGGGATCTGGATGAAAGCGAAGAATATTTCAATCCAGTGATTTTTGATTTCCTGCTGTTCGCCTCAGAGGCTGCCCTCGGAGCACCAGCTGGCAACCCCTTCCCCATCACCTACGACGACGTTTCAATCATCACATCAAGGCAAAGAGGCTCAGGCATTCAGCACGAATATCTGATCAGATTCTTAGAGCACGACTGGAATGCTGCAAAGCAGTCTGCAGTGGATCAACTCCAAGAGGTGTTATCGAGTGAGCGATGGAATGGAGCTCGGCTCAGGGATTGGCGCGATTGAAACAGCATCAAACCGCCAACGAACAGCCGAGTCCTTTAGCTTGCCGGCTTCAACAGCTCTTCCCATGATTCCAGAGCCCCACGAGCCCTTTGACATCAACCGCAAGGAGGACTCGATCTTCCTGCTGGGTTCCATGTTTACGGTGATTTTCCTCTTCCTGCTCTAAAGAGAAGAGACTGATCCTCAGCATCAATCAAAAAGCACCTGCTCGAATCGAACAGGTGCTTTTTGTGATTAATTAAATATCAAAAAACCGTTGGTTGCCAGTTCAATCTCAGCGGCGCGGCAGGCTCACTTGATACATCGTGTCGTCAACTGGTTTCCACTGCACAAGGTGGAGCCGGTCGATCTTGTTGTTATCCAAACAATCCCAGATTGTGGCTCCGGACAGTGTTGCCATCGACCACACATCGCCCTGACTCTTCATCTGCTTGCGGTTGCGATCTTTCCATTCCGTCCAGTTGATTTTTGGGTATGAGCCAACCTGCTCACTCAGAATCACCACCGTGAATTCCACCGAACGCGAACCAAAACCGGCCGGAACTCTAAGTTGCTGAACTGCAATTGCATATCTCAGCCCACGGGTTTGCGCCAGATCCGCCACACCAGCCAGCCCGTCACCCCGAGCCAGAGGAACGCCACAGCCGAAAGGATCGGCACGACGATCAGATAGCTCCACACCCCCAGAGCCACCCAGGCGAGCAGAGACGTGATCAACGCCTTCTGGAAGTTGTTGGCCTTAGCGAGACGTTGCTGCAAAAGAGATCTCACGCTGTTGCTCGATGCTCCATCCCTTCCTCTAGCCACGGATGCCCTCAGCGACCGCAACGCTGAAGCCCTCCTGGGTCCAGAGGCGGAGCGAATAACGCGAACCATGCAGCCATGCCACGGCCCCGTCCGGAGCCATGGTCACGTTCGCCAGTCCGCCGCCCAGCCCTAAACCCGCTGCCTTCAACACAGCCTCCTTCGCCGTCCAGGCCTGAATCAGCGTCCAATGCTCCAGGCAGTCCGTCGCTTGAGCGGCCGAAGCAAACATGCGCCGCGTCAGCAGGTCAGACGCCACACGCAACGGCCGGTCCAGCGCCTCCACATCGATGCCAATCGGATCTGGCCCCACCACGCCGATGCTGAGGGAGCCGGTGTTGGAAATGCTGTGGTGCAGCGGGGAATTGCGCAGCTGCGGCTTGCCGTAGATCGTGCGGCCGATGTCATCCGCAGCAACCATCTGGCCTGCATCGGCGAACAGCCGGCAGGTGAGGCTGTCGCTCAAGGCCCGCTGCTCAGCGCGCGTTGGGGGCTGAGCGAGATGGGCCACCAACACCCGACGTTGCGTGCTGGGGATCGACCACCAGGACCAAACGGCATCCAAGCTCAATCCTGAACAGGCGGCACGGGCACCGGCGGCAGGGGCGGCAAAGCTGGCGGCGGCATCACCGATGGGGCTGGCTCATCCAGCAGAACCTCGGCGGGGTTGAGCATCGGCTCATCGAGCACAATCGGCGGCGGCAGATCGGGGGGCAACGGCACAAACAGCTGCGGCTCTGTCCAGTTGTCATCGGAGCTGGCATCTGAGCTGTCATCGGAACCGAGTTCAGCCGGCTCCGGCTCCCGGATCACAGCCTTTGGCTCGCGCAACACCAAAGGATCCGCCGTGATCGGGGGTTCCCTCAGGGGTGCACGGTCCAGATCGACGCTGCGGTCGTCGGCATCCGCGGGCAAACCCGGCTTGGTGAGGTTGTTAGCGGGCCCCCAGATCATCCGAGCCAGGGGTTCCACGCCCTGTTCCATCACCCGGTTCAGGCCCGCCAGAGCGCGATCGGCGAGGTGATTGCCGAAGGACGACACACAGTCGAGCGGGCCATCGCAACCTTCATCCAGCGCCAGCTTGGGCGTCAGCGCCGCAATCAGATTGCCCTGCAGGGGGATCTGGCGGGGGCTCAACCGCAGCAGGTAGGGCACATGCACAAAGCTGGTGGCACCGCCACTGATCCAGTTGGCGTCTTCTTCGGTGAAGCCCTTCACCCCAGGGATGATCAAACGACTCTTCGAGGCATGGTCGGGCATGTAGGCCGCCAGATAGCCCCGGCGACGGGCGAGGTCTTTGGTCTGCTCGAGGGTGAGGCCATCACGGCTCATCAGCACCTCCATGTGGCCGTCCTGACGCAGGCCCATCACCATGCGGATCCGCGGCAGGTAGTAGCGGATGCGCTGGCCCATGCTGATGCTGTAGGCCCCCTTGTAACTCTCCGGCGGAACCTCGATGTCGTTGTAGAGGCTGTGCAGGCCGCCGATGAAGGTGTCGTAGGTGCGGCTGCGCTCATCGGTGAGCTCCCCGTAGCCGAAATCAATGCTGCCGTCGTGGCGGATGCCGACGAAGGCCCGTTGGCGTGACGCCGAGCGGTTCCGTCCGCGCCAAACCTGCTTGCCGAATTTCAGATCCCCCAGGGGAACCGTGATCTCGCGGCCATCGTCGTCCACATGGCGCTCGTACATCGGGCCGGACACGTAGGCCAGGGCAGCGCTGTCCTGGTAGGCGTCCTGTTCGCGATCCCAACCCTCCAGCAGCCCGAAGCGCACCCTCCGTGGGTCGAGGTCCAACGCGTAGACCTCATCGTCGGGGATGTAGCGGAACGGCCCAGCATCCCGGCCGCGCTGCTGGGCCGAACGAACAGCTTGCTCCTGCAGCTCGGAGCGCTCAGGTGCCACAGGCGCCAAGGCGATCAGGCCGCCGAACACCACAAACGGCATGGCCAGCAACAGCCAGCGCTTGCGCAGACGGATCCTGCGCTTGGGCCGGGGTCGGGGTCGCGGCGCTGCAGGCTGAGTCACGCGACCCTTCGCTCTCGGTTGTTGGGGATTGGATCGAACCAAGGAACGATGGAGCCTTCGGCCACCAGCCATTGCTGGTAACGCTCGCCGCAGTCATGGCCTCCCGTCAACTGCCCGAACGAAGGAATCACCAGACGCGGCCCATCCGGATCAAAGGCGAAGCAGGGCAAACGCAACTGGTCGGAACGGCTGCGAATCCGGGTGGTGGGGTGCAGGTGACCGCACACGTTCAACAACCCCGGCTCCGGCACCCGTTCGGGCATGTGGCTCAACCAAAGATGGCCCAGACGCTGAGAAGGCTGCTGAGGCAAGCCTTCAATCCAGCTGTCCTGGTCATGGTTGCCACCGATCAGCACCACCGGGCAACCACAGAGATCGGGCAGCGCCAGCAGGGTTTCGCGCAGGGAAGCGGTGATGCCGATCCGGGCATGCACGAGATCACCCAGCACAAACAACCGCTGCGGTGACCAAGCATGGCAGAGCTCCAGCAGCGGATTCAGGGTTCCTTGATCCCCATCGCTGGGCATGGGGATGCCATGGGCCTGGAACACCTCGGCCTTGCCGAGATGCAGGTCGGCAACAAACAGCTCCTGACCCTCAGCCCGCCACAGGGCCCGCTGGGGCAGGAACGTGAGTGGGCTGTCGCCCCAGGACCACTCAAATGCGGTCATGAACGGTGCAGATCGCAGATCTGTAGCGCTGGCTGGATTGGATGACTGACGTCGTGCCGCAAGCTTCGGGGGCCTCCAGAAGACTCATTGTGGCGCGGAGCAAGGGTCCACACCAGGTCGCGAGTTCAACCCTGTGCACGCTCGAACAACGCTTGAGCCTGCTGGAAGAGGAAGGCCGTTTCGAATGTGCCTACGCCCTGAGGATGGAAGTGGCCGACTGGCTGCTTGGGGCGAGGGATGCCAACCTGAGCGCACCATCGTTGACCTGACTCTTCCATGACCATTGCCCTGCTGATCGCGCTGGCGGGTTCCCTGGCGGCAATGGCCGTGATCGTGCGTCGTCTGGAACAGCGCTGATGCGAGGCGTCCGGCGCTGGTCCGTCGTTCTCGCGCTGGCCTGCTTCGGCAACGCACTGCCCCTGCAGGCCAATCAACTGAAGGTGGGGATCAGTGGATCGGCCCCCTTCGTGATCAAGAACGGCGATCAGCTCAGCGGCATCAGCCTCAACATCTGGCGCCGCGTCGCCGAAGACAACAACCTCAGCTACGAGCTGTTGGAGCAGCCCTCCCCCAAAGCCGGGATTGAGGCGGTGGATGACGGCGAGATCGACGTACTGGTGGGCCCGATCAGCATCACCTCACGCCGCCTGGCCATGCCGGGCATTGACTTCACCCAGCCCTACTACCTGGGCAAATCCGGGGTGTTGCTGCCGATGCGCCCGCCCTCGATCCTGAGCCGCGTTCAGGTGTTCTTCGGCTGGGCGGTGATCTCCTCGGTGCTGGTGCTGATCAGCGTTCTGCTGGTGGTGGGCAGCCTGATCTGGCTGGCTGAACGCAACCGCAACAGTGAGCAATTTCCGCGGGATTGGCTACCGGGCATCAGCAGCGGCATGTGGTTCGCCCTGGTGACCTTGACCACGGTGGGCTACGGCGACAAAGCGCCGATCACACGAACCGGCCGGGGCATCACCGGTGCCTGGATGGTGATCTCCCTGATCGCGGTGTCGTCCCTCACCGCCAGCCTTGCCTCGGCGTTCACCCTGTTCCTCTCCGGTGCCACCGAATCAGGCATCAGCGCTCCTGCACAACTGAACGGGCGTCGGGTTGCTGTGGTGGAGGGCACCAGTGGCATGGAGCTGGCCCAACGCGGAGACATGCGGATCGTTAGCGCCACCAACCTCAGGAGCGCCGTTCAACTGTTGGTTAATCAGAAGGCTGATGCCTTGATCTTTGATCGACCGGCCATTCGCTACCACCTCAAAAACAATCCCGATCTCGCCCTGCGCCTCGCCCCCTTCAGCCTTTCGGAAGAGACCTACGGCTTCGTGATCAAACCGGGCAGCCCCCTGCGCACGCCCATGGACGTCTCCATCCTCAAATTGCAACGGCAGGGGAAGGTTGCAGCCATTGCCAACCGGCTGCTGGATTGAAACGGAAACCTCAGCCCAGCGGGCGATGACGACGCAGGGCCTCTTCCAACAGATAGGCGGCCAGATTGCCGCAACTGCGACCTTCAGCGAGGGCATGACGCTTGAGGTCATCCATCACCCCGCGGGGCAGGGTGACGTTGATGCGCTCGGAGCCGGCGGCGTCCGCCACCGCAGCAGTGCTGGGAGCCGCGGCCTGGCCTTCAATCCGCTGCTGCAACTCCTGAACCAGATCCTGAAGGAGAGACACGATTTCGTGAAAATATGCTCACATAAAATAAACGATATCGTGCTAGACAAGATTGCGTAATCTTGGACACACTTTATGAGGCGCCATGCAATCCCTGCCGCTGAAGCTTGCTCCCGGCAGTGATCTGCGCCTCAGCCTCGAAGAACTGGCCCAGCGGGACGGCATCAGCGGCTTTGTGCTCGGCGTGGTCGGCAACCTGACCAAGGCGTCGTTCCAGTGCCCCGGCCAGGCAGAGCCCACCGTGCTGGAGGGCGATCTTGAGGTGATCACCCTCAATGGAACCTTTTCCCCCGAGGGCGTGCACCTGCACCTGAGCCTCTCGGATGGGGCCTGTCAGGTGTGGGGAGGCCACCTGGAGCCCGGCACGATCGTGCAGAAGGGCGTCGATCTGCTGATTGGCGTGCTGGAGCAACGCGAAGGCCGCCCCGAGCGTCAGACAGCAGCAGCAGCTCCAAGGATTGAGATCGCCGTGCTGCCGGGATGCCCCTGGTGCAGCCGCGCCCTACGCATCCTGAGAACCCTGGATCTGCCCCACACCGTCACTACCATCAACGACGACGCAGCCTTCCAGGCCGTGCAGCAGCGCAGTGGGATGACCACCTTCCCCCAGGTGTTCATCGACGGATCGGTGATTGGTGGCTACGACGATCTCGCCGCCATGCAAGCCGCCGGTGAACTCGACGCCCTCCGCTGATCAGCCGGAGCAGAAGTCTCTGGAGCAGCCACTCTCGGCACAGCCACCGTTCTGGTCGATGAAACCCTGGTGGTGCCAGCCCTGGTCGATCCTCTCCACGGGAATGCTGATGGTCGGCGGGTCCTGGGCGCTGCTGCACCGCCTCTGGATCAGCCTTCCCCTGAGCCTGGGCGTACTGGCCTGGTGGCTGCTGTTTCTGGTGCTCGTGCCCGCCGCCTACCGGTCGGCCGCAGATCAGGCCTGACGTGAGGCTTCACGGGAGCGCTGCTTCTCATCCAGCAGTTCGCCTTCCAGTTGCTCGATCAAACGACTCACCAACGCCTGAAATTCCGGCTGGCAACCACGAAACGCCGCTTTGTGACGGATCGGCTCGTTGCGCATGCGCAGATCCGTGAGCATCAGCTGCAGCGAATCGATCCGGGCGTTGGAAGTCATGAACTGCGTCGGCGTTCCAAAAGGAGGTTATGACGCAGCTGCTTCAAAGCTCCAGCTCCCGCAGCAGACTGTTTTGCGTCTCCCGGCCGAGGACGGCATGGGCCGCCATGGCACCACTCGCCGCGACGGGTGGAATGCCGATCCCGGGGAAGGTGCTGGCACCACACAGCCAGAAATTGGCCAGGGGCGTCGTCACGCCCGGGAAGAGACCTTCAGCTGCTGAAAGGGCAGGGCCATAGCTGCCCTGATGAACATTGAGGAAATGGCTGTGGGTCAGCGGCGTTCCCTCCATGATCAGCTCACAGCGGTCGCGGATGTCGGGAATACGGCGTTCCAGCACCCGCCAGAACACAGCACATCGCTCCTGTTTTCTCTGCTGATACGCCGCACTATCGCGCTCCAGATCAGCCCAGAGCTCCCAGGGTTCGCTGGCCGGTGTGTAAGCATGCAGCACATGGCGACCGGCCGGTGCCATCGAGGCATCCAACACCGACGGAATCGACAGCACCACAGCATTGCGCTCGGCGTCGATCCCACGCTCCCAGTCGTCGACCCAGACGGTGTGGATCGGCAGATTCTCCAGCCCCGTGGCATCAAAGCCCAGATGCAGATGCAGGAAGCCGTTGCAGGCCGGCGTGGCCTGGCGCTGACGCTGCCACTTCGGCGCCACGGACTCCGGCAGCAGAGCCAGGGTGGACCAGATGTCGGCATTGCAGATCACCTGCCGCGCCGCGATCTGCGTTCCATCGGCCAACGTCACACCCACCACACGATCCCCCTCCACCCGCAGCTGCTGAACCGCCTTGCCGGTGTGCAGGCTGCCGCCGTGAGCTTTCAAGCCACGCACCAGGGCCTCAACCACCGCTGCACTGCCGCCAACGGGATAGTCGAGATGGGCATCCGGCTCAAACCACTCGCCGAACAGCGTGGCCATGGCTGCGGCGTTGGTGTCTCCCATCGGCATGCCGCTGATCAGGAAGGAGAGCAGATCCACCCAATGGCGCAGGAAAGGATCGCTGAGGTGACGATCCACCAGGGGCCCAAAAGAACCGGAGAGGTGACGCATCGCCGCAAGATGCGGCAGCAGACGTCCACCGCGCTTCAGCAGTTGCGCCATGCCATCCACCCCAGGCCGCAGGGCCAGCAAGGGCAAAGCATCGGCAGCGGCGGCAATCGGCTGAAGCGCCTCCACAAAACGCCGCCATTCGGCGGCCACTTCGGGGCCGCGCAGGCTGCGCACCACGGCCTCAAAGTCGTCGTGCCCAACGGCGATGCGCAGATCCCCTTCCGGCAACAGCACATCCCAGCTGCGATACGGAATCACCTCCACGGTCTGCCCCAGCGCGCGCAACACCTGGGCCAGGGGATTGCTGCTTGGCCAAGGCCCCAGGCCACTCCAGAGGGATGGACCGGATTCGAAGTGATACCCCTGGCGTTGAAAGCCATGGGCGGCTCCACCGGGTTGGTGATGGGCTTCCAGCACCAGCACCTCACGGCCGGCGCGGGCACACAAACCTGCGGCACAGAGTCCGCCGATGCCGCTGCCGATCACCAGAACGTCGACGTCGCTTCTGATCATCCGCTCAGCATCCGCGTCATCATTGTGGTCATTGGCGCAAGACGATGCGCACTCGACTGCTGCTTCCCCTGCTGATCCTGGCCTTGGCCTGGGGGCAGGAGCTGATCGACCAACTGCTGTTTGCGGGGCAGTGGAACCTGCCGATGGGGCCAGATCAACCGTGGTGGGGGGTGATCACAGCGCCATTCAGCCATGCCGGCTTCGGGCATCTGATCTCCAACAGCCTGGCGTTTCTACCCCTGAGCTGGCTTGTGCTCAGCCGGGGGATGCGCGATTACCTGAGCGTCTGGCTGTCGGTGCTGCTGATCAACATTCCGGTGGCCCTGTTCTGGCCCGCCCGCAGCCATGGACTCTCAGGCGTGGTGTACGGACTGCTGGGATACCTGCTGCTGATCGGCTGGCTGGAACGCCGCATCCTCTCCATCGCTCTGGGCCTCGTGGCGTTCTGGCTTTACGGCTCAGCCCTGATCGCCTTGATCCCCGGTGTCTCACCCGCTGGCGTCAGCTGGATCGGCCACAGCACAGGATTCATCGGCGGCCTTGTGGCGGCTCTTGCGGTGTATCGCGAGCCCACTGCCAGGTGAAGACAGCCAATTGAAGACAGCCAGTTGAAGACAGCTGATTGAACACCTCCAGTTGAACTCAGCCCTCGGCCAGAACCTCATCGAGAAACGCTAAGGGGCGTTCCATGGTGGCGGAGTAGCCGAGCAGGCTTTGATCGCGGTGGCAATAGATCACGCTGTCATCGGCGTCGAGCAACACGGTCGCGCCGCGCTGGGTGATGTAGTCGTCACAGGGCACGTAGGTGCGCCAGTTGCGGAGCACTTCATTCATGTTGCGCAAACGCTTGGTGGCGAGCTCAAACGGTCGCTGGAACCCAGCACCACCGGCCTGGCGGAACAGAGCCCCCCGGAAGCGCGGCAGAGGAAAGGCTTCAACCCACTCTTCGTCGTCGAAGATCTGGGCCGCCGAGCGATCTCCGGTGTAGCCGCGCAGCACCTCGCGCAGGGTGCCCGGCGAACCCACGCCGGCGCACATCAGCAGAAAACCAGGCCAGGGCCCACCGGGGAGCTTGAGGCCGGCCTCCAACCCCAGGGCCTGATGCAGCTGGGGTGATGGATCGGCGATCAGCTGCTGCAGGGGAAACCCTGTGAAGGCCGCGAAGCGTTCGGCACTGGCGGCGTTGCCAATGCCGAACAGCTGAACCTTGACCCCAAGCGCCGCCAACTGGGGCAGCCTTGGCACCAGCGCCTGGGCGTATTCGATCGAGTCGAAATCCCCCAGCTGGCCCTGCACAACAACAAGGCGCTTGCAGCCGCTCTCCATGCCGGCAACTCCGGCCAGCCGTAGCAGCAGTGGGTCGAGTTGGATCATCCCGACAGGCTGACATTTCGCCTCCGAGAACGTGGATGGCGCTTGCGCACCGCCTGAGAGACTCAAATCAAAGGCAGGGAGCAGGTGGGCAAGAAATCTGGCTTCACAAGTGCTGAGATCGAGGAGATCAAGCGTCTGTATCTGCAGGAGGGGCGATCGATCCTGCAGATCCCAAAGATCCTGGGCAAAGGCAGCGAAAACTCCGTGCGCAACGCCCTGCACAAGGCCCGGGTCAAGCATGCACCGGAGGAACGCACCAAGCTGGAGCGATTCAAGCCCGATCAAGTTTTTGGCAACGTCACCCTTTTAAAGCGACTCAAAAAAGCGAAAAAACTGAAATTCCATGCCCGCTGCTCCTGTGGCTACGAATTTGACGTGGACCCATTCCGGCTGACGCTGCCGGAACACCACAAAGACAGGATTTCTGCATGCCAACGCTGCAGCAAAGCGCAAACAGAGGAGCGCTCCAAGCCTTAAGCCTGAGAGAATCAATCAAGACAAGTTCAACAGCGCACACAAAACCAACAAATATTTCAACGGCTTCACATCAACAAACACAAAATCCCACAAGTCGAATCAATCCCTTTCTCCTACCAGGACAGGGTTAAGAGCAGAACTTGTATCAAGCTGAAGCAGTCTTAACAATGACTAAAGAGCAAGGTATCAAGCGGAACCTTGCTGCATTCGGGTGAGAACGTAGAACTCAACAAGTTTTTACTCATCCCTATTCACTCCATGGAACTCACTTTCTTGGGCAACAAATATGCAAAAACAGAAGCAGTATCGACGCGGCCAACAATCCAACTGAAATACATGGGCAAAAGCTATCGGGCTGAACAGATCAAATCCGTTCGCAATAGCGTTGCTCTCACCTACCGCGGCGTTTCCTACTCCAAAGTCTGAGAAGGCATTGGACTTGGGCACTGAGAATGCAACCGACATGACGGCATGACGCCGCAGGATCGGCAAAAATGGCGCGATGAGAGTTCTGATCACAGTCCTGATCGCGTCCTGTGCTTTGGCCTGGCCTGCGAAGAGTGCGGAACCGATCCCCCTCGTGGTGGTTCCCTTCGATGCCGCATGGGGGTCGCGACGTCTTCCCGTTCAGCCCGCAGCGTTGTTGCCGCCACCTCCAATCCCTGGTCCGACTCCAGCCAGCGAAGCCAACGCTGCACCAAGGCCGCAACGCCAACGCTGGTGCCGGGGTGGCTGTTGAACTCAGGACGGCTGTCACCTGGAAGCGTTCTGTGTAAACCGAAAGGAGAAGCCCCCCCTTCCGGCCCTAACGATGCGAAACGCAACGCTGTTGATGGCCAGCCTCCTTCTGGGATCCATGGCTCTTGCCGGTGGCAAGCGGGCCACAGCCCAAGGGCCGTCCGAGCAGTTCGCCACCGCTGAGGCGATGCGGGTGATCCCGAAAGGGGCAACGATCACCAACACCACCTGCAAGAGCATTGATGTGGGAGCCAGCAGCCGCTATCAGTGCACCATCACCTACAGCCCCTGAGCTGATCGATGAAAGGCTGGCGTGCTGCGTGTTGGTGCCTGATCCTGTTGGGGATCCCGGCTGCGGGGCGCGCTGAATTTGATCAGTGTCGCTTGATCGACCAGGTGCTGAATCGCCTGGGCAACGCCATGGCCATCAACCGTTTGATCATTGCGGAAGGCAAGGACAGCACGGCTGTCGCTGCGGCGAGTGATGCTCTGGCCGAACAGAACGAGAGCTACCGGCGCACCAAGCGCCAACGCGCCAAAGCCGGCTGCGATGGCTGGCAACGGGACTGACTAACTGACTGGCTGGCTCACTGGCTCACTGGCTCACTGGCTTACGCCAGGCAAGCTAGTGAAGCGCTGATCGAGAGACCTTGGCCGTTACCGTCTGCCAGAACTGCGGAAGCCGCCGGTTTCGTGCCGACCGATCCATGGCCGGGCGGCTGGTCTGTCAGAACTGCGGCCTTGCGGCCGGTAGCCGAGCTGCACGGTCCACACCGCACAGCAGGCGGCGCAGCAACGCAAAACGCTGGCTGGTGATCCTGCTGATCGCGGTGATCGTGCTGGTGGTGGTCACGTCGTGAGCAACTGCACCACCTCAGCGGTGTTCGCCGACAAAGGTTTGGCGGCCAGCTGGTCGATGGCCTGACGCATGACCTTCTGGCGCTCGGAGCCGTAACTGCCGCAGCGACTGAACACCTTGGCCATCCGTGATGCGGTGATCGGATTGCGGGAGTCGACCGCTGCGATCTGCTCCGCCATGAACCGGTAACCACTGCCATCGATGGCGTGAAACGCCTGAACATTGGCGGTGAATCCACCGAGAACAGCGCGAAGGGAATTGGGCGCCAAGGGATCGAAGCGCGGGTGCTCCAGCAGCTGTTGAACGCGCTCCAACGCGTTGGACCTGGGGGCTGATGCCTCCATCGCAAACCAGGCGTCCAGGATCACGGGCTTGTCTTGCCAACGGTCGTAGAACAGCGCCATCGCCTGCTCACGCTCAGCACTTTCCTGCGGCAGCAAGGCCCGCAGGGCTCCCCGTGCCAGGGTCATCGTGGGGCCGGAAACAGCAGCCAATGCCTCCGCTTGAACCGTGGCATCACCAGCCGCGACAAGCCAGCGCCAGGCCAAGGCTGTCAGGGCCCGGCCGCCCTGACCCGCCGGCCAAGCCAGGGTCCAGTCAGCCCGGGCCAGCTCCAGCAGTCGACGCAGGGACGACTGCAGTTGAACGCCCATCTCCTGGGTCCACGCCCGGAAGGCTTGATCCAGCGCCAGCGGATCCACCGGGGATTGCAACGCCTCCAGTTCCGCCATGCCCGGCAGCGCCAGCAGCGCCGCCAGATCCATGCCATCACCACCGTCGTAGGCACAGATCCGCTGATCAAGGGCCTGAATCAGCGCCGCTTCCACGGCAGGCTTCGGCTCGTTTTCAGCCCGCGCCAACAGCACCTGGCGTGCCAGGCGCTGGGCCGCATCCCAGCGGCAGAACGGGTCATCATCAGAAGCCAACAGTTGCAGGCACTCCTCCAGCGGCTGCTCGAGACGCACGTGCACCGGCGCCGAGAAGCGGCGCAGCACCGAAAGGGCAGGGGGGGTGTCGCCAGGCTGGCCCTGCAGGGTGATGCTGGCGCGCTCAGCCTCCATCACCAGAAGCTGCTCCTCACCAACACGGCCTTGCTCACCCACCAGGGCCATGGCAACCGGCAGCACCAGGGGCTGTTTGTCCGCCTGCCCCGGCGTCGGAGGCGTCGCCTGGTGCAAGTCGACCGTGAGCTCACCCGATTCGGGGTTCCACTGCCGATCAATGCTGAGTTCCGGTGTTCCTGCCTGGTGGTACCAGCGCTTGAAACGGTCCAGATCAAAGCCCAGCGGCTCGCCCTGGCTGGTGGCACCATCGGCGATCGCCTGAACGAAGTCTTCCGTCGTGGCGGCCGTGCCGTCAAAGCGTTGCACGTAAACCTCCATTCCCTTCATGAACCGCTCGGGTCCCAGCAGGGTGCGCAGCATGCGGATCAATTCCGCACCTTTTTCATAGATGGTTGTTGTGTAGAAGTTATCGATCGCCTGGTATTCCGCTGGCTTCACTGGGTGGGCCGTCGGGCCAGCATCCTCACGGAATTGGGTGTTGCGCAACATCGCCACATCCTCAATGCGCTTCACCGCCTCCGAATGCAAATCTGCGGTGAAGCACTGATCACGGAACACCGTCAGGCCTTCTTTGAGCGACAGCTGGAACCAATCCCGGCAGGTGATGCGGTTTCCGCTCCAGTTGTGAAAGTATTCATGGGCAATCACACTTTCGATGCGTTCAAGTTCTGCATCGGTGGCTGTTTCCGCATCCGCCAGAACAAGCTTTGAGTTGAAAATATTCAGACTCTTGTTTTCCATCGCGCCCATGTTGAAGTGTCGGACGGCGACGATGTTGTATTCATCCAGGTCGTATTCAAGGTTGTAAACCGATTCATCCCATTGCATGGATCGTTTCAACGAAGCCATGGCATGGGCCGTGAAGGGTTCATCCCCCTCCTCCACATGCAAGCGCAGGGTGACCTGGCGGCCCGACGCCGTTGTGTAGTGATCACGAATCTCCCTAAGGTCTCCGGCCACCAGGGCGAACAGATAGGAGGGCTTGGGGAAGGGGTCATCCCACGTGACCGCATGACGATCAGCGCCGACGGATTCCTCCTGAACCGCATTGCCATTGCTCAACAGCACAGGGCAGCTGCTGCGGCTGGCCTCAATCCGCACCTGCCAGCGGCTCAGCACATCCGGACGATCAGGGTGCAGGCTGATGCGCCGGAATCCCTCGGCCTCGCACTGGGTGCTCAGCAGACCACCACTGGCGTACAGGCCTTCGAGCGAACTGTTGGAGTAGGGATCCAGACAGCAACGGGTTTCCAGCACAAACGGCTGGCCCGGAACGTTGGGGATGGTGAGACGTCCGTCGGCAAAGCTGTACTCCTCGGACGATAAAGGCGACTGGTCGATCACCAGGGATTCGATCGCCAGATCAACGCCGCACAGCACCAAGGGCTCTCCAGGCCGAAGCGGTTCAAGGCTGAGCCTGGAGGCAACGAGGACATGGTCGTCCTGGATGTTCACGTCCAGGGCGATGGAAGGGAGTTCAAAGGCCCACGGCGTGTAGTCCGCCAGACGAATCGAAGCAGCTGCAGTCATGGCTGAACCACGCGAGGACCGAACGATCCTGACGGACGACGCTCAAAACCGGGACGTTTCAGCCAAGCTGCCGACCATCAAGCAAGCAACGGCATCAGAGCAGAGGAACAGACACAAGAAAACTCCTGACCTCAACAGGCCAGACGTTTTCAATCGTTAGGGCCTGGGAAGATCTTATTTTTTCGAAGGCTTCAACGAAGCAGCAGCCTTTTCAAAGCGTGCTTTTTCTGCAGCGGGAACTGATTTAGGGCAGAACTTCAGCGCACCACCAACGATCATGAATCCTGCATTGTTGAGAAATTGCTTCTCAGGCAAAGGGTCTTTGGTGCCGGGAAGCAAACCACCGTGCTTGCCATAAATGACATGCAACTGACCAGCAAGAGCCACGGCCAAAGACTTGTTGAACTCGATCTTCTGCGCCCTCGCCTCACAGAAGGTGGCAATCGACATCACGCCATAGGTGTTGACCTCCATGGCCGTGGCAGGAGTGGGCTTGTCCTTGGAGGCCTGAGCTTGAGCCAGAGCCGTTGCCGGTGACAGCAAGGGGGCAGCCAGCACGAGAGCTGCGGCAGCAAATGAACGACGAATCACCTTGGGTCCCGGCAGCGTCAAATTTTTCGCAACTTACCGCCCATGCCAAAGCTGGCCGAAGCTCAGGCGCGGTTGTTGAACTGGGCCATCAGCACAACGGCGCCGTTTAGTCGTCCTCGATCAGTGGCAGGGGATCGGACATTCGAATCTCATGGTGGTGCTCAACGATCGAGAGATCACCGTTCTCCCAGCTGTAGATGGCGCGGTAGCGGTAGCGATCCTGATCGACAAGGCGAATGTGCTCAAGGATGTCCCACTGCTGGTAGTGGGATTCGAGGATGGTTTCGTGCTCATCCACCTGACGCAGCCGGGTGCGCACCGGGTCTCCCGTCAAATAACCGCGGCTTCTCTGGAGTTGATGGCCCCACAACGTGGCTTCCATCACGCCACTACGTTCAAACCAGGGCTTGCGGGCAAAGAATTCGTCGGAATGCTGGTCCTCCTGGTCAGACCACCAGCTGAAGCGGTAGCGGCTCTCACCCACCTCGGGGTGTGCGAACGCCTCCATTTTCAGGTTCATGTCCAAATGGAGAACCTGGTCGTCACTGAAGGTGTATTGCCGCCGGGAACGCCACAAGCCCAGATTGCGGCTGAACCAGCGGCGCAGGTTGCTATCCACCTGAATCGAAGGCTGGGCAGCCACTCCGCCGGGAACGGTCAGAGGAACACGGTTTTGCGCAGAAAAAAGCGACATGGACCGCGTCAATGACGCAACGGAGTGTTCCTGTTCGTCTTAGCGCTGCTGGCGGCGCAGTCAAAAACCCATAAGGTGAGCGTCGGTTTTTGCTGTCTTGCAGTCCGCGTGGTCAAGGACGCTCCCAAGACACGGCAAACCCTGAAGCTGTTGCTGGTGGCTGCTCGACATCACCTGTCGGGTCAGGACCTCCGATCGCTGGTGCAGTTCCTGGAACGGGAAGACCTGGGCTTCGAAGTCACCCTGCAAGTAGCCGATCCCGCCCAGCAACCCGAACTGCTTGAGCTGCATCGCCTCGTGGTGACGCCAGCGCTGATCAAATTGGCGCCGAACCCCAAGCAGGTGTTCGCGGGAAGCAACATCCTTCAGCAACTCAAAGGATGGGTGCCCCGCTGGAAACAGGATGGGGTGGTGAGCGGCCTTGGCCTCAGCCTCAGGCCCACCGAACTCGATGGCAGTCGCACCCAGAAGGAACTTCAGCTGGAGGATCAGCTGCTGGTGCTGCGCCAGGAGAACGAAACGCTGATCGATCGCGTCAGCGCCCAGGAACGCCTGTTGCGCATGGTGGCCCACGAACTGCGCACCCCACTCACGGCAGCGGCTTTGGCCTTGCAAAGCCAGAAGCTGGGCCAGATCGACATGGATCGCTTTCAGGATGTGATCACCCGCCGCCTGCAGGAGATGGAGGCGCTGTCGAAAGATTTGCTGGAGGTGGGCACCACCCGATGGGAAACCCTGTTCAATCCACAACGGCTTGACCTGGCCAGCGTTTCAGCCGAAGTGATCCTTGAGCTCGAAAAATTGTGGCTGGGGCGCAACGTCGAAATCAAAACCGACATTCCCGCTGACCTGCCCAAGGTTTTCGCCGATCAGCGCCGCATGCGCCAGGTGCTGCTGAATCTGCTCGAAAACGCCCTGAAATACACCAATGACGGCGGGCACATCTCGCTCACGATGCTGCACCGCACCAGCCAGCGGGTGGAGGTGAGCGTTTGTGACAGCGGCCCGGGCATTCCGGAAACGGAACAGCAGCGAATTTTTCTGGATCGGGTGCGGCTGCCGCAAACCTCCGACCAAACCACCGGTTACGGCGTGGGGCTGTCGGTCTGCCGCCGCATCGTTGAAGTGCACGGCGGCAAGATCTGGGTGGTTTCTGACCCCGGCGAAGGGGCCTGCTTCACCTTCACGGTGCCGATCTGGCAAGGACAAGGTGTCGAATGGGGTCAAGCTGTCTTGACGGAGGGTCCGACCAAGCCCTAGTGTTCACAAGTGATCAGGAGCACAGATCGCTCGCTGATTACGGCCTCGCCCCCATCGTCTAGAGGCCTAGGACACCTCCCTTTCACGGAGGCGACAGGGGTTCGAATCCCCTTGGGGGTATGACGTCATTACCAGACTCGTTTTGGTGATGAATTGAGTACAAATTCAAGTGATTTGGCGCTTTTTAAGCCCTAAAACACCCAATCATTTTGTTTGCATTGAATCGGCTGCACCCTCGCCGCTTGTTCAGCTGTTTCTGCGGTGTGCTTCCTGCACAACGGCGTTGAGGTTGCTGGAGAGGTCGTCCCGCAGCCGCTCCTCGATCAGACCGATCGGCATGCCAAGGCAGCCTTGAACCGTCAGCTCATAAAGCAGCGAACTGCCATCGGGACGCTGACGAATCTGCCAGGACCCTTCAAAACGTCGGAAATCACCTTTCACCATGCGGAACTTCAGCAGTCCGTCCTGTCGGTATTCCGTGAGCTCCAACTGAACCTGGGCTGAGAAGCGAAGTCCCAGCAGCTGCTGACTGCCCACCTGTTGAAGACGCACCGTCTGACCCTGGCGCTGAATCAGCTCACTGGTGCTGAGGTTGGGGATGAATCGGGAGAGATTCTCGTAATCCGTCAGCACATCCCAGAGCAGCTGAACGGGCAATGAGGATTTGAGTTCAGCGGCCAGACGCCGCGTCCCCTGGGGCAGACGCTCCATGGTCTGCTCAATCGCAGTCCCTGAATCTGCGGAGGTTTGAAGCCCTCGTCCAAACATTGTCTGGGGGAAAACCAAAAGAGACGCCGAGATGAGGGGCCGAACCAGAGGATCTTAAGGAGGTCGCCTAGATCAGATCAGATTCTGTTCCGAACAGCAACCTTTTTGTGTGAAATCAAAGGCCACGCCTATAGTCGCGCCACCAATGGCAGGTGATTTCAATGCGGGTGTCCAATGCAGCGACAGAGCACTGCAATGAGGTTCTGTTCACTGTGGTGGCAAGTGGTCCCCATGTCGGCTCACAACCGTCTGTGGTTCAGACCTACACCGTTGGGATGAACCAGTTTTCCGCACTTTTCAAACGATTGGGTGCCTCTGGCGCCAAAATCTTGTCTGTGAACGGTCAGGAAGTAGAGCGACAAGCCTCTCCTGTCGCCACCACCCCGGCACCTGCCAAAAAAACCGCCAAAAAAACCGCCAAGAAAGCCGTGACGTCAAGCGCCCCGAAGAAGAAGCCCCACGCCGACGTTCCGGTCAACACCTACAAGCCCAAAACACCGTTCATGGGCACGGTCACGGAGAACTACTCCCTGCTGAAGGACGGTGCGATCGGCCGTGTGCAGCACATCACCTTTGATTTGGCCGGCGGCGACCCGCAGCTGAAGTACATCGAAGGCCAGAGCATCGGCATCATTCCCGAAGGGGAAGACGCCAACGGCAAGCCCCACAAGCTGCGCCTGTACTCCATCGCCAGCACCCGCCACGGCGACAACCTGGAGGGCAACACCGTCTCCCTCTGCGTTCGCCAGCTCGAGTACAAGAACGACGCCGGTGAGCAGATCTATGGCGTCTGCTCCACCTACCTGTGCGACATCGAACCCGGCACCAAGGTGAAGATCACTGGTCCTGTCGGCAAGGAGATGCTCCTGCCTGACGACGAGGACGCCAACATCATCATGCTGGCGACGGGCACCGGCATCGCTCCGATGCGCACCTACCTGCGTCGCATGTTCGAGCCCCGTGAACAGGAGGCCAACGGCTGGAAATTCCGCGGCAAAGCCTGGCTGTTCATGGGCGCACCCAAAACCGCCAACCTGCTCTACGACGAGGACTTCCTCCACTACGAGAAGGAGTATCCCGACAACTTCCGCTACACCAAGGCGATCAGCCGCGAACAGCAAAACGCCAAGGGCGGCCGGATGTACATCCAAGACCGCGTTCTGGAGCACGCTGAAGAGATCTTCGCGATGATCGAAGACCCCAAGACCCACGTGTACATGTGCGGTCTGCGCGGTATGGAGCCGGGCATCGACGAAGCCATGACCGCCGCCGCGGCTGCCAAGGGGCTCGACTGGGCCGAACTGCGTCCCCAGCTCAAAAAGGCTGACCGTTGGCACGTTGAAACCTATTGATCGATCACTAGCTGATCCATCAGCCAACGATCGTTTTCAGTCCACCCCGAGGGGTGGACTTTTTTTTTGGGTTGGCAACAAAGGCTGACGCCAACACGGAAACAAAGCGGCGAGTCCATGTCTGTTGCCAGTTCCGTGCCTAAACCAGCGTCAGAAGCCTGGACACTCCATGGTTGCCACGATGACGAACCCCCTCAGGGTTGGACTGCGTCAGGAGCGCGTGATCGCGCCGCAGTGTCTGGTGATCTTCGGCGCCAGTGGTGATCTGACCCACCGCAAGCTGGTGCCAGCCCTGTTTGAACTGTTCAAGCAACGGCGTCTGCCCAGTGAGTTCGCCCTGCTGGGCTGTGCGCGACGGCCGTGGAGTGACGAGGAGTTCCGCGGAAAGATGGCGGAGGCACTGGCCAGCGCGATCGAGGACGATCCCCAGGCCTGGGAGCAGTTCGTGAGCAAGTTGTTCTACGAGCCGGTCGACCTACAGAACACCGATCACATGCTGAGCCTGCACACCAGGCTCGAGCAGATCGATCAACAGTGCGCCACCCGCGGCAACCGCACCTTTTATCTTTCCGTCTCCCCCAAGTTTTATGGCAGTGGCTGCCGTTCACTGGCCGACGCTGGCCTGTTGAAGGACCCCAAACGCAGCCGGGTGGTGATCGAAAAGCCCTTCGGACGCGACTACGGCAGTGCCCAGGCCCTCAATCGCGTGGTGCAGGCCTGCGGTCAGGAGAACCAAATCTTTCGCATCGACCATTACCTGGGCAAGGAAACCGTCCAGAACATCATGGTTCTGCGGTTTGCCAACACGATCTTCGAGCCGATCTGGAACCGCAATTACATCTCCAGTGTTCAGATCACCGCCGCTGAAACGGTTGGCGTGGAGGAAAGGGCCGGGTACTACGAATCGGCCGGAGCCCTGCGGGACATGGTGCAGAACCACCTGACCCAGATGCTGGCGATCACCACCATGGAACCTCCCGGGCGCTTTGACCCAGAGGCCATCCGCAACGAAAAGGCCAAGGTGCTCCAGGCCGCCCGCCTGGCCGATGAGCTCGAACCCTGGAACTGCTGCATCCGTGGCCAGTACGGACCCGGTGGTTCAGCGGAATCGCCCCTGGCCGGATACCGCCATGAACCCGGCGTGGATCCCAACAGCACCACCGAGACCTACGTGGCGATGAAGCTGTTCATCGACAACTGGCGCTGGCAGGGGGTGCCGTTCTATGTGCGCACCGGCAAACGGCTGGCCAAGCGCACCAGTGAGGTGGTGCTCACCTTCCGTGAAGCTCCGGTGCATCTGTTTGATGCGGCCACCGGAGGTCCCACGGCCAATCAGCTGATCCTGCGCATCCAACCGGATGAGGGGGCCGAATTCCGCTTCGAGGTGAAGTCACCCGGATCTGGCATGCGCAGCCGCCCGATCGACATGGAGTTCTCCTACGACGAATCCTTCGGGGAACCCTCCGATGAGGGCTATGTGCGGCTCCTGGCTGACGCCATGCTCAGCGACCCCACCCTGTTCACCCGCAGTGATGAGGTGGAAGCGGCATGGCGGCTCTACACCCCGCTGCTGGAACTGATTGAAGACAGTCCCTGGCAGCTGCCGGTTCATCCCTATGAATCCCGCACCTGGGGACCGGCCGCCGCAGATGCCCTGCTGGCGAAGGACGGACTGCTCTGGCGACGCCCCTGACCGCGCACGTTCACAGCCCTGTTGTTCAGCTCTCCACGTCTCGTTCATCCGTCACCATGTCCCCTCAGCTCACCCTGCAAACCCCGCTCGAACTGGCACCGGCGGAGGTGCCCCACTACCTCGAACAGCTCTGGTCCCCCGAGCAGCAGGGCAGCACGGGCACCGGGGCCAACACCTTCTGCCTGCTGATCTGGCAACCCGCCTGGGCCGAGCAGCAACTGATACGCAGTGGTCGTTTATCAGGCCCCATCACGGGACAGCAGTCCGCCCCCTTGATCGCTGCGGGACGCCAGGCGGTGCTGGATGCAGACCTCCCGCTAAGCACGCCGCCCCTGGATGGGGCTGTGGTGAAGGCGGTGGCTGATTTGGAAGGGCAAGCGAACGCCGAAGACCTGCGTGGGCAGTACATCGACCCAGCCCTGAGTGCACTGATGCCCCGGCGCCTGATCACCCTGGCACCCACCATCGATGCGGCCCAGCCCCTGGAAACACTCGTGGCCGCCTACTGCCCGCTGCCTGAAGAAGGCGGTGGTACGGCCGCCTGCGGCGATGTGGTGGTGCTGCGGGGCAGCCATGGCGCCCTGCATGAGGGCTTTTCGATTCTCGACCCCCTGCTGCCGGAATCGATGCCGGCCTGGGTCTGGTGGAACGGCTGCATCGACGAAGCACCGGAGCTGATGCAACGGCTCACCAGCGCACCACGGCGCCTGATCATCGACACCGCGTTGGGGGATCCACATCAGTGCCTTGAGCTTCTACGTCATCGCGTGGAGAGCGGCCAGGCGGTGAACGATCTCAACTGGCTGCGCCTGCGCAGCTGGCGCGAGACCCTGGCCATGGTGTTCGACCCGCCGCAACGGCGTGATGCCCTGAGCCACATCACCCGTCTCGACATCGATGTTGAGGGCCATCACCCTGCCCAGGGGCTGCTGCTGGCCGCCTGGATCGCCGATCGACTGGGCTGGACGCTGCTCTCGACCGCTGCGGTCGAAAACGGAACCACCGCCCAGTTCAAGCGCTCCGATGGCACCGAGGTGCGCTTCCAACTGATGGCCGTGCCAGTCGCTCAGCCCAACGTGCACGCCGGCCAGATGGTGGGGCTGCGGCTGATCGCTGAACCGGAGAACGGCAAGGGCGTGTGCGTGATTCTCTGCGCTGAATCCGGGGGCTGCATGCGTTTGGAGGGAGGAGGCATGGCCAATCTCGAGCTGCATGAGGACGTGGTTCCCGTGCAGCACGACACCCCTGAAATGGATGTGGCCCGTCTGCTGGGCGGCGGTCACGACAGCACCAATCCCCTGCTGGCCGCTGCGGCTCCGCTGGCTGCCAGGCTGCTGGGCTGATCCGCATCTGAGCCATGGCCGCTGTCATCGCTGCACCAGCCAGTGGCAGCGGCAAAACCCTGTTGAGCCTGGCGCTGCTGAGCTGGGCCCAGCAGAACGGACGCCGGATCCAGGCCTTCAAGGTGGGACCGGACTATCTCGATGCCCAGCTGCTCAGCCAGGCCTCGGGGCAGGCCTGTCGCAACCTCGATCTCAATCTCTGCGGAGAAACCTGGGTTCGCCAGGCCTTTCACGGTTACGGCGGTGCCTCTGAGCTGACCCTCGTGGAAGGGGTGATGGGGCTCTTCGATGGCATCGGCAGCAGTACAACAGGAAGCACGGCCGACGTGGCCCGCCTACTGGACCTGCCGGTGGTGCTGGTGCTGGATGCCGGTGGTCAGGCCGCCTCCCTCGGCGCCATCGTGCGCGGATTCCGCGATCACGATCCCCAGCTGCGCATCGCCGGCGTGGTGCTCAACAAGGTCAGCAGCACCAGGCACCGGGAGCTGCTGGCCGACGTGCTGGAGCGCATGGAGGTGCCATTGCTGGGCTGCCTGCCGCGTAGCGAAGCCCTGGCCTTGCCGGGCCGGCATCTCGGCTTGGCCCCGGCCCATGAATTGGAGGCCCCCGAGCAGCGACGCCAGGCCTGGGCCGCTCTGGCCAGCCAGCACCTGAACCTGGAACGCCTGGTCCCCCTGCTGCAGGCGCCCCGCCCTGGGCCGCATCCCCTGGCCCACATCCCCGTGGAGCAGGGCCAGCCCCTGCCGATGGCTTTGGCCAGTGATGCCGCCTTTCACTTCCGCTATCAGGAAACCAGTGAACTGCTGGAGCACATGGGCATGCCCGTGCTCCGCTGGAGCCCCCTGGCCGATGAGGCCATCCCTGCAGACGCCAAGGGCCTGATCCTGCCGGGCGGTTTCCCCGAACAGCATGCCGCCCAGCTCAGCGGCTGCACACGAAGCTTGAGCTCGTTGCGGGCGTTCGTGCAGCAGCGACCGCTCTACGCCGAATGCGGCGGGATGCTTGTGCTCGGAGAGCAGCTGACCGACCTCGATGGCACCAGCCACCCCATGGCGGGCCTGCTTCCCTTCACAGCCCAGCGCGGCCCGCTGCAGGTGGGCTATCGCCGCCTGCAGGCGCGGCGGGACAGCCCTGTGGTGGAGAGCGGTCAGCAGCTGGTGGGCCATGAATTTCACCGCTGGGAACTGCACACCAACCGGCCGTCCTCCGACAGGTCAGTGCTGTGGGACATTGAGGGATGGAAAGTCCATCGACATTCGGAAGGATGGGTCGATCAGACGGTTCACGCGAGCTGGGTTCACCTGCACTGGGCAAGCTCTACGACGATCTGCTCCCGATGGCGCGCCGCGCTCGAATCCGGGGAGAGAAGATCGCCAAACGCTTCGTCAGCCGCCAGCAGCCCCCGCGGGTCCAACCCTTCTCCGAACGCTGGCGCTGGGTGATCGAAGGTCGCGTTCAGCGGGTGGGGTTCCGCGCCAGCTGCAATCGGCGCGCCCTGGATCTCGGCATCAGCGGCTGGGTGCGGAACCTGAGTGATGGCCGTGTGGAAGTGCAGGCCGAAGGCCCACCGCTGGCCTTGTCTGAACTGCGGGCCTGGTGTGAGGTCGGGCCGCCGGGCGCCCGGGTGGTTCGGGTGACCCCCAGCCAGCTCCCGGTCACGGGCGACGACTGGTTCGAAGTGCGCTACTGAGACGACGTGCGCTGAGACATAGACGCGAAAAAATTGGGAAGGAGGTCTCCACGCTCCGCCCATCTCGCTACGGCTGAAGCAGGACCTTCGCGCCTGCCGCATGCTCCGCTTCGGATTTGTCCTGTTGATGACTGCGCTGCCCCTGCTCGGCATGGAGGCCATGAGCACACGACGGGAAACCACCAAGCAGGTGTTCGATTCCGCGGCAAAAGCCCTCAACGCCTGTCAAAGCTGGCGGCTCAGGGAAGGACAGTTTTCGGCCCTGATTCCCGCCGCTGCACCGGTGTCAACGCAGGCGCGGCCAGTGCAAAGCGACATCCGCAGTTGCGAGGCCGATCTGGACCATGCACTGGTGCTGGGGCGCCGCTACAGCGTTGTGCCCGGCGTGCACTACAACAAAACGCTGCGGTCGCTGCACCGCCCGATTCATCGCACCTTCCCTTACCTACTGCCAGATGGCACAACTGGCGAATAACGCCCGTGGCATGTCTTGAGCAACTTCCTCGACACCAAAGACAAAGCCTTCTGGAGAGCCCTGCTCGGCGTTGTGAGTTTGGGGGTGAGCATCGGCCTGGCGGCCCTGATCCTGCAACTGTGAGCTGCGAGTTCTGAGCACGGCCCATGGCGGAACCCCGGATCTGGACGGAACTGCTGACCTACGGGCTTGGCGTGGCGCTGTCGCCCATCCACATCGTTCTGCTGCTGTTGCTTCTGCTGGGGGGCTCGCCGCTGCGGCGCGGTGGCTTGTTTGTGGGCGGCTGGCTGCTGACCAGCGCCCTGGCGGTGATCGGGCTGCTGACGCTGGGCCATGGGCTGCTGCTGGACATGACCCATGGGTCTGACCACCGCACCGGTCTGGACCTGATCGGCGGCGGAGCCTTGATCGCCCTGGGCGGACGTGAACTGATCCGAGGGCTGCTGGACGACGGCGCAGCCCCCGCCTGGAGCGGCGCCGTGGATCGTTTCGCCGCGATGCCGCTTCCCCTGCTGTTGCTGATCAGCAGCGTCACTGAAGTGATCAGTCCCGACGACCTGTTGCTGTTCGCCAAAAGCGCCGCCGTGATTCTGGCTGCGCAACTGCCCCTGCAGGAGGAGATTGCCTGCAGCATCGGCTTCAGCACCGCCGCCACTGCCCTGATGCTGGTTCCGTTCCTGGCCGTGTTGATCGGACGCGAGCGGGTTCTTCCGCTGCTGCAACGCGGCAAAACCGCCCTGCTGCGTCGGGGGGAGCTGGTGGTGGGCAGCCTCAGCTTCGGACTGGGCTCCTATCTGGGCTGGCAGGGCATCAGCGGTTTGATGATCAACTGATTCACTCGGAATCCCGCATGGTGTCGAATTGGCGCTGCCAGGTGGCGCGCAGATCAGGCGACGTCTCGCCGCCGAGCAACCAAACCCCCGTGCGGGCACGGGACACGGCCACGTAACAGAGCTGCTGGCGGATGGCTGGATCGGCCCGGAACACATCCGGCGCCACGAAGACATCCCCGAAACTGCTGCCCTGACTGCGATGCACCGTGAGCACTGCCGCAGGCCCCAGGGAAGCGAAGGCATCGCGAATCAGGAAGTACTGCCGCCAGATCGCGCGACCGTTTTTCTTGCCGGCATCACGGGCCTGCTTGCGCAGCCGCTGCATCACCGCATCAAGCTCCTGACGACCAGCGCTACCAATCGGCGGCTGCAAGCGCAGGGTGAGCTCCAGATCCCCCGCATTCACCGATGCGGAGAGGGTCTCGATCACCGGCACGGGCCCATCGGCTGAGGAGAGGCCGAAATCCGCCAGGTCACAGGCCTCAGGCTTGACGTCCCGCACCGTGACTTCGCGGTTGGAGCCGAGCACCATGTCGGGTTCTTCACCCGCCTCTTCTCCGTCCCTTGAGGCCGGGGCCATCACCGCGGTGCGACTGATCAACACCTCACCGGGCAGCACCGGCATCTGATCGGCCATTTCCCCATGGATGGCCCGGCGCGCATGGGGCACCAGACGATCCAGGGTGCGGTTCGTGTAGCAGAGGATGCGTGCTGCATCGGGGTTGTCTTGCACCGAGGCGTCGCGCAATGCACGCCTGGCCTGATCCAGCCACTCCCGTTGCACCAGGCTGCGCACCTGCCCCTGCGGGGAACGAATCGGCGGCAGCAGCGGCGGCATCTGGCAGGGCAGGCGCCCCTCCCGCAGCCCCGCCGCCAACTGCAGCACCGGGCCTTGATGCCGCACCACCTGGGTCAAGCTGGCGGAACAGGACCGTTGCATCGCAAACACGGGGCTGTTCGGCTCACCCACCGGGGGCAACTGGGCGGGGTCGCCGACGAACACCAGACGGGTCTTGAACGGATGGGCGCACTGGAGGGCAATGCCCAGCAGGGTGCTGTCGACCATCGAGGCTTCGTCGATCAGCACCAGGCCCAGGTTTTCCAGGGCCATGGCCGTCTGCTCGGTGGGTTCGCAGAGTTCAGCGTCGGCGGAGCGCTTGAGCTTCAGCCGCAGCAAGCGATGAATGGTGGAGGGGTACCAGGTGGGTTGGAGACCCTCCAACTCCAACGCCTGGCGCAGAACGCCCACCGCTTTATGGGTCGGTGCCACGACGGTCCAGCACAAACCACTGGCCTCCACCTGGCGCAGCAGGCGCATGGAGAGGAAGGTTTTGCCGCTGCCGGCAAAACCGCTGAGCACGAAGGGCGTGCCATCCACGGGCTGCTTGAGCCAGGCCGCAAAGGCGTCCGCCGCTTCCTGCTGATCAGCGGTGAGGTCCGCGGCAGCGGTCACCCCAGCCCAGCTCCAAGACCCGACAGCAGATGCAGCGGTGATCCCACAAATTCCAAACCGGGCAGAGCAACGGCGGGACCCATCAGGCTGCCCACCAGCACCTGCAGCCGGCTGTGGCCAAGGCTTTCCTTGAGGGGTTTTTCCGGAGCGTCCGGCCAGAGCGAATCAGGCAGAGCATTGACCCGTTCCGCCGTCAGCCCGGCGGCGCGACGAATGCCACTGGCGTCGTACATGACGACGAACGCCACCATCGCCGCAACGGCGAAGAGTGGGTGATCAAAGCCCAGGGTCCAGCCCACACAGGCCGCCGTGCCGGTGACCAGGGCGGAGTGGCTCGAGGGCATGCCGCCGGTTTCGATCAGCACCGCCGGACGCCAACGGCGATGCAGAAGCAACTCAAGGAACAATTTCGAGAGCTGGGCGACGCCACAGGCCATCAGGCCCCAGGTGAGCGAACTGTTGTCGAAGAACTCCCGCAGCACCGCATGGGAGGGCGTGGCGTCGATCATCGGTCGCGACTGGTGATGAAGTCAGCCAAGGCCAGCAGGGGAATCGCCTTCTCGGCCCAGGGTTGAAGCGCCTCTTTCGCTTCATTGACCAACGCATCGGCCCGACGGCGGGACTCGTCGAGCCCGAGAAGCTTGGGATAGGTGGTCTTGTCGGCGATGAGGTCCTTGCCGGCGGTTTTGCCGAGCACCTCGCTGCTGGCGGTGATATCGAGGATGTCGTCGATGATCTGGAAGGCGAGGCCGATCCCCCTGGCATAGGTGCGCAGGGCCTTGATCAGCGCCTCATCGGCGCCGCCGATCATCGCCCCGGTGATCACACAGGCACTCAACAGGGCTCCGGTTTTGTGGAGGTGGATGTATTCGAGGGTTTCAAGATCCACCTCCTTACCTTCGCTTTCCAGATCCACCACCTGGCCGCCCACCAGGCCAGGGGCGCCGGCCACCAACGACAGTTCTCCCACCACCTTGAGCAGACGCTCAGCCGGAACATCCGGACTGCGCAGCGCCACCATTTCAAAGGCACGGGTCAGCAGGGCATCACCGGCAAGGATGGCCACGGCTTCGCCGTACACCTTGTGGTTGGTGGGACGACCACGGCGCAGGTCATCGTCATCCATGGCCGGCAGGTCGTCATGGATCAACGACATGGTGTGGATCATTTCCAACGCCACCGCCGTGGGCAGGGCCTGCGTCGCTTCCCCGCCCGCCAACTCGCAGGCGGCAAGGCAGAGAATCGGGCGCAGGCGCTTGCCACCGGCAAGCAGCGAATAGCGCATCGCTTCCCTGAGGGACTCCGGCCGCTCCGGACCGAGCGATCCATCGAGGGCCGCTTCCACCCGCTCTTTGGCCTTGCCGAGATAGGCCTTGAAATCGAACTCGGCGCTCATGGGTGGACCCTGGCTGGCGGGATTCTCTCAGGCCGAGCCCTTAGCTGCCGAGGGGAACCCAATCCATCGGATGGGGTGTTCGCATCTCGCGTCCCTTGCCCGGCGCCGTAGTGATGGCCAGGTCGTAGGACACCGAATAGCGGGGGCTGCTTCCCTCATAGGGGAGCACCCGATGGCGCAGGTCCGAAGGGAACAGCAGAAGACGCTGGGGTAAGGGCGCAAACACCCCACCGGAAACCGCCGCATCGCGGTAGGGAATCGCCATCACATGGCTGAAGTAATCGTCGGGTGCCTCAAATTCCAGCTCCCCGCTCTCGTTCGCAGGATCCGTCAACACGTAGAACACCGCGCTCAACTGGGCGTTGCGGTGGCTATGCAGATCCACCGTTCCGCCATTCCTCGCACACACCACAGGCCAGGCCTTCTGGATGTGGGCCACAAGACCGTGATCCGGGCCCAACAGCGCACGGAAATAGGCCGAAACGTGCTCAGCCAACTGCCCGTTCAGCCACTGGAACGCATCCATGCGATGCAACTGATCCAGGCCGGCATGGCCCAGCAGATCTCCGGTGAGGTTGTTGCGATCGCTGAACTCAGGGTGCTGATACACCTGGGCATCGAACTGCTCCAGCTGCTGCTGCATGGCTGCGGCTGTGGCGGCATCCGGCTCAAGGTCCACCTGCAGAACGGGGGTGGGGAACAGCCAGTGCAGCGCCATGGAACCGATCAGGGCACGAGATCGTCCAAATCATGGTCAAGGTTGTGGCGTCTGCACCAAGCCACAACGGTGTTCACCAGAAGCATCGTCACCGTCATCGGTCCCACACCGCCGGGGACGGGCGAGAGCGCAGCAGCGATCGACTCGACTTCAGCCGCACGAACATCCCCACACAGTCCGCCTTCCGGCTTGCGGTGGATGCCCACATCCACCACCGCAGCTCCCGGCCGCACGTGCTCGGCCCCGATGAACTCAGGACGGCCTGCTGCCACCACGAGGATGTCGGCTTCGCGGGTGTGGGCCGCCAGATCGGCCGTGCGGGAGTGGGCGATGGTGACGGTGGCGTTGGCGGCCTGCAGCATCAAGGCCATCGGCTGCCCCACGAGAATGCTGCGGCCGATCACCACGGCGCGCTTGCCCGCAGGATCGATGCCATTGCTGCGCAGCATCGCCATCACCCCGGCGGGGGTGCAGCTGCGCGGGCCCGGCTCCCCCTTGAGCAGCCGTCCGAGATTGAGGGTGTGCAGACCATCGGCATCCTTTTCAGGATCAATGGCCATCAGCAGCGGCCCCTCATCGAGGCCAGAAGGAAGAGGCAGCTGCAGGAGGATCCCGTCCACTGCAGGGTTGGCATTCAGCCGTTCAATCGTCTGAAGCACCTGCGCTGGGGGCGTGTCGCCGGGGAGGTGATCACCAAAGCTGGCCACCCCGATCCGAGCACAGGCTTTTTCCTTGTTGGCGACGTAGACGGCGCTGGCGGGATCATCACCAACCCGCAGCACCGCCAAGCCCGGCGGTCGCCCCGCCTCGGCCAGACGCCGTTCGATCAGGGTTTGAAGACGATGCTCCACATCCCTTGCCAGCACCTTGCCGTCCAAACGCAGGGCCATGGCATTCCCATGCACTCCCTCCAGCATGCCCTCTGAGGAGAGCTAGCGTTAAGCCGCTACAGGGTCCTTTTTGGTTCGTGTTCCACGGCTGAGCAGCCTTTGGCGGAACTGGGTGCGGCTCGAAGGCCCAGGGCGACGCCTGCTGCGCTGGACGCGACTGCAGACCTTTGTTGTGCTGCTGCTATGCCTTTCCGTGGCCGCAGCCTCAAGCCTGCCCTGGCTGATCAAGCCAAAACTTCAACCCGGATCAGTGGCCCCGTTTGAAGCCATCGCTCCAAAGGATGCCCTGGTGCAGGACAGCACCGCCCTCGAGCAGCAGCGGGCCTCGCTGGTGGCGCGATCGGTGGTGCAGGTGATCGATCAGGAGCAGACCCAAGCACTCAAACAACGGCTCGAGCAACAACTCCTGCAACTGCAGGAGGTCACCAACACCGGATCTGGAGACCGGATCGGGCCGGTGAACCTGTCTGATCAAGAGAAAAGGTGGCTGGAACGACGCAGCGAATGGGAGCATCTGGCCTGGGATAAAGCGGTGCGCAGCACCGCTGATCGCATGCTCAGCCAAGGGCTTGTGAGCAACCTGGCCATTGAGCAATTGCGCAAGGCCGCCGACCAGCAACTCAAGGCGGTTGCCCTGCAGCCAGAGGCGGCGAGCACCCTGGCCGGCAAGGTGCTCACCAGCGCCATGCGCGGCAGCACCAACCTGCGCACGGACCCGAACCTGAGCAAGCAGCTGATCGAGGAACAGCTGACCAAACAGACCATTCCCACGATCGAGGTGCGCAAGGGGGATCTGATCACCCGCAAAGGCGAGCTGATCAGTCCCCAGGCCTACGACGTGCTGGATTATTTCGGCCGCGTGCGCCGCGAACCCCAACCGTTGATCTGGTTCCAACGGTTTGTTGAAGCCGCTGCAGCCTGCGCCGTGATGCTGCTGGTGATGCGGCGTGAACGGCCTGGCCTGGAGGTGCGCCATGCGCTGCTGGCGGTGGGCCTGCTGCTTTTGGTGCAGGGAGCCAAGCTCTGGTTCAAAAGCTCCGTGAGCCCTCTGGCTGTGCTGGTGGCGCCCACCCTGGTGCTGGCGGAAGGCCTCGGCACCGGCTGCGGCTTGGTCTGGATGGGGGTGGCCGCTCTGCTCTGGCCAGAACCCGTCCAAGGGTTGGGGGACGGTCGCCTGATTGTGGCGGCAACGGTGGCCGCCGCTGGGGCCTTGATCGCAGGTCGTCAGCGCAGCCGCGGCCAGTTGCTTCAACTCACGGTGCTGCTGCCGATCGGCGCCTTTGTGGGGCAGTGGCTGCTGCTGCAGATGCAACCGATCACCGGCCTGCGGCTCTGGGGAAATCTGAACCCAAGCCTGGATGAACTGGCCACCGATTCCTTTGTGCTCGGTGTTCTGCTGATGTTCAGCCTGCTGCTGATCCCGATGCTCGAGGGCTCCTTTGGCTTGCTCACCCGGGCGCGGCTGCTGGAACTGGCCGACCAGGAGCGCCCCCTGCTGCGCCGCCTCTCCTGCGAAGCCCCGGGAACTTTCGAACACACCCTGATGATCTGCGGCCTGGCGGAGGAGGGGGCGCGGGCGATTGGTGCGGATGTGGATCTGATCCGGACCGGCTCGCTGTACCACGACGTGGGCAAACTGCATGCACCGGACTGGTTCATCGAGAACCAGAAGGATGGCCCCAATCCCCACGACGCGCTGGATGACCCCCAGGCGAGTGCGGCGGTGCTTCAAGCCCATGTGGATGAGGGCCTGAAGCTGGCGCGGCGCCACCGCCTGCCCCGGCCCATCGCCGATTTCATCCCTGAGCACCAGGGCACGTTGAAAATGGGCTACTTCCTGCACAAGGCCCAGGAGCGGGGCGGGGTGGTTGAGGAAAGCCGCTTCCGTTACCGGGGCCCGGTACCCCGCTCCAAAGAAACGGCGATCCTGATGCTGGCCGACGGCTGTGAAGCGGCGCTTCGATCCCTCCCCCCCGACACCTCCGATGCCCAGGCGGTGGACACGGTGCGGCGGATTGTGGAAGCGCGGCAGCGGGATGGACAACTGCGCAAAAGCAGCCTCAACCGCAGCGAAGTGGAACTGGTGATTCGTGCCTTCGTGCAGGTATGGCGGCGGATGCGCCACCGCCGCATCCCCTATCCAATCCCCGCCCGACGCTGACCGCAACGTCCACATTCAGCACTCACGAGTTCAGCACTCAGTTGCAAAGGGAACCTCCTGCGCGATCAAACGGACGCGTTGCTGGGTGAAGGGATGGCGAAAGCTCAGAGCCTGGGCATGCAGATGCAAGCGGCAGGAACGGCCGGCATCCCCATAGATGGGATCGCCCACGATGGGGTGACCCCGTTCGGCCAGATGGGCCCGCAGCTGATGGGAGCGCCCCGTGAGCGGACGCAGCCAGAGCCGCGTGCTGTGAGCACCAGCGGCGCGGGCTCTCCAGATCGTCAGCGCCAGACGTCCCTCAGGGTGGCTGCCGTAGCGCGGCGGTTGGCGCGACAGGCGCGCCAAAGGGCTGGCGATGCAACCACGGCCATGGAGTTCCCCCTCCACATCCGCCTGGTACAGCTTGTTGATCCGCCGTTCAGCAAACAGGGCACTCAGGCGGCGCAGGGCGTCAGCGCTTCGGGCCAAGAGCAGCACCCCCGAGGTGTCGCGGTCCAGGCGGTGAACCAGGCGCAGGCTTTGGTCCTGCTCCTGCAGGCGGGTGATCACGGAATCGCTTTGCTCGGGCCCCAGGCCCGGTTGGCTCAGCAGGCCGGCGGGTTTATCGACCGCCATCAGCCACGGGTCCTGGATCAGCAGCTTCAAGGGGAGAGCCGCTGGGCGCAGTGTTTTTCAAACAAGGCCACCACCTGCTCCGCGGGCAGGGCCTGAATCAGCCGGGCTTCCGCCTCAACGTGATGCTGGCTGGAGTGATAGAGCTGCAACTCGTGAAAAGGATTGGGCTCCTGCTGGCGGGCCAGCTCCACCTCACGGCTGAGCAAGGCCGCCGGCATCAGGTTGCCGCCATGGCACGACTGCATCACATGGGCTGATTCATGGGCCAGCACCACCCAAACCACGGCGGGATCGTCGGGCAGGTTGTTGCCGCACATCAACAGGGCCTGCTTGCCCTCATGGAAGGCCCCCAGCAAGCCCATAGGGCAGTCGGGCGCCACCAGAGCCTTCACGCCCGCCCGCTGCAGCAGCCGCAGGTAACTGGCGATGCGATCCCAGGTTGAGGCTTGAACAGCACTGCCCGTGAGCTGCAACACCAGCAGAACCAACAGCGCAGCCCTGAAACGGCGACCCATCAAGCCAGGGACCACAGAACAATCTCATTGGTCTCAAGATCGGCTCAAGCTGGCTTGATTCCCACCGAAGTTCTACAGATTTTCAGTCGTCAAGCAGCTGTTCCACGGAAGTGACCTTCTCAGCAAACGACTGCTGCCGATCGGTGCGGGTGTTGAGCTTGAGCGTTGTGTGGAGACGCGGGGCTCCCATGCTGTGCAACTCGGCATGACACGCGCGCACACAGTCCATCACCTCGTCCCACGGGCCTTCGATCGCTGTGCCATTGGGACCCAGCTGATGGGTCAGCCCCGTGGCGGCGATCACCCGCTCACAGGCGGCGATGTAGGGCGAAAGGCTGACGCCCACACCGATCGGCACCACGCAGAGGTCAACGCTGACCCACATCAGCCCGCCATAGAACTGGATCGGCTCAAGCAACTGACGGGGTAGTCGATGGTGCGCCAACTGCCGCTGTCGGTTCGCACTTCAACCGCAATGCCCTGCTGACCCATGGAACAGCGGGACCCTTGTCCCGTGCACCAATCGCTGGCATCAGCGAGGGCCAGTTCCAACGTGTCGTAAGGAGCGTCGAGCACCGGATGCGGCCGACCGTCGAGGCCAACCAACCGGTAGCGGGAGCGATGCTTGGCCATCGCAGTCCAATCCCGGAAGTGTCACCATCTTCACATAATCGTGACCCGGCGGCATTCACACACTGGAGCCAGCAACGGGACGCAAAGGGCATGAGTGAACAGCTGCAGCAGGCCTACAACGCCTTGATGGTGAAGGCTCCGGGGGCAGCGTTTCAAAAAGCACGGGCCCTGTATCTCAACAAATATCCACTTCCCCAGGCCGATAGCAGCGCCCCGCTGCGGCTCTACGTCTGCGATGAGCAGCTGGAGGAATCGATTCAGCCCGCCAACGATGGCGATCCGAGTCACCGTCTGGCGATTCTCCGCTCACGGCCCGGGCAGTTGGCCGTGGTGCACTGGCAACAGGCCGATCCGCCGGAACCCGAGCAACTGCGCCGCTACCTGCAGGACACCTGGTCGCTCAACCTGGACGAGCTGGAGATCGAGACCCTCAGCACCCCCTGGTTCCGGGAGGGCGGGCATCAAAGCCGCTTTGCTGCGCCCATGGGGTTGGGCTGGCAACAACAAACCCTCTTAACCCTCAAGGAAGAAAACTAAAAGCAATTCCGCAGAACGCGCGGAGCCGCCGAAACGCACCGCTAGCGAGCAGGTAGAGCCCTCTCAGCCAATGCTCACCAAGTACGCCGAACGCTACGTGCTGCGGTCTTGTTCAGCCGGCGGTTATCTCGGCGTCAATGCCGTGGATCAACAGATTGAACGGCAACCCTCCCCCGAAAGGGCCTGGATCTTTCACACCCATGACGGTGCCGTCACCCACGCCCGTTGGATCGGCGAGGTGCACGGGGAAACACCGGATGTGGTGAAGCTGGATCAGTGACTGGATCTGCGAACTGAAACGTGGTGGTGATCAGCCGTGGATGAAATTGCGGAGGCGGCGTGATTCGGCGGCTTGATCCTGCTGGAGCTCAGCTGCCGTTCGCGCGTGGTGTTCGCGCTGCTGTGCCGCGAAGACATCCGCCTCACTCAGGGCAAAACCGTGCTCGGCAGCGAGCCCGAGGAACCGCTCGAGATCCATGGGCTGCGCGAGGGCCTTGGCCAGATCAGGGTCGCCGTCGCGAAGCGTGAGAAACCGATCCAGATCCTCGAGAGACATCCCTGCACCACTTGTTGCATGCTCCCATTCAAGTCAGCATCGACCCAAGTGGGGAGGTTGCATGCTGTTGAAACTGATCAGCTGCAGCAGCCTGGCGCTGGTGAGTGTTCTGGTGGTGACCCTGCTGCAGGGTTTGCGGCAGCACAACCAACGCATCCATGCGCTGCAGGAGCGGATCGATCAGCTGGAGGAGCGCACACCAAACCGCGCCCACAGTGAGCTACTCAGCCAACAGATGGGTGTGATGCAGGAACGCATGGACGCCTTCTCGGCCATGCGCACCTCGGCCGCTTCACCCCTTCACCGCATCCCCGCTGGCATTGGGCAGGATGAAGCGCTGCAACAGCACGAACAAGACCAACACCGGCAGGATTGACACCACCGAGCCGGCGGCAACGATTCGCCAATCCAGCGAAAAGCTGCTGGAGAGCTGCTGCAACCCGAGAGGCAGGGTGTAGAGGGACGGGTCGTCGAGGATCACCAGCGGCCAGAGGAAATCACTCCAGGTGCCGATGAACACGAACATCGCGAGGGTGATCAGATCGGCTTTAGCGGCAGGAATCATCACGTTCCACCATTCCCCCAAGCGGCTGCAGCCATCGATGCGTGCCGCCTCCTCAAGCTCCTTGGGGACACCCAGGAAGCTCTGACGCAGCAGATAAAGCCCAAAGGCGGTGGCCGCCTGGGGAATCACCAAAGCCAGCAGGGTGTTGCGCAACCCCAGCTGCACCATCAGCAGATACAGCGGAATCATCACCACCTGAAACGGGATCAGGATCGTGGCCACCACCAGGCCCAGCACCAGGCCCCGGCCGGCGAAGCGCAGCCGGGCCAGGGGGTAGGCGGCCAGGGAGCAGAACAGCAGGTTGGCCAGCACCGCCAGGCCACTCACCACGGTGCTGTTGAACAGATAGGTGGTGAGGGGATTGTCCTGAAACAGCCGCACGTAGGCATCGACGCTCGGCTGGGCGGGCAGCAACGCCGGTGGACTGCTGAAGATGTCTTCCGCCGTGCCCTTGAGCGAGGTGCTCACCAACCAGAGCAAGGGCGTGAGCACCAGCAGCGCCAGAAGAATCAGCAGCACCAGCTGAACAACCCGGGCGGTGGAGGTGCGCATGGCGTCGGCTCTAGAGCGTCGGTCGGGTCTCCAGAACAACAGGATCCTTCTGCGGATGCAATGACTGGCGCTCCTCTCCGGCCACCAGGCGATTGAGGGCGTTCACGAAGGCCATCGCCGCCGCCACCACCACATCGGTGTCGGCAGCGTGACCGGAATAGAGCGCACCGTTGCGGCGCAGGCGAATGGTCACATCACCCATGGCGTCGATGCCCTCGGTGACCGACTTCACCGAAAACTCGATCAACTCATTGGGCACACCCGCCAGATCATTCAGGGCACGGCAGACGGCATCCACCGGGCCGGTGCCCACCGCCGAGCCCGTGGTTTCACTGCCCTCTTCATCAGAAAGGGTGACGGTGGCGGTGGGGCGCAGGCTGCTGCCGCAGCTGACCTGCACCAGCTTGAGCTGGAAGCGGGCTTCCGGCTGCTGCACCTGTTCGCTGACAATCGCCTCCAGATCACGGTCGGTGATCTCGCGCTTGCGATCGGCGAGCTCCTTGAAGCGGGCAAAGGCCTCATCGAGGTCCTCACGGGTGAGGTCGTAGCCCAGCTCCTCCAAACGGGCGCGAACGGCACTGCGGCCGCTCAGCTTGCCGAGGGAGATGCGGTTGTCGGACAAACCCACCGTCTGGGCGTCGATGATTTCGTAGGTGAGCCGGTTCTTGAGAACGCCGTCCTGGTGGATGCCCGATTCATGGGCGAAAGCATTGGCACCAACGATGGCCTTGTTGGGCTGCACCACCATGCCGGTAAGGTTGGAGACCAGCCGTGAGGTCTTGGTGATCTCTTCGGTGCGCACGGCAGTGAGCGGCGTGGGGCTGTCCTCCTCGCGGCCAAAGAAGGGGTTGTAGTAACGACGCCGCACGTGCAGCGCCATCACCAACTCCTCAAGGGAGGCATTGCCGGCCCGCTCGCCGATGCCGTTGATCGTGCATTCAAGCTGACGGGCGCCGTTCTTGACCGCCTCGAGGAAGTTCGCCACGGCCAGGCCGAGATCGTTATGGCCGTGCACCGAGATCACGGCATCGCCAATGTTGGGCACGTGCTGATTGATGCCTGCGATCAGCGCACCGAACTCCGAGGGGGTGGTGTAGCCGACGGTGTCGGGAATGTTGATCGTGGTGGCGCCAGCGGCAATCGCCGCCTCAATCACCTCGTAGAGGAACTCCGGATCGCTGCGGCCGGCGTCTTCACAGGAGAACTCAACGTCCTCCACAAGAGAGCGGGCGTAGCTCACCATCTCGGGGACGATGCCGAGCACATCGGCACGGCTCTTGCGCAGCTTGTGTTCGAGATGGATGTCGCTGGTGGCGATGAAGGTGTGAATGCGGCGGCGCGGGGCTGGTGCCACGGCATCGGCGCAGGCCTTGATGTCAGCCCGGGAGGCACGGGCCAGGCCGCAGATGATCGGGCCGTTGTCGCCACCCACCTGCTGGGCGATCCGCTGCACTGCAGCGAAATCACCGGGGCTGGCGAAGGGGAATCCCGCCTCGATCACATCCACACCAAGCCGGGCCAGCTGCTGGGCAATGGCCAGCTTTTCCTCCAGGTTGAGGCTCGCCCCGGGCGACTGCTCACCATCCCGAAGGGTGGTGTCAAAAATCAGGACGCGACCGGGGTCCTTGGCCATGGAAGGGGCTCCAGCGGAGGTCTTAGTCGGAATGACTATGAGTTAACCCATCTTAGTTCAGCCCCCGAGGGGGAATCGGATTAAATTCAGCCACCGTTTGGGCTTGTTCGTGACCAAAGGCGCTGTCGCCCTGGTGTTGCATGCCCATCTGCCCTACGTGCGGTCGGCACAACCTGGCTCCCTGGAGGAGGACTGGTTTTTCCAGGCCCTGATCGAGTGTTATCTGCCGCTGCTGGAAACGCTGGAGCGGGCCAGCGCAGACCCGCACCAGCAACCCAAGCTCACCATCGGTCTATCGCCGACGCTGCTTTCGCTGCTGAGCGATCAAGACCTCAAGCAGCGCTTTCCCGCCTGGCTGAACGAACGGCTTGATCTGCTGCCGAAGGCTGACCCGTCCCTGCGCGCAGGCGCCGAACACCTGGCGGCCACGATCGAGCGGCACCGGCGGGCCTGGCAGAGCTGCGACGGCGATCTGATCCAGCGCTTCGCCGCCCTGCAACGCCAGGGGGTGGTGGACCTGCTCACCTGCGGCGCCACCCACGGCTATTTGCCCCTGCTGCGCCATCACCCGGAAGCGGTGCGCGGGCAACTGCGCACGGCGGTGCGGGAACACCAACGCCTGGTGGGCGAACGCCCCTTGGGGATCTGGTTGCCGGAATGCGCCTATTACGAGGGCCTGGATCGCTGGATGCGCGATGCGGGGCTGCGCTACGCCGTGCTGGACGGCCATGGGTTGCTGCACGGCCGGCCCAGACCCCGCTATGGGGTGTACGCCCCGATCTGCAGCCGCAATGGGGTGGCCTTCTTCGGGCGCGACAGTGACGCCACGCTGCCGGTGTGGTCGGCCAAGGACGGCTACCCCGGCGATCCCCACTACCGGGAGTTCCACCGGGATCTGGGTTGGGACCTGCCGATCGAAGAGCTCAAACCCCTGGGGCTCGACCAGCCGCGACCGCTCGGCCTGAAGCTGCATCGGGTCACCGACCACAGCGCGCCGTTGGACCGCAAACACCCCTACGAACCGGGGGTGGCAGCTGAACGGGTGAAAGAGCACGCCGACGATTACCTGCAGGGCCGCCGGCGGCAACTGGATCAGCTCGGCGCTGCCATGGACGTGTCCCCCCTGCTGGTGGCCCCCTTCGATGCCGAACTGTTTGGCCACTGGTGGTTTGAAGGCCCGGCTTTTCTCAGCCAGCTGTTCCAGCAGGCACCTCAGGAAGGGGTGGCCTTCACCCGGCTGCGCGATGTGCTGAACAACGTTGGCCAGCTTCAGCTCTGCGATCCCTGCCCCTCCAGCTGGGGGCAAGGGGGCTATCACGACTACTGGCTGAACGACAGCAACGCCTGGATCATCCCGGAGTGGGAAAAGGCCAGCGCCGCGATGGTGCAGCGCTGCAGCCGCGGCGTCGGCAGCGAGCAGGCGATGCAGTGGCTGCAGCAGGCGGCGAGGGAACTGTTGCTGGCGCAGTCGTCGGATTGGAGCTTCATCCTCCGGGCCGGCACCACCACCGAACTGGCCAAAGAACGGGTGCAACGCCACCTGGGCCGCTTCTGGCAACTGATGCAGGCGATCGACGGAACCAGCGAATTGCCGGAGGGCTGGCTTGAGGAGGTGCAGGCGGACGACCGCCTGTTCCCGCTGATTCAGCCGTTGGACTGGGCTCCGGTGCCGCCCAAGCCCACTGCAAAGCCTTCTACTCAGAGTGTATAGACAATCGCCTCCCTCATCTGAGGGATCGGGTCTTTCCTGAAACGATCTCAAAACCGCGGAGCTTGATCCTGAGCCGCCCCCAGCACCAATCCCCGCCGCAAGTCCCAGGGGGATAGGGCAAACAAGCGCAGCATCACCCCCATCAAGCGCGGCAACGGCAGTGTGTTGGTGAGGAAGCCAAACCACTCCTCCCGCGGCAGCGAAAAGAAGGTGGCGAAGTGGGTGCGCAGCAGCTCTTCGTTGAAGTCCATCAAACGGCCCAAACCGAACTGATAAAGCTGATGGCGCAGCACCAATTCGATCGACCAAAGCGCTTGCCAGCCCCGTTGCGCCAAAGCCGCTGAACCAAGGCTTGGATTAGCGAGGGCTTCGGCTAAAGACTGGGCCAGATCAGGCCCCCGCCGCAGCAGCGATCCCACCATGTAGCCCGAGGCCGGATGCACCATGCTCGCCGCACCACCGAAAGCCAGCACCGGCTGATTGCGATCTGGCAGCGGCAGGTTCATCGGGAAGAGGCAGAACTCCTCATGAATCAACTCGGTGATCTCCACGCCGCGCAGATCCAGGCGCTGCTGCAGCCGTTGCTTGAGCACGTCGTAGGGAACACCCGGCGCCAAGGCGAGTGAGGTTTCTTCCACGAAGAACACCCCATCACCCAGATCCATCGCATACAAGAACGTTGGTGGTTCGCTGCGCTGCTCCTCGCTGAGGTGATCACAGCGGTAGTCCATCAGCACAAACCGGTTCTCTTCAATCGGCGGTTTGGAGAAACGCCCCACCACGCCATAGGCCGCCTGGCCCGCCACCGGCCCCTGATCCGGCCGGCGAATGTGGGGCGTGCGCGAGCCGGAGGCATCAATCACCAAGCGCGCCTGAAGGGTGGTTCCCGATGCGCAGCACACGTTGGTGGTGGAGCCATTCACGTCCACCCGCTCAACGGTGTCTTGATGGAAGACCACACCCTCAGCCCGCTCCAGCCAATGGCGCTGCAGGGCAGCACGATCGAACAGGCCGTAGTCAATCCCGTGAGCATGGCTCTGATCCTGAGCCGTTGATCCGCCTTCGCCGAAGTAACTGACGGTGTCGCTCCAGCGGTGCTCCAGCAGCTGCTCAAGCCCCACCGCTTTGAGTTCATCGGCCCAGATGCCGTAGGTGTTCGGCCAGGGATTGTCGACCGGATCAGGGGCGATACCTGCAACAGCCACACCCCGTTGGTTCAGTTCCGAAGCGATGCAGAGGGCAGCAGGACCACCCCCCAGCACCAGCACATCCACCAGCTCAGCCAAGGTCAGCTGTCCTGCGCCTGAGCTTCAGTGTCGTTGGACTCAGTGTCGTCAGCGGAATCGTCCTCCGCTTCCGGCGGCACCAGCACCACCTTCAGCAGCCGGTCGCCCTTGTCGAGCTTCTGCAGACGCACCCCCGTAGCAGCACGGGACTGCTGAGGGATGGCATCGGCGCTGGTGCGCACGATCACCCCTTTCTCGCTCACCAGCAGCAGCTCTTCGCCGGCACCGAGCACACTCAGTCCCACCAGCTCGTCGGAGTCGGTACGGAACTTCATCGCCCGCAGGCCCATGCCGGCCCGCTTCTGCAGACGGAATTGCGTCACCGGCACCCGCTTGCCCAGACCCGAAGCCGACGCCACGAGCACCCACGGGCCCTCGCTGGCGGCATCCTCTTCATCGTCGGCACTGGCGGCCACCTGATCGGCGAGTTCCACCGGAAGCACATCCATGCTCACGAGGGCATCGCCCTCGCGCAGGTTCATCGACCGCACGCCGCGGGCCGTGCGCCCCAGTGGCCGCAATTCCTCATCGCTGAGGCGGAAGTGGATGGTCATCCCGGCTTTGGAGCCGATCAAAACGCTGTCACCGGGCACGGCCAAGCGAACCCAGGTGAGGGCATCGCCTTCCTCCAGGTTGATGGCGATCAGGCCGTTGGAGCGGATATTGCTGAAGGCCGAAAGGCGGGTGCGCTTGATGAAGCCACCGCGGGTAAGCATCACCAGGTCGGTGTCGTCGCTGAATTCCGACACCGGAATCAACGTGGTGATCGCTTCTTCCCGGGGAATAGGCAGCAGCTGCACCACTGGTGTTCCCTTGGCCGCACGGCTGCACTGGGGCACGCGGTAAGCGGGCAGGGCATACGACACACCACGGTCGCTGAACAGCACCAGGGTGTCGTGATCGTTGCAGCTGATGAACAGCTTCACCGCATCTTCACCCTGGCTGCGGGTGCCCGCCTTGCCACGGGTGCCGCGGCTGGTGGCTTCAAATTCACTCACCGGCATCCGCTTGAGGTAGCCGGTCTCGGTGAGCAGCACCACCGACCGCTCGTTGGCGATCAGGTCAATGTCAGACAGGCCACCGCCGAGATCGAGGATTTCGGTGCGGCGCGGCGTCGGGTAGCGATCCCGCAGCTGGCCGAGCTCGTCCTGGATGATCCCGAACACCCGCTCACGCCGGCCCAGGATGTCCTTGTAGTCGGCGATCTTGGTGACGAGGTCCTCATGCTCGAGCCGGATCTTGTCGGCCTCAAGAGCGGTGAGACGACGCAGCTGCATCTGCAGGATGGCGTCGGCCTGGATGTCGGATAGGCCATGGCGATCCTGCAGCTGTTGCCGGGCCGTGGCCGTGTCGGGTGCAGCCCGGATCAGGGCAATGATCGGATCGAGCTGATCGAGGGCCAGCAGCAGGCCCAGCAGGATGTGGTCGCGCTCTTCGGCCTTGCGCAGCAGATAGCGGGTGCGGCGCTCGATCGTCTCGACGCGGAAGTCGAGGAACACCTCGAGCATCTTGCGCAGGGTGAGCAGGATCGGCTCACCGTTCACCAGCGCCAGCATGTAGGCACTGAAGTTGCTCTGCAGCGGAGTGAGCTTGAACAGGTTGTTCAGCACCACCTGCGGGTAAGCGTCGCGGCGCAGCTCCACAACGATCCGCATGCCATCGCGGTCGCTCTCGTCGCGGATGTCGGAGATGCCCTCAAGCTTCTTGTCGTTGACCAACTCAGCGATGCGCTCGATCAGCGCCGCTTTGTTGGTTTGGTACGGCAACTCGGTGATGATCACCGCATCGCGATCGGGACGCCCCGGTGCCTCGATCGTTTCGATGTTGGCCACGCCGCGCATCGTCACCGAGCCGCGGCCACCCAGGTAGGTCTCACGGATGCCTTCACGGCCCAGGATCTGACCGCCGGTGGGGAAGTCCGGTCCGGGGATCAGCTGGATCAACTCCTGATCAGTGATCTCCGGGTTCGCGATCAACGCGAGCAAGCCATCAATCAGTTCATTGAGGTTGTGGGGCGGGATGTTGGTCGCCATCCCCACGGCGATGCCCGCCGAACCATTCAGCAGCAGCTGCGGAATACGCGCCGGCAGCACCGTGGGCTCCTGCTGGGAGCCATCGAAGTTGTCGGCGAAATCAACGGTCTCGGCCTCGATGTCCTCCAGGAGGCTGTCGGTGGTGAGCGCCTGCAACCGCGATTCGGTGTATCGCATGGCCGCCGGTGGGTCGTTGTCCACCGAACCGAAGTTGCCGTGCCCATCGATCAGGGGCATCGACATGGAGAAGTCCTGGGCCATGCGCACCAGGGCGTCGTACACAGCGGTGTCGCCGTGGGGGTGATATTTGCCGAGCACTTCGCCCACCACACGGGCGCACTTGCGGTAAGGCCTGTCGCTGGTGAGGCCCAGCTCGTACATCGCGTAGAGAATCCGGCGATGCACCGGCTTGAGGCCGTCGCGGGCATCGGGCAGGGCCCGACCCACGATCACACTCATCGCGTACTCCAAATAGGAGCGCGACATCTCGTTGCGCAGGTCCGTCTGAATGATCCGATCGTCGGAATCGCCGGGACCGCCGCCGCCAGGCCCCACAGAATCCGTCATACGTGCATCAGACGTCCTTTGTCAGTCTATCTCGGACAGTGGAAGCAACAGAAAAATCCGGATAAACTGCCGAACGCTTTCAACTGACGTGATGGGTCCTGTCGACGAGCCGCGCCCTGAAGCCGAAACCCCAGGCAGCGACCCCACCCCCACACCGGAGCCCACGCCCGCCGCAACGCCGGAACCTGAGCCGACTCCGGCACCAACACCGGCTCCCACTCCGGCACCAACCCCCGCTCCAACACCAGACCCGGTGATTGCTTCCACCGTGTCGATCCCTGCTCAGGAGAGCGCCGATGAAGACGGCGGCGAATGGGAGCTGCTGGTGGGCAAGGTGAAGGACTGGCTCGAGCAGAACGATCTGGCTGAGCTCTGGACCAAAGCCCAGCTGCCGCTGCGGGTGGTGGGCGGCCTGATCGTGTTCAGCCTGGTGGCGACGGTTTACTCAGGCGTGCTCAGCACCATCAACAGCATCCCTCTGGTGCCAGGCCTGCTGGAGCTGGCCGGAGTGATCTGGCTGGTGAACTTCGCCCTGCGCAACCTGATCCGCAACAGCGATCGGGACAACTTCATCAAGGGCGCCCGCTCCACTTGGACCCGCGTGACAGGCCGATCGAGCTGACCCGATCAAGCTGAGTCGATCATCCCGATTGGTAGCTTGATCTGACTTTATTGAAGTCGCGCGGTGGACATTCAGCTCGGACGCTCCAAGACCGTTCGCCGGGCCTACGGAATCGATGAAATCGCTCTGGTGCCTGGGGGTCGCACGGTCGACCCCGAGGTCACCGATACCCGTTGGACCCTGGGCGGCATCGAGCGCGAGATCCCGATCATCGCCAGCGCCATGGACGGCGTGGTGGACGTGGGCATGGCCGTTCGCCTGTCCCAACTGGGCGCCCTCGGCGTGTTGAACCTTGAGGGTGTTCAGACCCGCTACGAAGACCCCAACCAGGTGCTGGATCGCATCGCCGCCGTCGGCAAGGACGAGTTCGTCCCGCTGATGCAGGAGATCTACAGCCAGCCGGTTCAGGAGGCGCTGATCCGCAAACGCATCCAGGACATCAAGGCCCAGGGCGGCATTGCAGCCGTCAGTGGCACTCCGGTGGCAGCCATGCGTTTCGGCAAGGCCATCGCCGAAGCCGGAGCCGACCTGTTCTTCGTGCAGGCCACCGTGGTCTCGACCGATCACACCGGTCCTGCAGGCCAGGAGACCCTGGATCTGGAAGCCCTGTGCCGCGACATGGGCGTTCCCGTGGTGATCGGCAACTGCGTCACCTACGACGTGGCCCTGCAGCTGATGCGGGCTGGTGCCGCCGGCGTGATGGTGGGCATCGGCCCCGGTGCCGCCTGCACATCCCGTGGCGTTCTCGGCGTGGGCATTCCCCAGGCCACCGCAGTGGCCGACTGTGCTGCCGCCCGAGCCGACTACGAAAAGGAAAGCGGTCGCTACGTGCCGATTGTTGCCGACGGTGGCATCGTCACCGGCGGTGACATCTGCAAGTGCATCGCCTGCGGCGCCGACGCCGTGATGATCGGTTCTCCCATCGCCCGTGCTGAGGAAGCTCCCGGCCGTGGCTTCCACTGGGGCATGGCCACGCCTAGCCCGGTGCTGCCCCGCGGCACCCGCATCAATGTGGGCAACACCGGCAGCATCGAGCGCATCCTGCGCGGCCCGGCCAAGTTGGACGACGGCACCCACAACCTGCTGGGCTGCCTGAAGACATCCATGGGCACCCTGGGCGCCCAAACCATCAAAGAGATGCAGCAGGTGGAGGTGGTCGTGGCCCCCTCCCTGCTGACGGAAGGCAAGGTTTACCAAAAGGCCCAACACCTCGGAATGGGCAAGTAAGGCAGGGCTAAATTGGAGCTGTGCGGGCTTCGGCCCACACACTCCTCACACCCCCCGGCCCGGCGCGATCGGGCTTTCACTCTTTGTGGAGAGCGACTGTCACAGTTCCCTTCTCAGCAGGGAAGAGCTGTGTTTTCACTCGAAACCGTTGCTAAATTCTCCTTAAATTCACCTGCTCATATGTCCAGCGCTGCTGCTGTCACCGACGCATCCTTCGAGCAGGACGTGCTCCAGAGCGACGTGCCGGTTCTCGTGGACTTCTGGGCACCCTGGTGCGGACCTTGCCGCATGGTGGCTCCGATCGTGGAAGAGATCGCCAAAGAATTTGACGGCCAGATCAAGGTGTTCAAGCTCAACACCGACGAAAACCCCAACGTTGCCAGCCAATACGGCATCCGCAGCATCCCCACGCTGATGGTGTTCAAGGGCGGCCAGAAAGTTGACACTGTCGTGGGTGCTGTTCCCAAGGCAACCCTGTCAGGCACCATTTCCAAGTACCTCTGAATCCGTCTTCAGAACGGATCAACCGGTTGAGTCTGAACCTCGGGTTAATCGATTACGGCATGGGCAATCTCCACTCGGTGGAGAAATGCCTCGAGCGGCTGGATCAAGGCTGCTCGTTGATCCATAACGCCGATGATCTGGAGGGCGTCGATGCGCTGATCCTGCCCGGGGTCGGCGCCTTCGACCCAGCCATGGCCAACCTCAGGGCCACCGGACTGGTGCCCCACCTGCTGCGCTGGGGCCAGGAGGATCGCCCCCTACTCGGCATCTGCCTAGGCCTGCAACTGCTGTTCGAGCAGAGCGATGAAGGCAGCGATCCAGGCCTCGGGCTCTTGAGCGGACGGGTGAGCCGCCTGCCCAGCAACAGCGGCGAACGCATCCCCCACATGGGCTGGGCACCGTTGAAGCATCACGGCAGCTGCCCACTGCTCAGCAGCGATGCCCCATCGGAATGGGTGTATTTCGTGCACAGCTACGCCGCTGTTCCCACCGATCGAAATGACCTCAAAGCCTCGGCCCCCTTCGGCGATCAGGAGGTGACCGCTGTGGTCTGGCGGGGCCGCGTCGGCGCTTGCCAATTCCATCCGGAGAAGTCGTCCGATGCCGGAGAACAGATGCTCAAGCGCTGGTTGACCTGGCTGCGCAACGGGGCTGAACCCTGCCCATGAGCGGTGGCGGGCAACTGCGCCTCAGCGGGGGGCGACGGCTGCTGAGCCCCGGGGGTCGCACGGCTCGGCCCACCACCTCCAGGGTGCGCGAAGCGGTGATGAACATCCTTGCCCCGCACCTGCAGGACTGCCGCTGGCTCGACCTCTGCAGCGGCAGCGGCGTGATGGGCTGTGAGGCCCTGCAGCGAGGGGCGCGCTGTGTGGTGGCCGTTGATCAAGACCCGCAGTGCATCCGCGTCAGCCGCAGCAACCTCAGTGTCGTGGCGGAAAGCCGTGCACCGGCTCCAGAGATCCGCACGGAACGGCGGGAACTGATTGCATGGCTGCGAAAAGGCTGGAGCCAGGAGCCCTTCGACATCGTCTATTTCGACCCTCCCTACGACCAGGGCCTCTACGAACCCTGCCTAATCGCCCTCGCCGAGGGGAATTGGCTTCACCAGGATTCTCTGGTGGTGTGTGAACACCGCTCCAACCTGAACCCAGAACCGGGCTCAGATTGGACAGTGGTGGATCAACGCCGCTACGGCATCAGCAGCGTGATGCTGCTCAGCCCCCCAGAGCGCTGCCACCACGGCGGTACTGGTTCCATGCCGCCACGAACAGACCCATCAGCGTGACGGGGATCAGACCCAGAACGATGCCGCAGAGCAGAGGTTCGATCATCGCGTCGCGTCAGCAATCAGAATTAGGGAGAATCCTCTCATTGGAACTCCGGGTCTGTGGTCCAGCCGTCACGAATTGCGGCCGAATCGGCATCAGCTGATGCAAATGATTCAAGCGATCGGGGTCGCGGCCTGATCGCCGCGCTCGTGGTGTCGGCTGCCACGGCCTGCGTGGTGCTGGTGCTCTGGGTTCTGGGCAGCGCCCAGCAGGACCCCTACATCAAGGCCAGCCTTGAGCTGCAGGGGGCCGTTGACCACGGCGGCCAGCTGTTCAGGATCAATTGCGCCGGCTGCCACGGCCTTGCCGGCCAGGGGTTGGTGGGCCCTCAACTTCAGGGCGTCAGCAACCAGCTCAAAGACCCCGTTCTGGTGCACCAGATCATCAGTGGCGAAACTCCCCCCATGCCGAGCTTTGAGATGGAACCGCAATCGATGGCTGATCTGCTGGCCTACCTGCACACCCTCAGCTGAGCCGCTGCCTTGAATGCCGTTGTCGTGCTGGTGGAGCCGGCCGGCCCCCTGAACATCGGAAGCGTGGCCAGGCTCTGCGCCAATTTCGGGGTGAGCGAGCTGCGGCTGGTGGCCCCCCGCTGTGACCACCTCAGCGAGGAGGCCATTCTGATGGCCGTGCACGGCCAGGCGCTGCTTCAGGGCGCCGTGGTGGTTCCCGACCTGCTGACGGCCATCCATGACTGCCGCCGCACCGTGGGCAGTTGCGGACGCCTGGACCATGGCGAGATCCCCCTGCAAACACCCGAGCAGGCCCTGGGTTGGTTGCTGGCCAGCGATGGCAGCAGCTCCAGCTCAGGCGCCCCCGTGGCCTTGGTGTTTGGACGGGAAGACCGCGGCCTCAGCAACAGTGAGCTGCGGCTCTGCCAGAGGGTTCTCTGCCTGCAGAGCGGGGAGGCCTATCCCTCGCTGAATCTCTCCCACGCCGTGGCGGTGGTGCTGCATGAGTTGGCCCGCCTCAACAGCGAGAGCACTGAAACCCGCTGCATCGAGCCACCATCGCCGGACCCGGCAGCCGCCAAAGCGCTTTCAGCATGTCTTGACGACGCCACTGACCTGCTGCTGGAGGCCGGTTTCCTGCTGGAGCACACCGCCTCCGCCCGCATGGCCAAGGTGCGGGATCTGCTGCAACGCGCCACGGTGCGCGCCGAGGAGGTAGCTCTGCTGCGGGGAATGGTGCGCCAACTGCGCTGGGCCATCCGCGCCAAGCGCCCCTAATCTCTGCCGAACAGTCACGGCTGAAAGGTTGAGCAGCAGTCGTTCGTCACGTCGCTCCGCCGGCTGGAAAGGTCCGGCCCAGCTCATTCTGCGGCTGGTGTTGATGGGGGTGGGTCTTGGACTGCTCACCGGCAGCGGCCTGCGGCTGCTGGCGCCTCGCGTTCAGCAACAGGAGATCGCCCTGCCCAACTGGCTGGCCGATCAAGCGCTGATCACCACGCTGCTCGGTGACGCCGTGGAGCCGCCCAGCACTGAAAATGCCTCAGGGAAGAAAACTGCTCCTGTCGTGGCGAAGGGCCTGAAGCAGGCACGCTTCGCCCCCAGGCAGGAAATCAGGGCGCTGAGTGAGCGCTGGCTGGAGCTGGCCGCGCAACAGAGCGATCTGCAGGCCAGCGCCTACATGCTGATTCTCGACGACGGACGCTTTGCAGCCATGCAGGCCGAACGGCCGATGGCTGCCGCCAGCTCGATCAAGACGCCGATCCTGCTCGCAGTACTGGAACTGCTGGATCAGGGAACACTGCAGTGGAACGAACCGCTCACGCTCACCGAAGAACTGGTGGGGGGAGGCGCCGGATGGATGGCCTCCCGGCCCCTGGGCAGTCGCTTCCCCACCCATGAGGTAGCCACGGAAATGATCCGGGTGAGCGACAACTCCGCCACCAACCTGATGATTGCCCGGGCAGGGGGAATGGATGCGATCAACGCCCGCTTTCAGGAGCTGGATCTGCCCTCCACCGTGGTGAACAACTGGCTGCCGGATCTCGACGGAACCAACACCACCAGTGCCAGAGATCTCAGCCGGGCCATCGCCTTGGTGGACAGCGGGGAGCTGCTGGCCCCCCGCAGCCGGGATCTGTTTCGCGAGGTGATGGGCACGTCGATCACCAACACGCTGCTGCCCAGGGGCTTGATGCGCGGCCTCGGTGGCGCCCAGGGCGAACCGGACGCAAGCCTGGCCCGCAAGGGGTACCGCGTCTACAACAAAACAGGTGACATCGGCATCGCCTACGCCGATGCCGGGCTGATCGAACTCCCCGACGGACGACGCGCTGTGGCGGGATTTCTGGTGGAGGGCCCCTTCAACGACCCCCGATCCACCGAACTGATCCGTCGGCTCGCCGCTGCGATGGCACCGCACCTCAAACCCATCCCTGTTCCGCCCAAGCCATGAAGCTCGCTCCGCTGTTGTCTGCTGCCTGGCTGGCTGTTGCAGCCATGCCCGGCGCTGCGGAGGTGATTGAGCGTCAGCAGAGCGTTCGCCCCCTGCCGGGAGGCCTCGACGGCGTGTTGATGGTGAACGACAACAACCCCGAGCTGATCGAGGACGACGGCATCCTGATCTCAACCTTCCCCGATGGAAAGGTGGCGTCAGTTCCGGTGGTGCTGAACGGTCGCTTCGACATGTTCAGCCACCACGTGTATGCCGGTGATGCGGAGGGCAGCCCCAGCTCAACCCTGTGGCTGGCGGTGCTGGCGGCTCCGCTGGGGAATGCTCCTGTGACCCTGCAGCTGCTCTCGGGAAGCACCTCGCTCTCGCAGGCCACAGAGCCTGGCCAGACCCAGGCCCCCTTCCTGCCCTTGCCGAGCCTGATGCCGGAAACCACCGACGTGGTGGCGTCTGGCCCCGGCAGCCGTGTGGCCGGAGATCTGTTGGCCGGCCGCCGCGCAGCGGAACTGACCAACCGCCGCTGGAGCCTGGCTCCCGGCGCACCCACACAGCTGTTGCTGCTGCCCATTCCCGTGGCCGGTCTCGATCCCCTGCTCAACGGCCGCAACCTGCAACTGCGCTTCCACAGCTCCGGCCCTGTGGCGCTGGCCACCCTGGCCGCCCACGGTGAAGACGGCAAGGCTCCAAGCGAGCAGCACTGGCTGCAGCTGCTCAAGAACCAACGCATGAGCAGCAAGGAGCACCAACCCACCCCACGGGGCAGCAAAGGCAAAATCATTTATTCCCGGGTGAGCGGTGTTCAGATCGGCAGCAGCTGGCGGGCGCGCATCACCGACCCGGGCAGCCCGGTGCTGGCCGCACCCACGGCCCCCATCTCCTGGCCGATCAGCAGCCTTGAGCGCGGCACCCTCGCCACCAACCAGGTGCAAACCGCGGAACTCAAGCGCTTTTACCCCGGCACCGCCTGGGCGGCCCATGGCAACTACGGGGTGGAGTACGACCTCACCCTGCCGCTGAAGAACACCGGTTCCTCTGCGGTCACGCTGCAGTTGTCGCTGGATTCGCCCCTCAAAGACAACAGCACCACCTCTCTGCTGCGCTTCCGCGATGACCTCAACGGTCCGGTGATGTTCCGCGGGCCTGTGCAGACCACGGGTCTGGAGGATCCAGAGGGAGTTTCCCAGGGACGCCAGACCCAGCACCTGGTGCTGCGCCAGGGGCAGCAGGGGCCGTCCCTGGGACAGCTGATGCTCAAGCCAGGGGAGGCCAAAGAGGTGCGCGTTCGTCTGGTCTATCCCGCTGATGCCACACCACCGCAGGTCATCACCGTGCAGCCTGTGAAACAATCCTGAGCACGCTTAGAGAATTGCTCGTGACTGCACCCCGGAAGCGCAGGGTCTTCCCCTTCACTGCGGTGATCGGTCAAGAGGAGATGAAGCTGGCCTTGCTTCTCAACGTGATCGATCCGCGCATCGGCGGCGTGATGATCATGGGAGACCGTGGCACCGGCAAATCCACCACGATCCGTGCTCTGGCCGATCTGCTGCCGGACATCGACGTTGTCGCCGGCGATCCCTACAACAGCTCGGCCAGCGATCCCGACCTGCAGAGCAGTGAGGTGCGCGAGCGGATGCAGCAGGGGGAAACCCTGAGCACCGAACCGCGGCAGGTGCCGATGGTGGACCTGCCCCTCGGTGCAACGGAAGACCGCCTCTGCGGCACCATCGACATCGAGAAAGCCCTGAGCGAAGGCGTGCGCGCCTTTGAGCCCGGCCTGCTGGCAAAAGCCAACCGTGGCCTGCTCTACGTGGATGAGGTGAACCTGCTCGACGACCACCTCGTCGACGTGCTGCTCGATTCAGCGGCCTCCGGCTGGAACACGGTGGAACGGGAAGGCGTCTCCGTGCGCCACCCGGCGCGTTTCGTGTTGATCGGTTCCGGCAACCCCGAGGAAGGCGAACTCCGCCCCCAGCTGCTCGACCGTTTCGGCATGAGCGTGGAAGTGCGCACCGTGCGTGATCCAGAGCTGCGGGTGCAGGTGGTGGACCAGCGCACCTCCTTCGACAGCGACCCCGATGGCTTCAGCACCGCCGTGGAGGGCAATCAAAACGCCCTGCAACAGCGGGTGGTGGAGGCCCAGCAACGCCTCGGCCAGGTGACCATCGATGAGGATCTGCGTCTGCGCATCTCCGCCGTCTGCGGCGAGCTGGATGTGGATGGTCTGCGGGGTGACATCGTCACCAACCGTGCCGCGCGAGCCCTGGCCGCCTTCGAGGGACGCACGGAAGTGAGCGAGGAAGACGTGGCCCGCGTGGCCTCCTGCTGCCTGCGCCACCGGCTGCGCAAGGACCCCCTGGAGCAGGTGGATTCCGGCGACCGCGTGGTGAAGGTGTTCTGCAAGGTGTTTGAGCGCAGCGAGAGCAGCGACCGCGCTGATTTCGAACTGGCCCTCGCCGCCTGATCCCCCCACAATCAGCCCATGCGGATCCTCGGCATCGACCCGGGCCTCGCCCGGGTGGGCTACGGGGTGATCGACATTCAGGACGGATGCCAGCGCATGCTCGATTGCGGCATCATCCAGACCGATCCCGGTCGCTCTGACGGTGATCGCATGGTTGAAATCGCTGGCGACCTGCGGCAGCTGATCCGGATCTGGCGCCCGGAACTGGCGGCCGTGGAGAAGTTTTTCTTCTACCGATCCAGCAACACCATCAACGTGGTACAGGCGCGGGGCGTGGTGGTGATGACCCTGGCCCGCTTCAAGATCCCGATGGTGGAGTTCCCACCCATGCAGATCAAACTCGCCGTGGCGGGGTTCGGCCATGCCGAAAAGGATGAGGTGCTGGAGGCGGTGATGCGGGAGTTGAACCTGAAGGAACCACCCCGCCCGGACGATGCGGCCGATGCCCTTGCGGTGGCGCTGACGGCCTGGTTGCAGCGATGAGCAGCAAGCCAACCCTGCGCCGTCACTTCAAAGCCCAGCGTCATCTGGAGGAAGCCGCCACGCGATCCATCCAGAACGCCGTGGCGGCGCTGATCGACCAGTCCAACTGCGGTAACCGCCATGTGGGGGTCTACTGGCCCCTTCCGGGGGAGGTGGATGTACGGCCGCTGCGGGAGGGTCCCCATTCGCCCTTGGCCTTGCCGGTGGCCGATGGCAACGGCCGGCTCATCTACCGGAGCTGGGGTGAGGAACCGCTTCAGCCCGATGGCTGCGGCATTCCCGCGCCTGCCACAGGAGATGCTCTGAACCCCGATCAACTGGCGCTGCTGCTGGTGCCGGCGCTGGCGGTGGACGGCGCGGGAATCCGCCTGGGCTACGGCGGTGGGTATTACGACCGACTCAGGGCTGATCCCGCCTGGGCTGCCGTGCCGGCCTGGGTGGTGCTGCCCTCAACCTGCCTTGCGGCCGAGGCGTTGCCTCGGGAGTCCTGGGATGTTCCGTTCACCGGCTGGATCACGGAACAGGGTGCTGGCCGGCCCGCCTGAGAGGCCGCATCATGGGCAGCATTGATCGCCCTTCCATGCTGCGTCTGCTGGCTCCACTGCTTCTGCTCGGCTCAGTGCTGCAGGGCGCACTGCTGGCCCCTGCCAAAGCCCATCAGATCGAAAGTGCTCTGCAGTATCTCGATGGCGATCTGCAATTGAGCAGCAGCTTTTCCAACGGTGAGCCCACCCAGGGGGCCGTTGTTCGCCTGCTCAATGCCGATGGCACGCCAGGGCAGGAACTGGGCCGCACCGATGCCGAGGGACGCCTGAGCCTCGATCTCAGCAGCGTGGGCAACGGCACCGTTGATCTCCAGGTGGACGGTGGTCCCGGCCACCGCGACTACCTCGAACTTCCCGTTCAAGACGGCGAAGTGGATCTGAACGAGGTGGTCATGTTCCCCTTCAGCCTGGTGATGGTGGGGCTGCTGGTTAGCGTGCGACGTCGATACGACTGAGCCCCGCATGGCCACCAGCACCGGCAGTGATGCCCTCGACCGGATGGTGGAGCGCCTGGGCGGCACCGCCGATCCAAAACGCCGCTACGAATACGTGCTCTGGTTGGCCAAGAAGCTCGCACCCATGCCGGCCGAGGAGCAGACCGACGACATCAAGGTGAAGGGATGTGTGTCGCAGGTGTTTGTGCGGGGTGCCCTCGATGAGGGAGTGATGCGCTGGCAGGGCGACTCCGATGCGCTGATCACCAAGGGACTGCTCGCATTGTTGATCCAGGGACTGGATGGATTGACGCCGGCCCAGGTGCAGGCGGTGGACCCTGCCTTCATTGCAGCAACAGGCCTGCAGGCCAGCCTGACGCCCTCTCGCGCCAATGGCTTCCTCAACATCTTCCTGGCCATGCAGGAGCAGGCCCGTCAACTGGACAGCTGACCCAGCGCTGATCAGGACAGGGACAGGAACAGAAGCCGAATCACATCAATACATAGAGTCGCTCGCAAACGTTCCAACACGGATCACAGGGGATGGCAGCAAAGGTCGGCGTGGGTCTGCTGGGACTGGGCACGGTTGGCGGTGGAGTGGCATCGATCCTCCAGAACCCCAGCGAACGTCACCCGCTGGTGGGTGAACTGGAGCTGATCCGTGTTGCCGTCCGCGATCTGAACCGCCCCCGGCCCGTTGCTCTGGACGAAAGCCTGCTGACCACCGACCCATCGGCGGTGATTCAGAACCCAGCCGTGGACGTGGTGGTGGAGGTGATCGGTGGTCTAGAGCCGGCCCGCAGCCTGATTCTCCAGGCGATTGCAGCCGGCAAATCCGTGGTGACCGCCAACAAGGCCGTGATCGCACGCCACGGTCAGGAAATCGCTGAAGCCGCGGCCGCCGCCGGGGTGTACGTGCTGATCGAGGCCGCCGTTGGTGGCGGCATTCCCATCATTGAGCCGCTGAAGCAGTCCCTGGGGGGCAACCGCATCAACCGCGTCAGCGGCATCATCAACGGCACCACCAACTACATCCTCACCCGCATGGCTGAGGAGGGGGCCGCCTATGACGCGGTGCTCAAGGATGCCCAGGAGCTGGGCTACGCCGAAGCCGATCCGGCAGCGGATGTGGACGGTCTTGACGCGGCCGACAAGATCGCGATCCTTGCGACTCTGGCCTTCGGCGGCAGCGTGGATCGCGCCGCGGTTCCCACCGACGGCATCAGTGGCCTGCAGGGCGTGGATGTGGATTACGCCAACCAACTGGGCTACGGCGTGAAGCTGCTGGCCGTGGCCGAGCGCATGGCGCAAAGCGGCGATCCCCTGCCCCTCTCCCTGCGGGTGCAGCCCACGCTGGTTCCCAAGGACCACCCCCTGGCGGGCGTGAACGGCGTCAACAACGCCATCCTTGTGGAAGGAGACCCCATCGGCCGGGTGATGTTCTATGGCCCCGGTGCGGGAGCCGGCCCGACCGCCTCTGCGGTGGTGGCCGACATCCTCAACATCGCTGGCATCCGCCAGGCCAGTGAAGGGCCTGGAAAGGTGGATCCTTTGCTGGCAGCAAGCAGCTGGCGGCCCTGCTCCCTCGTCGACTCAGGCGACATTCGCCAACGCCACTATGTGCGTTTCAAGACAAAAGACGCCCCTGGCGTGATCGGCAACGTGGGCGGTTGCTTCGGCCAACGCAACGTGTCGATCCAATCGATCGTGCAGTTCAATGCGAGCGACGCCGGGGCCGAGATCGTTGTGATCACCCATGAAGTGAGCCAAAGCCAAATGAATGAAGCCCTGGACGCCATCCAGGCTTTGCCGGAGGTGTCTGGCCTGGCCGCTCACCTCGGCTGCCTCTAGGGAGAGCTTCAGCCCTGGCGAATGCCCCCGGGCATGCGTCAGAGTGTCAAGAACTTTCACGGCACAGACCTGAATCCTCAGATCTGTGCTCGAAACGGTTCATGCAGAACCTCACCTGCTCGAGTCCCGGTCAAGGCTGCCTCTTAGAGGAGGGGGTGAATCCGATGACGGTGCACCAGGGAGATTGCGTCAATCTCGATAGTGACGACGACACCTATCAAGTGATCGGCGTGGATGGTGACCATGACCGCTGCTGGGTGCGCCGCTGGCCCCTGCAGAGCAACGAGGGCTCACCGGTGTTCGAAATCTCGTTGGACAGGATTCGCCAGGTCGGGTAAGTCCCTGTTGAATGGGCCGACCCGTGTTGGTTGAGGCCCGTTGAAGCGCATCGATCGCCTCACGAGATGGACGTGCGGTGGCGCGCTGATGGCTCTGGCCTTGGCCATCACCCAGATGGGGTGTCAGGCCCCGCCCCCCACCAGCCGGATCACGGTGGCCTCAGCGGGCCGAATCAGCTCCCTGGATCCAGCCCAGGCCAGCACCCTCGGCGCCACGCAGCTGATCAGCGCCCTGGGGGATCCGCTCTATCGCCTCAGGCGGGATGGCTCACTAGAACCCCGCCTGGCGGCATCGGCCCCCGTTCTGAGCGATGGCGGTCGCACCGTCACGGTTCCCCTGCGCACCGATGTGCGTTTCCACGATGGAACGCCGTTCAATGCCGCAGCCATGGCCTTCAGCCTGCGGCGCTTCCTCGAGATCGGAACCCTCAGCTATGTGGTGGGCGACCGGATTGCGGCGGTGGAGGAAGCCGACAGCCACACCCTGCGGCTGCGCCTCAGTCGCCCCTCCACATCCCTGCAGGGCCTGCTGACGTCGATCAACCTCACCCCGATCTCACCAACGGCCTACAGCAACCACCAGGACCGTTTTCTGCACGACCGCTTTGTGGGAACAGGCCCCTACCAACTGACCCGCTTCAGCGAACATCAGCAACGCTTGGAGCCCTTTGCCCAGTACTGGGGTGAGGCGCCGCGCAACAACGGCCTCGATCTGATCACGCTGAGCAACTCCACGGCGCTCTATGGGGCATTGCGCAGTGGCGAGGTGGATCTGCTGCTCTCCGCCTCGATCGACGAAGACCAGCGCCACACCCTGCATGAACAGGCCAGCGCGGGGGAGCTGCACGAGTCGGTGGGTCCGGCGATGGAGATCGGCTACATCACCCTGCTGAGCAACCGGGAGCCATTCCAAGACCCCAACCTCAGGCGAGCCCTGGCCGTCAGCCTGAACCGAAGCGAGATCAGTGAACGGGTGAGCTACGGGCTGCGCCGTCCACTGCGGGCGCTGGTGCCCCCCAGCCTGGCCGGCGGCGCCATGGCCCCATGGCCCGAACACAACCCCGAGCAGGCCCGCCAGCTGCTCCAGGCGGCGGGCTACTGCAACGGCAGCACCCTGCGCTTTCCGCTCACCTTCCGCTCCAATGTGCCCGCCGACAAATTGCTGGCCCTCACTTGGCAGGCCCAGGTGCAACGGGACCTCTCGGACTGCCTGGTGTTGGATCTCGATGGCGTCGAATCCACCACCATTTACCGCCAGCTGGGGGAAGGTGCCTTCAAAGCCGTGATGCTGGATTGGCGCGGCAGCTACCCCGATCCGGAGGCCTATCTGACGCCGCTGTTGAGCTGCACCTCGGCGGAGGGCAACATCTGCATAGAAGGAGAAGCAGCCATCAGCGGCAGCTTCTGGAGTGCCCCCGGATTGCAGACCGCCCTACTGAAATCCGACACGCTGACGGGTGATGCCCGCCGCACCGCCCTGGACCGTGTGGACCATCTCTCAGCCGACGGTGCCGCCTACATCCCCGTCTGGCTGGATTCACCTCGGGCCTGGGCCCAGCTGAACCTCAACCCTCCACGATTTGATGGAAGTGGTCAGCTGATGCTCACTGAGCTGGAGCGCCGCCAGGACGGAGCCAAGAACAACTGATGGGACGCGCCCGAGACCTCGCCCGCTACAGCGCCACCCGCCTCGCCCTGGCGCCATTGATGTTGTGGCTGATCGCCAGCCTGGTGTTCCTGTTGCTGCGCGTCGCCCCAGGGGATCCCGTGGATGCGGTGCTCGGCAGCCGTGCCCCCGCCGCCGCCAAAGCCGCTATGCGAGCTCGGCTGGGCCTGGATCAATCGTTGCTGGATCAGTACCTCAGCTATCTCAACGGATTGATCCACGGGGATTTGGGGCAGGCCCTGATCAACCAGGAGCCGGTTCGAACCATCATCGGCAAAACGCTGCCCGCCAGCCTAGAGCTGAGCGTGATCGCCCTGGTGTTGGCTGCCGTGGTGGGGCTGAGCATTGGCTTCAGCGGCATTGCCCGGCCCGAGGGAAAGATCGACCTGGGCGGACGCCTCTACGGATTGGGCACCTATGCCCTGCCGCCCTTCTGGGTGGCCATGCTGGTGCAGCTGGTGTTCGCCGTCAGCCTGGGCTGGTTGCCGGTGGGCGGGCGCTTCCCCCCCAGCCTTCTCCCCCCCGAGGGCAGCGGATTTTTCTTGCTGGACAGCGCTCTGCAGAACAACTGGACCGCGTTCCGAGGCACCGTGCGTCACCTGATCCTGCCCGCGGGGACCCTGGCCCTACTGCTCAGCGGCACCTTCACGACCGCCCTGCGCCTGAACCTGCGACGCACCCTGCGCGGCGACTACGTGGAAGCGGCGCGCAGCCGCGGCCTCAGTGAGCGCCAGGTGATCCTGCGCCACGGACTGCCCAATGCCTTGCTGCCGGTGCTCACCATTGCAGGCATCACCGTGGCCTCCTTGATCGGTGGGGCCCTGCTGATTGAAGTGACCTTTTCCTGGCCAGGCATTGCCTTGCGGCTGCAGGAAGCCATCAACCAGAGGGACTACCCCGTCGTTCAGGGGATCGTGGTGGTGATCGCCGCCCTGGTGGTGCTGGTGAGTGTTGCCGTTGATCTGCTGGTGGCCAGCCTGGATCCACGGGTGCGCTACTGATCCAGCAGCTGCTGGGCCCTGCGACGGCCCAAGCGATGCCAGCGCGTCTTGGAACTGGCGTCCATCAGGTGAACGGCATCGTTGCTGGGTGACGGGGAGTTCAGGGAATCAAGAAAACGGATGACCTCATGGGCAATCACCCGTTGAACCCTGAGGGGATTGACGCCCACCAACTCTTCGCCGAGCCGGAAGATGTCGTCTCCCTCTGACGCCTTGCCCTGGCCATCCACACGAATCGGTGAAAAGTGACTGGCCCCCTCCACCACCACCACCCGGCTGACGGGATGCTCCGCCAATCCAGCCAAAAGAGCCAGCTGCTCATCCAGAGGAGGGGTGATCAGATCGAGGGTGCCACCCACCATCAACAGAGGAATCGGCAACGCCCGACTGGCGCGGTGCGGCCAGATCAACCCACCAAAACTGTTGAGCCCCACCACCGCCCGGGGCGGCGAATCCATTTCATTGCCGTCGAGCACACGGCCTGCCGCCAGTTCGCACTGAAGCAATTCCGACAGGTTGGTGAGGGGCAAGCCCGCCAGGGCTGCTTCACAGCGCTGGGCCATCCCGGGCACTAGCTCCGCCCCACTAGCCAGGAGGGCCGTTAAGGCACCCAGGGAATGGCCCATCAGCACCACCTCGGTCCCGGGGATGTTCAGATCGCCCCGTTGCTGCGCCTCCAGGACCGCCTCCAGGTCAGCCAAGCGATCACGAAGTACTGCGGCGCCATCAAACGACTGACGCCCCTCGAGCAAACCCTGGACAGCCGCGGCATCGCTACCGGGATGCTCAAGCACCACCACGGGCCAGCCCGCCTGCATCAGCGAACGCGCCAGCCAGTGGAAGTGGTTGGGGTCCCCGCCCAGCCCCGGCATCATCAAGACCCAGGTTCGGTCCGCACGAGGCGACTGGGGGATCCAACGTTCCAGCCGCAATGGCCGCGAACGATGGCCCGCCGCAAGCGTTGCGTGACGAGGCGCATCCGCCGAGGCAGAACGCTCCCTGCCCTGCAGGGGCTGCAACCGAGCCTCCTCCTGAGCCAAAGCCCGCATCAGGGACTGGTGACGCTTCAATTCCAACCGCCAGCGGTTGGCAGCAGCCACCAACGCATCCAGATCAAGACGCAACTGCGGAGTGGGCAACGCCTCCAACACATCCAGCGTTGAAACGGTTTCCTGCCGTTCGAGCAGCTGCTCCAGCGTGGAGAGCACAAGCGAACGGTTGATGCGCCGTCCGTCCTCCACGCGAATCAAATCCCCCAGGGCATCCAGCAGCGGCCCCGCTCCCCAGCTGCTGAGCAGCTGACGCCCGAGGCTGCGGCGGGAGAGCACCGGAGCCTGGAGCAGACGAATCAGCCCCTCGCGACTCTCGGGTGCGAGAAGCCCCATCCAGGTGGACAACTCCGATCGCGAAAGCTGTGCCAGATCAGCCGTCGGCGAGCGCACAAAGGATCCGAGTTCCTCAACTGAAACCGGAAGAACCACGCCGTCGATCTTGACCTCCACACGTTCTGTGGAGCCAACAGGCCACGATCCGCACGTGCTGAGCAGCAGACTGCCCATCAAGCCCATCGCGATGCATCGTCCTGTTAAGCGTCCGCGCAGCAACGCCTGACCCTCTGCGGTGGTGGAACCAGTTTCCATCACCCCTGAGAAATGTCACCCGACTGAGGTTCCTGGCGTCCATCGGTGCCGGCGGAGTGATGTTCATGACGCCGCTGATCTTTCATGCGATCGACTTCTCAGCCCGTGAAGTGGGCAGTGGCCTGGCCGTCTCCGCTCTGATCGGCACGGTGGTGCGTCTGCTCAGTGGCGCTTTGCTCGATCGCGGCATCCGCTGCTCCTGGCCGGTGAGGGGCACAACCCTGTTGGCCATTGCCGCTGATCTGATCCTGCTGCAGGCCAACAACTACAACAGCTACCTGCTCGGACAACTGCTGCTGGGCTGCGCGGCGGGTCTGTACTGGCCTGCCATTGAATTGGCCGTTCCCCTGAGTTGCGGCAACCTGCCCTCCAGTCGGGGCTACGCCCTGGTGCGCAGTGCCGATGCTCTGGGGATCGGCATTGGCACGCTGATCGGAACCGTTGCCGCCAGCTTGGGAGTGCTGCGAACTGTGTACAGCGTTGAGGCTGTTTGCATGGGCGCTGTGCTGGTGCTGATCAGCCTTGTTCCCCTCCAGGACGGACCGCCCTACCGCAACCTCAGCGGCAATAGCCCAGATCCGCTTGGCCAACGACCACGGCCGATGACCCGGCTGCCTTGGCTGCTCCCCCTGCTGCCGGTACTGCTGATCAGTGTGGTGGCCACAGGGATCCTGGCCCTTCAACAGAGTGCGCTTCCCCTCGATCTGGTGCGCGGCGGGCTTGTGCGACCGGCCCTGAGCGAAAGCCACAGCAGTGCCCTGATCGCCCTTCAGTTGACCTTGCTGGTGAGCCTGCAGTGGCCGGTGGGCCGTTGGCTGGCGGAGCGCAGCGTTGCCTTCGGCCTCGGCTTAAGCCTGGCGGGATTCAGCCTTGGCTGCAGCCTGATTGCCCTGTCCTCCTTGTTCGAGAACGGAACGATCCTGGTGCTGGCAGCCCTGCTGCCAATGGCCTTCGCCCAGGCCGCTTTCCTGCCCACGGCCACAGAAGCCGTCATTGAAGAAACACCACCAGAACACCGTGGTTTGGCGATGGCGCTGTTTTCCCAGTGCTTCGCCATCAGCGCCATCGTGGCCCCCCTGGCTGGAGGAGCCTTGCTCGACCTTCAAAACAACGGCCTGCTGCTCTGGCTGCTGATGAGTGGAGCATGCCTGGTCGTGCTCCCCAGCCTGCGCAGTCTCAAGCCGCGCTACGGGGCGAGAACATCCGCTGATGCTGGGGTTCCCCAGGACGAGCCCGCGGTGGTCGCCAGGGCTGATGGCTCTGTTGGTTCAGCGGAAGCAAGGAGAATGACTCCGCATTGAAGGACCATGACGCAGACCCGATCAGGCCAGGCAGATCAGTCCCTTCGGAGCCAACGGCCTCAACTGATCGTGCACGCCGGTACGCATAAAACAGCCTCCACCTACATCCAGGAACGGCTGCACCGCAATCGCGAGCTTCTGAGCAGCCAAGGCATCAGCCTGCAGGACCCCCTCGAGTGCAAACCCAAACCAAAAAAACTGGCCGCTGAGCTGTGCAAACGAAGGAGCAAACGCTGGAAGGCGTTCTTCATGCAACAGCCAGAGGGCCAGCATTGTCTGCTCAGTGCCGAGCAATTCGCCGTGCCGCTCACCGATCCCCAATGCATCCAGGAACTTGAGGCTCTGGCGGATGCAGCGGGCTATGAGCTTCACATCGTGATTTTCATTCGCAGCCAGCTCGATTACATCAACTCGCGCTACATCTACTCACTGCGGCGTTTTTATCACCACCAAACCTTTGAGCAGTTTGTTGATGATGCCTTGCAGGGAAAGCTTCAGAACGAAAAACCCATGCGAGGCAAAATCGAACGGCGACAAGATGTATTCGATTTCTGGACCTATTTCCAGCCTTTATTACGGGCGAAGGACAAAGGCCTGAAGGTGAGTTTCCTGCCGTTCCGCCAAGGGGGCCTTGATCCTTTTGAACAGTTAATTCTTGCTATCAACCTCTCTCCAGACCTGACCTGGAAAACCTGCCCCCAGCGCCATTACAACCGCAGCCCGGGAACCCGAGGCGTCTGGCTGGCCCGGGTGCTCAGCCAACTGCTCAACGAGAGCAACATTTCCCCTAAAACAATTGAGAACTCCTCTCAGATTATTCTTCAAGAGGAGAAAAGGCGATTCTGGCATGACCCATCCTTCTGGGGCTATTCACGCAAATTATCCAAAAAAGTAAACCGTCACTTCGAGACAAACAATGCAAAATTTGCACAGGCTGCATGGAACTGCAGCTGGGACGATTCGTTTCAAAGCGAGAGCCCCAAGACCCGACGTCAACGCTCGGTTTATGCGCCGGAATCAATCGAAACAGAACAACGTATGCATGCCATCGCACACCGGCTTTTCAAGCGGATCCAAAGACGGATTGAGACAGCCAGCCCAAACAGACGGATCGATGCAATAAACAGGCTCATTGGCCTTGTTTGGGACAGGCCTCACCCGAACACTAGGACCTGAATCGCGAAGCAGGACAAACAATCATCGCGCCAAGGAAGCAAATCATCCGAAACGACTTGCGCATTTACAACACACAACAAAAGAAGCGATGTGGAAGCCAAATCCTACTCTTAAGAATGACAATAATCCCCATCACACATAGCCGTATCATCTTGAGCGGCGATTTTTGTTAACGGGCCACCTCAGCAGAACCAGATCGCCCCACAAACCCAATGTACGCAAGCAAGCCAGATCAATTTTTATTCATCAAATCAAACAAAACCGCTGGGACATCGCTCGAAATCGCCTTATCCCGATGCCTTTCAAGCAGACCAGAGCAATTTTTTACACCTCTGAGCTTCAAAGATGAGCAGCTCAGACAAAACCTCAGTGGCAGAACATTCTCCGCAACGATGAACTCGATATTCCCAACGAAACGATCAACAGCCAAACGTCTTAGAGCAAAAATCGCAAAAGGGCTTGACTCCCTTGGCAAATCAAGCCTCAAAATCAAAAACGAACTCAGAAGAGAGCATCACAACAAAACTGATCAGTTCTTTCTGATGACGGGATTTCATACGCACAGCACATACAGCGAATGCCTGAAGAGCCAGCCAGACTTCTCTGAATACTGGTCATGCGTCTTTGCTCGACACCCCTACAAAAGGTTTTTATCACACTTAACGTGGCGGACCAAGTCTGTCAAGAACATTCAATCATGGAGTGTTGCCGACTGGAAAAGCCATGCAAAAGACAATATCGATAATTTCTGCAAAAGGAATTTATTGCACTACTCGTACGACAGAAAAAGCCACTCATACGTCAACACCATACTGGCCTTTGAAAATCTGAAGGAGTCGACAAACTTGATCTGCGAGAAAATTTCACTCCAACCAGGCAGCGTCATGGCTGCATTGCCCAAAACCAAAAGTGGCTTCTCGAATGCCATCTCAAACATCAATCCAGTCGAGCTCCTTGGTCCAGACATCAGATCAAAACTCCTCAAAAACGAAGAATTTTTATTCGACGAGATGGGATACAAAGATTCTCTCGACGACTTCTCACCATCCCGAGCATGGCTTCAAACATCCGGATTAAAAATCAAAGCTTTACGCTCTCGATTCCGAGACTTGTGATGTCGAATCAGCATTGATCTTTGGAGCCACGAAGCACAACCCTTGAAGCCAATGCGTCACCAGTTCACGCGTGAGCTGCTTCACGCCCCAAATTCAGCAAACGTCGACGCAACGCCTTGACCAAGCTGACAATATCCATAAGAAAATCCGATCATAGAAAAATATAACTACCCTGAGAAAATGCAACCGATACCCATGGCATCCAAAATCAAGAAACTGAGCAAGCTCTTCTTGCATACAAAAAAGTTTTTGGGGTTCGAGCCTTTGGAACAGATAATGTCGAAAAAGAGAGATTTGATCACACTAGAAATGTCTTGCACCAGTACCTCGACAATGATCAAGACGGCAAAGCAGATTCCAAAAAATTAGTCCGCAGTCTCAAACGCAATAAAGCAGCAATGACTTTGTTTGAGAACGAAGATGAGCTTGAAAGCTTCCTTGATTTACACGAGGACAAGATCGACACCGCAAGGGGTCAACTTCCAAGACTTGTACAATGATGAAATCATCATGGCGTCAGACAAATCAACAAGGTTTGACGCAACACTCGAAGAAGTTTTCCACCTGATTTGCGACTACGGCTATTCGCAAGTCAACCCAAAGGCATTTGGCTAGCACAAAGATTCAATCATCGGCCAACTGATGACAGAGGCCCGAGGCGGGCACTTCAAAAAAACTCCACGCAAATACCCGAAAAGGGCTTACTACACCTACGAAGACAAATACTGTGACTACGAATGCCAGTTCACCGAATACTTCTACTGGGGAATGACATCCATGTTTGGAGGTCAAGAGGGGAAGGGACGCTTCAACGAAATCAAAGAGGAATGGAGGCTGAACACGCCCGAAAAGATTCAAGCCAATGCTCCCGGACTTTATGAACTCCTCAGCGACCCAAATAATGGCATACCAACAATTCTCCCGAATGGAATTCTTTGATTCAAGGATGACCGATAACCTTATTAAATCAACAATCTCGTCACAAATCAATCTCGAATTACTGCCATATCAGAATTCTCCTGAGTTGACATAAAACGGACCGGAGATTACTCACTGAGCCATCAACATACCGTCGAATAACGCCTTACACGTTAAACAGAAACTCCATCACATCGCCTTCATCCACCACATACTCCTTTCCTTCACTGCGCAGCCAGCCTTTGTTGCGAGCTTCCGCAAGTGAGCCGGCCTCCAGCAGCTTCTCACAACCGATGGTCTGAGCGCGGATGAAGCCCCGCTCGAAATCGGTGTGGATCACACCGGCAGCCTGGGGAGCTGTCATCCCGGCTTTGAACGTCCAGGCCCTTGTTTCTTTTTCACCGGTGGTGAAGTAGGTGCGCAGCCCCAGCAATCGATAGGTGGCCCGAATCAGGCTTTGCAGACCGCCTTCCGTCACCCCAAGACCTTCCAGATAGTCCGCGGTTTCCTCATCTCCCAGTTCCACCAGCTCCGCTTCCACCTGGGCAGAGATCCGCACCGTTTCGGCACCTTCCTTGGCGGCCAGTTCAACCACCTCGGTGCAGAAGGCATTGCCCTCAGCCAGGTCGTCCTCACTCACATTGGTGGCGTAGATGATCGGCTTGGCGGTCAACAGCCCCAAGGGCTTGATCATCGCCGCTTCTTCATCGTTCAGATCGACGCTGCGGGCCGCACCACCGTTTTCGAGAACCGCCTGAATCCGCTCAAGAGCAGCGTCTTCCACCTGCGCTTCTTTACTGGTGCGCATCTGCTTCTTGAGACGCTCCCGGCGCTTCTCAATCTGAGCCAGATCCGCCAGACCCAGCTCAAGATTGATCACCTCCGCATCCCGGGAGGGCCCCACTGACCCTGAAACGTGGATGACGTCATCGTTCTCGAAGCAGCGGATCACGTGAACGATCGCGTCCACCTCACGGATGTTGGCCAGAAACTTGTTGCCCAGACCTTCGCCCTGGCTGGCGCCTTTCACCAGACCAGCAATGTCGACAAACTCCATCCGGGTCGGAATGGTGTCCTGGCTTTTGCTCAGTTCTGTGAGCCGGTCCAGTCGCTCATCGGGCACCGCCACGGTGCCGACGTTGGGCTCGATCGTGCAGAAGGGAAAGTTGGCAGCCTGCGCCTGAGCGTTGGCGACCAGCGCATTGAACAAGGTGGACTTACCCACGTTGGGCAATCCGACAATTCCGGCTTTGAGCATTGGCGGAATCTACCGGCCAGCAGCGAGACTGTTGTGAAGTTTTGTGGGCCCATGCTGCAGTCCTTGCGCTCCCCTGCATCCCCATCGCCTGAAACAGAGCTGACCTCAGTGGCAAAAGCACGATCCAGACGGCCCAAAGCCGCAATGGTGGGGCTGCTCGTGCTGGCCCTATGCGGGGGTGGGCTACTGCTGCGTTTCGGTCCCTGGAGCAACCGGCAACGGGATTTAAAGCCTTACACCACCACCGCTGAGCGCGGCGTGCTCTCTGGTGTGATCAACGCCAGCGGCGAACTGCAGGCCCAGCAGAAGGTGAACGTGAGTCCGCGCAAGCAGGGTCTGCTGGCGGAGCTGAAGGTTGATGAAGGGAATGTGGTGGAAAAAGATCAGGTACTGGCGGTGATGGATCGCGGTGATCTCGATGATCGGCTGCAGGAGAAACAGGCTCTGCTGCGCCAGACCGAAGCCAACTTCAAGAGCACAAAGGAGGACTTCGAACGTCGCAGCCAGCTGTATGCCAGCGGCGTGATCAGCGCTGACGAATTCAGCGGTGCCCGCTTCGACCTCCTGGCCAGGCAGGCGGGTCTGGTGGCAGCCCGAGAACGGGTGGAGCAACTGGAACAGGAGAGCCGCGAAAAAACGATCCGCGCCCCCTTCTCAGGAACGATCACAGCGCGCTACGCCGAACCGGGGTCGTTTGTGACCCCCACCACAGCCGCCTCAGCCACAGCCGGTGCCACCAGCGCCTCGATCGTTGAGCTCTCGCAAGGCCTGGAGGTGAGGGCCCGCGTTCCGGAAAGCGACATCGGCCGCATCGAGCCCGGCCAAACCGCCGAGATCCGAGTGGATGCCTATCCCGATGAGCGCTTCCAGGCAACGGTGAGTGAGGTGGCCCCCCGCGCCGTGAAAGAAAACAGCGTCACCTCCTTTGAAGTGAAGCTGAACTTCATCAACCCCCAGAAGAAACTGAAGATCGGCATGACCGCCGACATCAATTTCCAGACCGGGCGCAGTACTCCCAAAATCCTGGTGCCCACCGTGGCGATCACCCTTGAAGACGGCCAACAGGGTGTGTTGCTGGTGGATGAGAACCAGCAACCACGTTTTCAGCCGGTGGAACTGGGCAACAGCAGCGGCGACAAGACTGCGATCCTGAACGGTCTCGAATCAGGAACTCGCGTGTTCATCGATCTGCCCCCCTGGGCTGATCGCCGCGATTGATCCACCCACGTTTTCAACACCGTCATGCCCGAGGCCACCGCCAAGCCCCTTCTGCTGCTTGTGGATGGCCATTCCCTGGCTTTTCGCAGCTTCTACGCCTTCAGCAAGGGGGGGGAAGGCGGTCTGGCCACCAAAGACGGCCGGCCCACCAGCGTGACCTACGGCTTTCTCAAAGCCCTGCTGGACAACAGCAAAACCCTGAAGCCAGAGGGCGTTGCCATCGCCTTCGACACAGCCGAGCCCACCTTCCGCCACAAAGCGGACGCCAACTACAAGGCCCACCGGGATGTGGCCCCTGAGGTGTTCTTCCAGGACCTCGAACAGCTGCAGCAGATCCTCGAAACGCACCTGCAGCTCCCCCTCTGCATGGCACCGGGCTACGAAGCCGACGATGTGCTGGGAACCCTGGCGAACCGAGCGGCCGACTCGGGATGGGGCGTGCGGATCCTTTCGGGAGACCGCGACCTGTTCCAGCTGGTGGATGACAGCCGCGACATCGCAGTGCTCTACATGGGTGGCGGCCCCTACGCCAAAAGCAGTGGCCCAACGCTGATCCGCGAAGAAGGGGTGCTCGGCAAGCTCGGCGTGATGCCCGACAAGGTGGTGGACCTCAAGGCCCTCACCGGTGACAGCTCCGACAACATCCCCGGCGTGCGTGGTGTTGGTCCGAAAACAGCCATCAACCTGCTGAAGGACAACAGCGACCTCGACGCGGTGTACGCCACCCTCGAGCAAGTGGAAGCCGAAGGGCCGAAAGCAAGCCGGGGCGCCATCAAAGGAGCTCTGAAAGGGAAGCTGCGCGCCGACCGCGACAACGCCTACCTGTCGCGCAAGCTGGCCGAGATTCTCGTCGATGTTCCCCTGCCCAAGGAACCCAGCCTGCCGTTGTCGTCGGTGGATGCCGACGGCCTGAGCAGCTGCCTGGAAGACCTCGAGCTCAACAGCCTGCTGCGCCAGGTGGGCGGCTTTGTGGCGGCCTTCTCCGAAGGGGGCTACGGGGCCAATGCGGAGGCCGCTGCAACCAAGACCCCCCGCCGCTCAGCCACCACAGAACCGGCAACAGCAGAGGCCGCAACCGAGCCGACAACCAACGACGACGTGGGGCTGCCGGCCCTGAAGCCGCAGCTGATCCAGACCGAAACGGCCCTGGATGCCCTGGTGCAGAGGCTGATGGCCTGCACCGACAGCAGCCTGCCTGTGGCCTTCGACACCGAGACCACCGACCTCAACCCGTTCCGCGCCGAACTCGTGGGCATCGGCATCTGCTGGGGAGAGGCCCTGGACGCACTCGCCTACATCCCGCTGGGCCACAAAGGCAGCGAAGACAGCAGCCCGGAGCAGCTTCCCTTGGAAACCGTGCTCACCGCCCTCGCCCCCTGGCTGGCCAGCAGCAACCACCCCAAGGCTCTGCAGAACGCCAAATACGACCGCTTGATCCTGTTGCGGCATGGCGTTGCCCTGGAGGGCGTCGTGATCGACACACTGCTGGCCGATTACCTGCGGGATGCCGCGGCCAAACATGGTCTGGAGCTGATGGCCGAACGGGAGTTCGGCTTCCAGCCCACCGCCTTCACCGATCTGGTGGGCAAGAAGCAAACCTTCGCCGATGTGCCGCTGGAGCCCGCCAGCCTGTACTGCGGTATGGACGTGCACGTCACCCATCGCCTCGCCCTGCTGCTGCGACGTCAGCTGGAGGCCATGGGTCCGCAGTTGCTGCCATTGCTGGAGCAGGTGGAGCAGCCGCTGGAACCGGTGCTGGCCCGGATGGAATCCACCGGAATCCGCATTGATGTGCCCTATCTCCAGGGCCTTTCCGAGGAGATGGGCACCACCCTGCAGCAGCTGGAATCCGACGCCAAAGCGGCCGCTGGAGTGGACTTCAACCTGGCCTCACCCAAGCAGCTGGGGGAGCTGCTGTTCGACACCCTGGGCCTGGATCGCAAGAAATCCCGTCGCACCAAAACCGGCTTCAGCACCGACGCCACCGTGCTGGAGAAACTCGGCAACGACCACCCGGTGGTGCCCCTGGTGCTGGAGCACCGGGTGCTCAGCAAGCTCAAGAGCACGTACATCGACGCCTTGCCGCAGCTGGTGGAGGCGGAAACCGGGCGGGTCCACACCGATTTCAACCAGGCCGTAACCGCAACGGGGCGGCTGAGCAGCAGCAATCCCAACCTGCAGAACATTCCGGTGCGCACCGAGTACAGCCGGCGGATCCGCAAGGCCTTCCTGCCGCAGGAGGGCTGGACCCTGCTCAGCGCTGACTACTCCCAGATCGAGCTGCGCATCCTCACCCACCTCTCGGGAGAAGAGGTGCTGCAGGAGGCCTACCACAGCGGCGACGACGTGCACGCGCTGACCGCCAGGCTGCTGCTGGACAAGGACGAGGTCAGCCCGGACGAGCGTCGGCTCGGCAAAACGATCAACTTCGGTGTGATCTACGGCATGGGAGCCCAGCGCTTCGCCAGGGAAACCGGCGTGAGCCAGAGCGAAGCCAAGGAGTTCCTGGCCAAGTACAAGCAGCGCTACCCGAAGGTGTTCGCCTTCCTCGAGCTGCAGGAGCGGCTCGCCCTCAGCCGCGGTTACGTGGAAACGATTCTCGGCCGCCGGCGGCCGTTCCACTTCGATCGCAACGGCCTGGGGCGGCTGCTGGGCAAGGACCCGCTGGAGATCGACCTGGACGTGGCCCGCCGCGGCGGCATGGAGGCGCAGCAACTGCGGGCGGCGGCCAATGCCCCGATTCAGGGCTCGAGTGCCGACATCATCAAAGTGGCGATGGTGCAGCTGCAAGACGCCCTGCAGCGTCAGGGCCTACCGGCCCAGCTGCTGCTGCAGGTGCACGACGAACTGGTGCTCGAAGTGGCGCCGGACGCCCTGGACGCCACCCGAGAGCTGGTGGTGCAGACCATGGAACAGGCCGTTGCGCTGAGTGTTCCCTTGGTGGTGGAGACCGGCGTCGGCGCGAACTGGATGGAGGCGAAATAAACGCAGCCGAACAGGCCGTAGCCTCAGCCGCAGCTTCTGAACGGCTGTGTCCCTGCGGCTCACCAACACCCTCACCCGCCGCACCGAGCCGTTCACACCCCTAACCCCGGGGAAGGCGAGCATCTATTGCTGCGGCGTGACGGTCTACGACCTCTGCCACCTGGGCCATGCCCGCAGCTACATCAACTGGGATGTGCTGCGCCGCTATCTGATCTGGCGCGGCCTCGAGGTGACCTTCGTTCAGAACTTCACCGACATCGACGACAAGATCCTCAAACGGGCCGGCGAGGAGAACTCCTCGATGACGGAGGTGAGCGAGCGAAACATTGCCTCGTTCCACCAGGACATGGACGCCCTGGGGATCCTGCGGCCCGACCGGATGCCCCGAGCCACCCAGTGCCTGGATGGCATCCGCGCACTGATCGGCGAACTTGAGGCCAAGGGTGCGGCCTACAGCGCTGAAGGGGATGTGTATTTCGCGGTGATGAAGCATGTCGGTTACGGCAAGCTCAGCGGCCGCGACCTGAGCGAACAGCAGGACAACGCCGCCGGGCGGGTGGCCGATGCCGAAGAGGCCCGCAAGCAGCACCCCTTCGATTTCGCACTCTGGAAAGGGGCCAAACCCGGAGAGCCCAGCTTCCCCTCCCCCTGGGGTGAGGGACGCCCCGGCTGGCACATCGAATGTTCAGCCATGGTGCGGGCGGAACTCGGCGACACGATCGACATCCACCTGGGTGGAGCCGACCTGGTGTTCCCGCACCACGAAAACGAGATCGCCCAATCCGAAGCCGCCACCGGTCAGGACCTGGCCCGGGTGTGGATGCACAACGGCATGGTCAATGTGGGCGGCCAGAAGATGAGCAAGTCGCTCGGCAACTTCACCACCATCCGTGCGCTGCTGGAGAGTGGGGTCTCAGCGATGACCCTGCGCCTGTTTGTGCTGCAGGCCCACTACCGCAAACCCCTTGACTTCACCGCCGAGGCCCTTGAGGCCGCAGCCACCGGCTGGAAGGGTCTGAATGCAGCCCTGAGCCTTGGCGATCGCCACGGCGAGAGCCTCGGCTGGAGCACGGCCGCACCGCTTACAGAGGGCGCCATCACGGCCGATGGAGGTCCAGCCGACACCGCTCTGGTGGAGCTCGAACAACGCTTCATCAGCGCCATGGACGATGACCTGAACAGCTCGGGCGGACTGGCCGTGCTGTTCGATCTGGCCAAGCCTCTGCGGGCCCTCGCCAACCGGCTGGAACGGGGGGAAGACGCCGCCCTGCCTGAGCCCGAGTTGAAAGGTCTGGAGGGGCGTTGGCAGCTGCTGCGACACCTGGGGGCGGTGCTTGGACTGCGCTCGGAAGCGGAAGCCGCCACCAGCCTCGACGACGGCGCCATTGATGCAGCCATCGCGGCACGCAAGGCAGCGAAAGCAGCGAAGGATTACGCCGAGGCCGACCGGATCCGGGATGAGCTCGCCGCCCAGGGGGTTGAGCTGATCGACAAACCCGGCGGGGTGACGGAGTGGATCCGCGCCTGATCCCGGCAGACTGAACCCCGACCCTGTTGCTCCCCATGCTCTGGCTGAAGAAGCTGAACTTCATGGAAACCGCCAAGCTCGAGATGGAGCTGATGAAGGCCCTTGATGCCGGCGAGGATCTTGAGGCGAAGCTCACGGCTCAGAAGCAATTGGCCGCGTCCACGGGCGATGCGGAGCAAGCCTGGAAAGCAGAGGTGTGGGACAAGATGCTGCAGAGGATTCGCAAGATGGAATCCATGCTCAATTCCTCGGATCAGCCGTAGGCACCCGCCAGGTGAATCCCCTCAGCTGGGGATCAGATCAATCACGCTGATCACCAGACCAACGGTGATCACCGGCGGCGAAATCCAGCGCAGCATCACCAGCAGAAAGCGCTGCAGCCAGATCGGGCTCCCCGAATGGCTGAGCTCCTCTTGAAAACGGGCGGGAAGCACCCAACCCAGCAACAGGGCCAGAAGCAAGCCCCCCAGAATCAGCAGCAGGCCCCCGAACACGGAATCCATCCAGCCGAGAACCTCCATGGAGGTGGCCGCTGGAAGACCGGCCACAAAGATCAACGCCGCGGACACCCAGACGGCCCGGGAGCGGCTCCACCCCAGGCGATCGATCAAACAGGCCACTGGCACCTCCAACAGCGACACCGCTGAGGTGATCGCTGCAATTAGGGCCAGAGCAAAAAAGAGCACCGCCACCAGCTGACCTGTGGCGCCCAGCGAGCCCAGGCCCGTGGGCAGCGCGATGAAGATCGTGCCCAGGGTGGAGCCACTGATCACATCCTGGAGGCCAAAGCTCATCACCACGGGGAAGGTGACCATGCCGGCCAGCAAGCCCACAGCGGTGTCCATCCCCACCACCGCCACGGCTTCCCGCGGCAGGTGGGCGCGCCGGCTCAGGTAGGCCGAATAGGCCAGGATGCAGCCGATGCCCGTGCCAATCGAGAAGAAGGCCTGAGTGAAGGCATTGCGAATCGTGGTGGGGTCCTGCAGCTGGCTGTTGTCCCAGCGGAGCAGGAAGGTGCGATAGCCCTCCGAGGCCCCATCAAGACCAGCGGCCCATACCGCAAGGCCAATCAGCAGCACAAACAACAGCGGCAGCCCCCAGCGGGACAACCGCTCAATGCCTCCGCGGACGCCGGCCGCCACCACAGCAGCAGTCGCCGCAAGGCTGAGCAGCTGGCCGATCAAGGCGGAGCGGCCGCCACTGAGGCCGGCGAAAAAGGCTTCCGCTGAAGCGATATCCGCCGGGAGCCCCTGGGTGAGGGTCTGCACCAGGGTGGCCCCGGTCCACCCCATCAACACGGCATAGAAGGCCAGGATTCCACTGGCCGCCAGCACGAACAGCCAACCCATCGGCTGCCAACGGCGACCGGCGGCCGCCACTGGCGCGAGCAGGGGGCTTTGGCCGGTGCTGCGCCCCAGCACCATTTCGGCCACCAGCACCGGCAGGCAGACCAACAGCACAATCACCACGTAGAGCAGCAGGAAGGCGCCGCCACCTCCCTGGGAGGCGCGGTAGGCAAAGCCCCAGAGATTGCCCAGACCCACGGCACTGCCCGCAGCCGCCAGGACAAACCCCAGGCCCGATCGCCACTGTTCCTTCGCCATGCGCTCTCCACAAGCTGTCCGCCAGCTTGCCAGCGTTCAACGGTCCTGGTGGGAGACTTGTCGCAACTGCCGGAACAGCATGAAAGCCATCAGCGTGCTGGGATCCACCGGTTCGATCGGCACCCAGACCCTCCAGATCGCTGAGGAGTTTCCGGAGCAGTTCCGCGTTGTGGCCCTGACGGCCGGCCGCAACCTGAAGCTGTTGGTTGACCAGGTTCAGCGGCATCGCCCTGAGGTGGTGGCCCTGGCCGATGCCGATCTCCTGCCCGAACTGCAGGAGCGTCTGCAGGACGCCGGCGTCACAGGCGCTGATGCACCCCAGCTGGTGGGAGGTGCTGATGGTCTCAACGTTGCTGCCGCCTGGGACAGCGCCGACTTGGTGGTGACGGGCATTGTTGGTTGCGCCGGTCTGTTGCCGACCCTGGCGGCGATCCGCGCCGGCAAAGACCTGGCTCTGGCGAACAAGGAAACGCTGATTGCAGCCGGCCCCGTGGTGCTGCCGGAGCTGAAGAAGAGCGGCAGCCGTCTGCTGCCGGCGGATTCGGAGCACTCAGCAATTTTCCAGTGCCTGCAGGGAACTCCCTGGGCTGAAAACGCACGCCTCTCCACCGGCGTGCCCACACCGGGGCTGCGCCGGATTCAGCTCACAGCCTCCGGCGGCGCCTTCCGCGACTGGACGGCCGCTGACCTTGAAAAGGCCACCGTGGCCGATGCCACCAGTCACCCCAACTGGAGCATGGGCCGCAAGATCACCGTGGATTCCGCCTCCTTGATGAACAAGGGGCTGGAGGTGATCGAAGCCCATTACCTGTTCGGCCTGGATTACGACCACATCGAGATCGTGATCCATCCGCAGAGCATCATCCATTCGATGATCGAACTGGCGGATTCCTCCGTGCTGGCCCAACTGGGCTGGCCCGACATGAAGCTGCCGATCCTCTACTGCCTCAGTTGGCCCTCTCGCCTGGAGACGCCATGGCGGCGACTGGATCTCACGGAAGTGGGTCAGCTCAGCTTCCGGGCCCCCGATCCCGCCAAGTACCCCTGCATGGAGCTGGCCTACGCCGCCGGACGCGCCGGCGGCACCATGCCTGCGGTGATGAATGCTGCCAACGAGGAAGCCGTGGCGCAGTTCCTCGAGGAGAAGATTCACTTCCTCGACATCCCAGCCGTGATCGAGGCCGCCTGCGAGCGTCATAAACCCGATCTGATGGCCCAACCCCAGTTGGACGACGTGCTGCGGGTGGATCAGTGGGCGCGAACCGCCGTGCGGGAACAGGTGAACCGCGGGGTGACCCGTTTGCCCATGGGAGCGCTCGCCGCTTAGGCATGCAACGGGTCAGCCATCACCTCCTGCTCTGTGCAACCGCCACCAAAGCCAAATGCTGCGATTCAGCGGTTGGAGCACAAACCTGGAATGAACTGAAGAGCGTTGTTCGCGAACTGAATCTCGAAAATACGGAACGCCCGGAGGGAATTGTTCTGCGCAGCAAAGCCGATTGCCTCAGGGTGTGTGAACGAGGGCCGATTCTTCTGGTCTGGCCAGACGGAATTTGGTACGCCGACGTTTCGCCTGATCGCGTCAAAAGAATCATCAAACAACACATCATCGGCCAACAACCCGTTGAAGAATGGATTCTCAAAAGAACACCATTCGAAGCAACCACTGGCGCCCCTTCAGGCGAAATTTGATCCCAAATCAATCCAGCAAAGCATTAGCGAAAGGCTCAATTCGCACCCAAGAGAAGGAACTCTGAGCAAAAGGAACTTGAAATCCAGCTGGAATTCCAAACAACGAAATCCGAACAATTGCTATTGAGCTCTTGAGCACCATGCGCCCACAGGTCGCAGCCCAGGCAATTATGATGGAAACCTTAAGCGCCAACGGATGAGCGCTTGTCTTGAGGCTTCCATTTGGCATTTGCAACTGCGACCCGACCCGCAAATCCAGCCCCTGAAGACAGCGCTGAATCAATCCTCTACCCGAGCAAAGCTGAGCTGCTCAGCGCCTTGCCAGCAGAGCTCTCCAAGCTGAGCCCAGCGAAGTCCTGGGCGAGTCTGGCCATGTCTGCTGGGCTTTCGCTTCTGGCAGTCGGCCTGGGAACCCTTCTCCCGCTCTCGGCAGCCGCCGTCCCCCTCTGGCTCCTCTACGGCATGATCACCGGCACCATCGCGATGGGCTGCTGGGTGATCGCCCATGAATGCGGCCATCACGCCTTCCACCCCAACCGCCGGATTGAAGGCGTTGTGGGCTTTGTTCTGCACAGCATTTTGCTGGTGCCGTATTACAGCTGGGCCCACAGCCATGCGGTGCACCACGCCCACTGCAATCACCTGGAACAGGGAGAAACCCATGTTCCGCCGCGGGCAACGTCACCGATGGGACGAACCACCGAACAGCTCAAGCAGAGGTTGAATCCCACCGTCTTCGGGATCATTTCTCTGTTCAATCACCTCGTGATTGGCTGGCAGCTTTATCTCTTCCTGGGCGCCACCGGCGGCGAGGACTACGACTCCCCCACCTCTCATTTCTGGAATCGCAAGCGCAATTTCAACGGCAAACGCCGTCTTTTCCCTCAGTCCTTCGGCAAGTGGATGCTGCGATCCAACCTGGGATTGCTCGCCATGGTTGCCCTGCTGATTATCGCCTCAGTGCAGTTTTCCCTGCTCCGTGTGCTGTGCGTCTACGGCCTGCCCTACCTGGTGATCAACATGTGGCTGACCACCTACACCTGGCTGCAGCACACCAACACCGATATCCCTCACTTCTCCAACGAAACCTGGACGTGGTCGAAGGGAGCCCTGCAAACGGTTGATCGTCCCTACGGGCCCATCCTCAACCTGCTGCACCATGGAATCGGCTCAACCCACGTGTGCCATCACGTGAATTCATCGATTCCGCACTACAACGCCTGGCGTGGAACTCAACTGCTGAGGCAGAGGTTTCCTGAGCTGGTGCGCTACGACTCAACACCGATCCACAAAGCGCTGTGGAGGATTGCCACCCGCTGTGGTGGCGCTGTGTACCAGAACCCAAGCGATCGGGCCTTCTACTACTCAAGCGATAGGGCCCCACAACATGTGGGGATCACGGCTTAGCCAGCAACAACGTCCCTGAGCCAGGCCGCCGCCAACTGGTCGCCCCAGCAGCCATCACGGCCATGGAAACCGTTGTGCCCTCCCCGTGGCGTGAACAACGTGCGAATCGCAGCCTCCGGCGGCAGCTCCTCTGCCAGATCCATTGCAGAGGAGGCAGGAACCCAAGGATCATCCAGGGCCTGCAAAAGCAAGGTGGGCGGCATCGCTTTGCAGGCGGGCAGTAGATGCTGCAGGGGTGAAGCCTCGCGGTAGTAGGCCTCCACATCTACAAACCCCCAGCGGGGAGCCGTCACCGCACTGTCGAACTCACGAATCGAACGGGGGGGCGACGCCTGCAATTTGGCTTCCTCGTCGGCGCTCACCCCGAAGGGATCTGCCAGGGTCTGACGCACCAACCGCTTGAGCAGCCAGCGTTGGTAGACCCGATTGCGCGGTCGCTCGATCGAGGCGCTGCAGGCCGCCAGATCCAGGGGACTGCTGGCACAGAAGAGGCCATCAAGCACACCGGGGGAAGCCAGAGCGGCATTTAGCAGCATGGTGCCGCCCAGGGAGATGCCTGCCCCCAGCAGTGGGCGACCCGCCGCCAGGCTTCGGGCCCGAGCAATCACCGGCAGCAGATCGCTGTTGCAGCGTGCTGCATAGGTGCCACCCGCAAGGTGGCGGCCTGGATCAGCACCGCGCAGGTTGAGGCGCAGCACTGCAAAACCGGCGGCCTGGAGCGCCACACCCATCCGCCTCAGGCCTTCCCGGGAACTGGATCCGCCCAGCCCATGGAGCAGCAGAACCAAGCCCTTGGGGTCCCCTTCCGGCAGATCGAGCAGGGCCAGCAACGACCCGGCAGCCGCCGCTCCACTGGGCAGGGCTGGCACGGGAATTTCAATCGGAACCCCTTGATCGTGGGGGAGATCCACCTCGCGCAGGGTGTCGCGCAGGGTTTGCAGGTCGCCGCCGATCCAGGGCCAGCGCTGCTCAAACGACGGAACCCCCAGCCGCTCCCGCAGCCGGGGGTTATCCACGCCGCGGGCCATCACTTCTTGCCCAGTCCCAGATCCTTGAGTTCCACCAGAAGGTCGCCGAGCACCTTCTTGGCATCGCCGAACAGCATCGAGGTGTTGGCCAGCTCGAACAGATCGTTCTTGATGCCGGAGTAGCCAGCGCTCATGCCCCGTTTCACCACGAACACCGTGCGGGCGTCCTGGACATCCAGAACGGGCATGCCGTAGAGCGGCGAATTGGGGTCGTTCTTGGCCTGGGGATTGACCACATCATTGGCACCCAGCACCAACACCACGTCGGTGGCGGGGAACTCGGGATTGATCTGATCCATCTCCTGCAGCTGCTCGTAGGGCACATCGGCCTCAGCCAGGAGCACGTTCATGTGACCCGGCATACGACCGGCCACCGGGTGAATGGCATAGGCCACATCGATACCAGCGCTCTCCAGCACCCGAGTCACTTCCCTGAGCGTGTGTTGCGCCTGAGCCACGGCCAAGCCATAGCCCGGAACAATCACCACCCGTTCAGCGGCCTCAAGGGTGAGAGCGCACTCCTCAACACTGCAGCTGGTGATGTTGGTGTATTCACCGCCGCCACCGCCTGCAGCGGTCGTGGCACCCAGGGCGCCACCGAACAGAACAGACACCAGGGAACGGTTCATGCCGTTGCACATCACCTGGGTGAGGATCAGGCCAGCAGCACCAACCATGGCGCCGGCCACGATCAGCAACTGGCTGCCCACCACGAAACCGGCAGCAGCGGCAGCCACACCGGAATAGCTGTTCAGCAGGGAGATCACCACGGGCATGTCGGCGCCGCCGATCGGCAGCGTCACCCCGATTCCCAGCAGGCCGGAGGCCACCACCAGCAGCCAGAGGCCCGTGCTCGAATCAGCGTTGCGCAGCATCTCAACGGCACCCACAAGGGATGCCACCGCCAGCGCAATGTTCACGGCGTGCCGCGCCTTGCTCTGCATCCAGGCCGGCGTGGACAGCCAACCCTGCAGCTTGGCCATGGCCACGATCGAGCCGGTGAAGGTGATCGCACCCACGAACACGGAGACAACGATCGACACCACGGCCACAGGGCCTGCCGCATCGAGGGCCGCCGGGTAAAGCGCAGCAGCCAGAGCCACCAGCAGTGACGACATGCCACCGCAGCCGTTGAAGAGGGCGACCGTCTCCGGCATCGAGGTCATCGGCACCCGCTGGGCGGTGATGGCGCCGAGCACACCACCCACCAACGTTCCGGCGATGATCCAGGTCCAGGCGGCGATACTGATGCCGCTGGTGCCGAGGTAGTTGATCAGCAGACCCAGCACCGCAAGGCCCATGGCCACAGCGGCCAGCTGGTTGGCGCCCCTGGCGGATCGCACCTTGGAGAGACCTTTGATGCCGAGGGCCAGCAGCAGAACCGCAACCAGCTCGATCACGTATTTGAGAAGGTCAGTCATCAGCGGTTCTCCTTGCGAGCAGGCTTGCGGCTGAACATGGCCAGCATGCGATCGGTCACGAGGAAGCCCCCGATCACGTTGAACAGGGCAAAGCCCAGCGAGACGGAACCGAGCAGCAACAGCACGGTGTTGTCGCCGGCTTTGATGATGGCGGTGAGTGCTGCCAACACGGTGATGCCCGAGATGGCATTGGCACCACTCATCAAGGGAGTGTGCAGGGTGGGGGGAACCTTGCCGATCAGCTCCAGCCCAAGCAGGCTGCCAAGCAGGAGAACCCAGAGGAATTCAACAAACATCAGTTGGCACCTGGGGTAAGGACATCGCCACGACGGATGGTGCCGTCCTGGGCGATCAGACAGCCGGCGATCAGTTCATCCTCGGGATCAAGGCTGAGGACGCCGTCCTTCAAGGTGGGCTCCAGCAGAGCCACGAGGTTGCGGGCGTAGAGCGCACTGGCGTGATTGGGAACGCTGCAGGGCAGGTCGTTACCACCGATCAGCTTCACACCCTTGCGATCCACGGTCTGACCAGGAACGGTGTCGGCACAGTTGCCGCCCTGGGCCACGGCCAGATCCACCACCACCGCGCCGGGGCGCATCCGATCGAGCATGTCTTCGCTGATCAAACGCGGAGCGCGGCGGCCGGGCACCTGGGCGGTGCAGATGGCCACGTCGGCCTCCGCCAGCTGATCAGACAGCTGCTGACGCTGGGCCGCCAGGAAGGCATCGGAGGCCTGTTTGGCATAGCCACCGGATTCCGAAGGCTTGTCCTCCATTTCGGGAGGCTCAATGAAACGGGCGCCGAGGGATTCCACCTGCTCCTTCACCGCAGGTCTGATGTCACTGACGTACACCACCGCACCCAGACGGCGCGCCGTGGCCACGGCCTGAAGGCCCGCCACGCCGGCCCCAAGAATCACCACCTTGGCCGGCTGAACGGTGCCCGCAGCAGTCATCAGCATCGGGAAATAACGGTCCAGCGCGGCGGAGGCCAGCAGCACCGACTTGTAGCCCGCGATGTTGGCCTGGGAGGAGAGCGCATCGGCGGACTGCGCCCGGCTGATCCGGGGCAACAGCTCGAGCGCCATGGCTGAAAGGCCGCTGCGCTTCAGGGCGGCGGTCAGCTCTTCGTTGGCGTAAGGGGACAGCAGACCCACCACCAGCGCTCCCTGGCGCAAGCGGGCCAGGGTGGCTGCGCTCGGCGATTGAACACAGAGGAGAACGTCGGCCTGACCCCAGGCCGACGTGTCTCCTTTCTCAATGAGATCTGCGCCCTGCTCGGCATAGGCCTCATCGAGGTATCCGGAGGGAGTACCGGCTCCGCATTCGACTGCGACGCTGCAGCCCAACGAGATGAATTTTTTGACCGTGTCCGGCGTTGCCGCGACCCGGGTTTCTCCCGGTGTCGACTCCACCGGTATCAGAAGTCTGGGCAAGGCGAACACAACCACCGACCCAAGCGAGGTTACGAGGTCGCCTTCTCGCGATCAGGAACCTTCCTGAAGAAAGGCCCTCAGTTCTGTCGCTCTTGCTACGTGAAGTGCACCCTCTGTGCTCCCCATGGGTCTCAGCGCAATCGAGTGTCCCGACGGCCTCTGCCACAGCCACCACGGTGGCCATGCCGTCGAACGGGAAACCATGCAGTCCACCCTCCAGTTGCACGGCAAAGACTGGTGTGAACGACTGGCGGAGCGGATTTATGAAATCTCCGTCGACACCTTTTCGCAAAGCGTGATGCCGAGCCTGCACACGGCTGGCTGGCAGCGACGCCATCTCGACTGGGAGTTCAAGCTCAACGACGGCGAGAGCGAACCCGATCGCACCCTGGTGGACGGGATGATCAACGCCACGGAAAGCTTCCTGCGCAGCAGCGAGGTGCACCGCCTGTTCATCCAGGAACTCGTGCAGGGCACCTTCGCGGAGGCCGAAAACGACGACCTGCGCATTCAGGCGGTGCGCACCTTGGTGGAGACCGAGATCGTGGCGATGCTTGAGGAGCACAAAGAGGAGCTGCTGGATCGGCTCGCGCAGCAGCTGCTGGACACCGCCAAGGGGGATTTCACGGCAGCTCGCTCCGCCTCGGAGGAGGCCTTGAAGGAGGTGGAGCACCTGGTGGTTAACCACGCCGAAGCGCTCTGAAGCAGGCTCTCTGAAACAGGCGCTGATGATCCAAGACGTGCTGCCGGATCAGACGATCGGCAGCACTTCCTGTTCGAGGCCGGCGGCCCCGTTCACCTCTCCGCGGCGGTGCAGGACGCGGGCCCGAAGAATCAACGGATCGATGTCGCATTCGAGTTGCCAGCAGCCATCGAGCTGGTCGCGCTGCTGATCAAGGGGGCTGCTGAAGAAACGACGTTGGGCCATGGCGATGGGCGGGACCCGATCCCGATGGAGCTGATGGCCGGACGGTAGAGATGCCACGGCGCAAAGGAATGGTTAAAAAGACTCATCTTCCCGGGAGGTGATATCCCAGCCGTCAGCTTCAACCTCCCGGCCAGGCAGACCACGAACGAGGTTCAACCAAGGCAGTGGCAGCAACAGCTGATTCAGCTGCTGCTGCGCAGGCTCGAGCTCGAGGGCAGCAGCCGCGACCTGCTGGTGTTTGCCGGCCCCGGGGCAGGCAAAACCCTCGGAGCGTTGATGGGATTCCGCGCCATGCGTGATCAAGGCCGGCTGGACCATTTCCTGGTCTTCTGCCACCGGACCTCAATCCTCAATCAGTGGAAATCCGCCGCGGCGCGTCTTGGCTTGCGGCTGGAGGAGTGGCCCTGCCCGCCGGAGCAAAGCCAGGACGCCGATGGCTTGTTGGTGACCTATCAGGGGGCCGGTCGCCAGCGCGAGGCTCTGGGGGCACGGCTCGAGCAATGGGGCCTGAGCTCCTGCATGGCGATCGCCGATGAGGCCCACCATCTCGGCGTTGATCCCGACGAACCGGATGCCACCGCCTGGGGGCAGACCTTTCTGGAGCTGACCGGCAGCGTGCGGCTGCGCCTGGGGCTCACGGGCACCCCCTTTCGTGCCGACAACCTGGCGTTCTGCGCCGCCCGGCGCATGCGGGTGCGGCTGGATGACGGCGGTTGGGTTGAGCAGATCCGACCGGATCTCTGCGTTGAACCCAGGGACTTGATCGCCGCAGGGGATGTGCGCCCCCTGGAGTTCCGTTTTCAGGACGGCTGGGTGGAACACAGCCGCGAAGGACACCCGGAGCGCGACGTTTCCCCCCTCTCGGCGGAGCAACGGGAAAGCTGGCGTGCGCGCAACCTGCGACGCGCCATCCGCCTGGCCGACAGCAGCAGCATTGGTCAGCAGGTGCTGCTGCGCGCCCAGCAGAAGCTGAACCAGTTGCGTGAGCGACAACCGCAGGCTGCTGGTCTTGTCATCGCCCGCGACATCAGCCATGCCGAAGCCATCAGCCGGGTGTTGATGGACGACGGCAACCGGGTGGAGTTGATCCATTCCCAGAGCCCACAAGCAACAGAGCGCTTGAACGCCTTCCAAAGCGGTGACGCCGATTGGCTGGTGAGCATCGACATGTGCGCGGAGGGCTTTGATGCGCCGCGTCTGCGGGTGGTGGCCTATCTGACCACCGTGGTGACCCGCAGCCGTTTTGTGCAGGGCATCACCCGGGCTGTGCGGATGACGCCGGAACTGGCCGCCCGTGAAGCCATTCCCAGGGAAGCCTCCTACGTGTTTGCTCCAGCAGACCCACTGCTGATGGACTACGCCCGCTCATGGTCGGTGGCCGAGCCCTACGTGCTGCGGCCTCAGGAGCAGGAGGCCGAAGACGAGCAGCCGGGGGTTGGCGCCTGGCGCGGACCGAGCCTTCCCCTGGAAGCGGTGGAGGACGGAGCCGGCGCTGTGATCCGGCTGAAAACGCCCGAATTACCCGCTTTTTTGCAGCGCTGAGCACAGCATTGGCCAGAGGAAAATGCGAATTTGTGCAAATGGAGGGCTGAAAGGGACCCCCTATCCGCCAACCTGATCAACATCGAGGAGACAGTCATGGACGCCGCAATGGAACGCCGGATCGTCGTTGCAACGGGCTGGGCATCCACGCGCATCGCAGTCCTGGACAAGGAAGAGCGCTATGAAGACAGTTATGCGATAACGCAAGAATTCTGCGAATGGATCACATGCATCGGCGAAAACGTGGAGATGCTTGAGGCCAATGTTTTGGCAGCTCCGCGCAACCCGAGCAAACGGCGTCCGATTCACGACCCCAGCTCCAACGACTCACAAGTTGAAATCTGAAGTTTTTCTTAAATTCTTCTAAGTCCCATTCATTCATTTCCAAGCCTTTACTCACGTCGGCTTCCAGCAGGGCTTTAGATTTAACTCATAGTCAGTTCGCTTAAGCGGTGGGTCAAGCCGGTACGGATCACATCGAAAACCTGGTCATCGTTGGGTCAGGGCCAGCCGGGTACACAGCCGCCATCTACGCAGCACGGGCCAACCTTCAACCGCTGCTGATCACTGGGTTCCAACGCGGTGGCATCCCCGGTGGCCAGCTGATGACCACCACCCATGTGGAGAATTTTCCGGGCTTCCCTGATGGTGTGCTCGGGCCCGACCTGATGGACCTGATGAAGTCCCAGGCGGTGCGTTGGGGCACCCACCTGCTGGAAGCAGATGCCGACAGCATTGATCTGAGCTCCAAGCCCTACCGCATTGAGGTCGAGGGGCAGACCATCCGCACCCACGCCCTGGTGATCGCCACCGGCGCCAGTGCCAACCGCCTCCAACTTCCCTCAGAGCAAACCTTCTGGAGCAAAGGCATCAGCGCCTGTGCGATCTGTGACGGCGCCACGCCGCAGTTCCGCAATGAGGAACTCGCCGTGGTGGGCGGCGGCGACTCCGCCTGCGAGGAGGCGGTGTACCTCACCAAGTACGGAAGCCATGTGCATCTGGTGGTGCGCTCCGACAAACTCCGCGCCAGTGCCGCGATGGCTGATCGGGTGTTGGCCAACGACGCGATCACGGTGCACTGGAACAGCGAAATCGAGGACGTGAGCGGGAACGACTGGATGCAGTCGATGACCCTGCGCAATCGCATCGAGGCCAGTTCATCCACCATCGCCGTCAAGGGGCTCTTCTATGCCATCGGCCACACCCCCAACACCGATCTGCTTCAGGGGCAAATCGATCTGGACGACAAGGGTTACCTGACAACGCAACCCGGACGACCGGAAACGTCCATGGAAGGCGTTTTCGCGGCCGGCGATGTGGCCGATGCCGAATGGCGACAGGGCATCACCGCAGCTGGCAGCGGCTGCAAGGCGGCCTTGGCAGCGGAGCGCTGGCTGAGTCACCACAACCTGGCCACCCGGGTGCAGCGTGAGCAGGTGGAGCCAGCGGTGGCTGAACGCCCGGTGAATGTGGATGTCACCACGGAAGCCACCTACGACCCCCAAGGGCTTTGGCAGAAAGGGAGCTTTGCCCTGCGCAAGCTGTATCACGACAGCGCCAAGCCGCTGCTGGTGATTTACACCTCACCGAGTTGTGGCCCTTGCCACGTGCTGAAACCCCAGTTGCAACGAGTGATTGAAGAACTGGATGGATCAGCCCAAGCCGTTGTGATCGACATCGAAGCCGATCAGGAGATCGCTGAACAAGCCGGAGTGAATGGCACACCCACGGTGCAGCTGTTCCACAACAAGGACATGGTGAAGCAGTGGCGCGGCGTGAAACAGCGCAGTGAATTCAAAGCTGCGATTGAAGCTTGCCTTCAGGCTGCCGCCTGAGGGCAGCAGCCCTCAGCGACGGCCCTCAACGGCGACGCGGTCCGCCGGGGCGGTTACCGCCGGGACGCCCGCCGGGAGCACCGGCATTGCGCTCGCGGTAGGTGATGCGGCCGCGGGTGAGGTCGTAGGGGCTGATCTCCACCAGCACCTTGTCACCCGCGAGCAATTTGATCCGGAACTTGGTGAGCTTTCCAGCGGCTCTGCAGAGGCATTGGTGGCCAGCAGGCTGCTCGAGGGTGACCAGATAGAACCCGTTGCCCTGTTCCTTCTCGATCACGCCCGAGGTTTCGATCATGCGCTGGTGGCCAGTTCTGTCTTGCTGCAGCCAGTTTAGAAGGCCACTTGCACCCCGCAGAAGCAACACAGCCCTTAGGCTCCAACGCCGACACACATCCCCCTGCCGTGATTCTCCCCCCGTTGAGCCTGGATCTCGGCCTGCTGTTGATCTCCATTGGCGTGGTCAACCTGTGGAGGATGCGCGAAAACGCAAGCTGACTTGACGACGCTGCTGCTGAACAAGCCCTACGGGGTTTTGAGTCAATTCACGCCGGAGGAGGGAAGCCGCTGGCGTTGCCTGAGCGACTTTGTTGATGTGCCCCAGGTGTATGCCGCGGGCCGGCTCGATGCCGACAGCGAGGGGCTGCTGATCCTTACCAGCAACGGACGTCTACAACAGCGCCTCACTGACCCTCGCTTTGGCCATTGGCGCAGCTACTGGGCGCAAGTGGAAGGAACTCCCAACACCACTCAACTGCAACAGCTTTGCGATGGGGTTGTGGTCCAGGGGCGCCGGACCTTGCCGGCGAAGGCGCGCTGGCTTCAGGGCCAAGACCAACCGACGTTGCCCGAGCGAACACCTCCGATTCGTTTTCGCGCTGCGATTCCCACCAGTTGGTTGCAGCTGTCCCTCACCGAGGGGCGCAACCGGCAGGTGCGCCGGATGACGGCGGCTGTTGGCCTGCCGACGTTGCGTCTGGTGCGCTGCTGCATCGATCTGATGGACAACGGTCCCCCGCTGGACCTAACGGACCTTCAACCCGGCAGTTGGCGAGTGGTGACTGCAGCTGAACAGGAACGGCTCAACCGGCTGATCAGCAGCAGCTCGAGCGCTGGTGCTCAGCGGGGAGGACATCGGCGGGGAGGGCACCGACGAGGGTGACCGCCCGGAATTCAATGCCCTCCACCACACGCCAGGGCTGCTCACTGCGATCGGCGTAGCGAACCTGCTCAAAGCCGAGAGCTTCGAAGGCCTCCAGGAAGGCCTGCTCCTGCCATGCGCCGCTGATGCAGCCACTCCAGAGATCAGGGTCCTGCTGCAAACGCAGGGGCACCACCTGATCGCAGACAATGTCGCTGATGGCAACGCGACCACCGGGGGCCAGGACCCGGCGAATGTTGGCCAGGAGCCTGTCGCGTGCTGATGGGTTCACCAGGTTGAGCACACAGTTGCTCAGCACCACATCGATCGAACCGTCTGCGATCAGGGGTTCACCTGTGGCCGTGGGGGCATCCAGGGATTCGATGGCCCCATCAACAAAACGGACGTTGTCGAAGCCCACGGCTGAAGCAACAACCGGGATCGCTTGACGCGACAAGGCCAGCATGTCGGCGTTGCGGTCCACACCGGTCACACGGCCGGATGCACCGACAATTTGGCCGCAGATGAAGGCGTTTTTTCCGCTGCCGCTGCCCAGGTCCAGCACGCGGTCCCCTTGCTTAACCCAGCGGGTGGGGTCACCACAGCCGTAATCCCGTTCAACGACTGCATCAGGAATCACCTTGAGCAGGGCAGGGTCGAAGCCGACCGGGGTGCAAAGGCAGGCTTCCTGCTCTTGGGCCGCAGCCCCGTAGCGGGCTTCCACCGCCCGGGTTTGATCCAGCGACTGGGGCACTGGGGACGAACAACACGATTCCGCCATCAGCCGATCGACTCCTGCAGCTCACGCACCACATTCCACTGGCCGTACCAGTAGTTGGCCTCAGCCCGTCGATCGGGGTCCTCCACACCATCCACCGCATCGGGGCCCACAGACTTCCACGACTCATGGCCACAGACGCGGTTGAGGCCTTGTTCCGCCTCATCCGACAACAACTGCAGACGCCGCTGCAGGTTTTTGAGCTGAGCGACAGCCATCAGAACAGGAGCAATTGAGGCGATAGTACAAAAGAACCAAAAGGGATCAAGGTTCAGAAAGGCAGCTTTTTCTTCGCATCCTTGTCGAGATCGGCTTCCATCTCGCGAAGGCGCTTCAGGATCGTGTCGTAGTACTCACCGATGTAGCCCTCCATGTCCGTGGTCTCCGAGGCCTCAAGACCGAAGGCGGCGTAGCTGTTCTGCATGGGGGCATCCAGGGTCTGACCGCTGCCGGTGACCTCAGCAAAAGCCAAGCGCTCCGCCACGTTGACGGCAGGTTCGAAGAAGGATGCCACCCCCTGCATCAGGTTCATCAGGACGGGCTGCACACGAAACACACGGGCTGTCTTGCCGCTGCAGCGTTCACAGAGCTGCACCAGTTCGCCGGTGTTCCAGGCCTTGGGGCCAACAACGGGGTAGGTGCCACGCACGGTTTCCTCCCGCTCGAGCGCCGCAACGGCGAAGCGGGCCATGTCCTGGGTGTTCATGTAGGCGATGGCCGTGGGGCTGCCACTGACCCACACCGTCTGGCTTTCCAGAACGGGAATGGCGAACTGACTGATCACACCCTGCATGAAGGCGGCACCCTGCAGGATCGTGTAGTCGAAATCAGACGACTCCAGCAGCTTCTCCGTGCAGGCCTTGATGTCCATCAAGGGAACCTCGCGGTGCTGATGCGCGCCCAGAAGCGAGAGAAATACAAAACGCTTCACCTCTGCGCGCTCACAGGCACGAAGCAGATTGAGTTTTCCGTCCCAATCGGTTTCGTAAATGCTGCGGGAGTCGTTGGGGCGACTGGTGGATGCATCGATTACGGCATCCATGCCCTCGAGGGCGTAATCGAGGCTGTCGGGTTCCAACAGGTCACCCCGGGTCAGCTCACAACCCCATTCCTGCAGAAAAGCAGCCTTGCGGGGGGTCCGCACCATGCAGCGCACCTGGTGACCGGCATCAAGGGCACGACGGGCGATCTGTCGTCCCAGGGTGCCGGTGCCACCCACCACAAGCACTTGCATCGGCGCCTACCTCACGAGGGGTGGAGCCTAATGGCCCCAGTACCAAAGCGACTGCCTCAGTCGTCGCCTTGCAGTTTCAGCAGCAGAGCACCACCAGCGAGGCCGACGGGAATCAAGACCCAGAAGATCGCAGCAGTTCCAAAAATCTCAGCAGCCATGGTCTGGGCAAAGCGATCACCCGCCCATTTAAATCCCTTCCCCCCGCAGGCTGGCGCAGATCTGTAACAGCTGCGGTAATTCCGCATCTGTTCGCACCTGGCCAGGCATGACGCCACTGGCACTGGCGCGATAACCCGCCGCCTGAAGCGCCTGCACCAATGGCCCCAGAGCTGGTGGTCCGCCGATGCCCAGCCGTCGAACCAGCTCATCAGTGGGCCAGACCGTGGGGCGATCACCGGGATCCGCCTGCAGGCGCTGCATCAATCGAAGGGTGGCGGGGCTGATCTGCTGACGCCCCAGCTGTTGAGCCTCGGCAATCAGCTGCTGCAACAACTGCGGCTCCTGCAAGGGACCGATCCACAGTGGGCCGCTGATGCTCCAGCGCCCCTGCCCAGCCACGCAATCACAGGCAGGCCAGCCGCTGAGCTTGAGCAGGGGCTGCACCCGCTGGGCTCCGCAGCGTTCACAACGGGCCACCAGCCCCAGCTTCTGTTCATCGCCCGCGGGGATCTGACGCCGCAGGCGCAGGGCGAGGCGAAAGGTGCGGCCTTCACTGAAGCTGAACAGCGGCTGCAGTCCGCGGCCCAGCATCCAGGCCTGCCGCGCCACCAGCCCGATCTGCTGCCGCAATGCCATTTCCCAGCTGGAGGGATGGGCGCGAGCGGCAGCCCCGAGGCTGCGGATGGCGCCCGGCCGGTCGTGGCCGGTGGGGGAGCGACCATCCGTGGAGGCCAGGAACAACAGGCCGTCGAAGCGCAGAGCCTGAAGGGCCGGCTGAATCAGAGGCCCAGGAGCACCAAAGGCATCAAGGTCGATGAAATCGAACCAGTGGCGCTCAACAATCGAGCGGTGCAGCAGCAGGTCTGCAGCCTCAGCCGTGAGCCGGTTTGAACACCCGAGTCCCGCCGCATTGGCCTGGATCAGCGGCAGCCGGTCGGGATCCCCATCGTTGATCCAGAGCTCCGTTTCAACGGCCGGGTTGGCCAGCGCCTCCAACCCCCAGCGCAGGGCCCTGATCCCGCAACCGGCCATGAGATCCAGCCAGCGCAGGGGCCTCGTGGCGTTGAGGCTCTGGTGACGGGCCAGCAACACCGAAAGGTCCCGGGCCGGACGCGACTCAGGCCTGAAAAAGCCTGGGCCAAGGCTGAGCTCAGCCAAACCTTCGCGATAGTGATGATCGGTTGAGGTCAGAAGGGTGCCGCCTGCTGCTGTCCAGACTGCCGAGTGGGGTGTCCAGAGCACCTGGCAGTGGAGGGGCTGGCCCTGCCACTGGCGGGTCAGCGGCCCTGAAGGGGGCCCTGCCCTGCTGCTGTTGCACGGTTTCGGCGCCGCCAGCGGACACTGGCGCCACTGCGCGCCGCGCCTGGCTGACCAGGGCTGGCGCGTCTACAGCCTGGATCTGCTGGGTTTCGGCCAATCCGCCCAGCCGGCGCGGCCGATGGACAACCGGCTCTGGGCCCTGCAGGTGTGTGCATTCCTCGATCAGGTGGTGCAAGGGCCAGCAGTGGTGATCGGCAATTCCCTGGGGGGTCTGACCGCACTCACCGCGGCGGTGCTGGCGCCGAAACGGGTGCGGGCGGTGGTCGCCGCGCCCCTGCCGGACCCTGCCCTGATTCAACCGCTGCCGAAACGACGGGCGCCCTGGCGGCGGCGTTGGCAACGGCGCCTGCTCGCCCTAGTGCTGCAAGTGCTCCCGCTTGAACTTGTGGTGCCCTTGATCGCGCGCACGGGCCTGCTCAAAGCCGGACTTCAGGGGGCCTACTGGCAGTCGATCCAATCCGACCCGGAGCTGCTGCAGCTGATCGCCCGTCCGGCCCGGCGCCCTACAGCAGCCCGGGCCCTGCGGGGCATGAGCCTGGGCATGGCCAACCGTCCCCGAGGCGCCACCGCCCCAGCCCTGCTCGAGCAACTGCGGGTGCCGATGCTGCTGATCTGGGGCCGTCAGGACCGGTTTGTGCCCCTGGCCATCGGGGAATCCGTGGCCGCCAGCCACCCAGAACTCGAGCTGAGGGTGCTTGATCGCTGCGGCCACTGCCCCCATGACGAAGCGCCTGATCGCTTCCTGGCTGTGTTGTTGCCCTGGCTGGACCGTAACTTGGGAGGACCAGACCGGCAGGGGACGACCAGCGGCGATGAAACACACCCTTTCGGTGGTGGTTGAAGACGAATCCGGCGCACTCAGCCGGATCGCAGGACTCTTCGCCCGACGCGGCTTCAACATCGACAGCCTGGCTGTCGGCCCAGCGGAGGCCGAAGGGCAATCGCGCCTGACCATGGTGGTGGAAGGCGACGACCAGACGCTCCAGCAGATGACCAAACAACTGGACAAGCTGGTGAATGTTCTTCAGGTGCTCGACCTGACCCAGCGCCCCGCCGTGGAGCGGGAGCTGATGCTGCTCAAAGTTTCAGCACCGGCAGCATCCCGGGGCGCCGTGATCGAACTCGTTCAGGTGTTCAGGGCCAAGGTTGTGGACGTGGCCGATGAAGCCCTGACCCTGGAAGTGGTGGGGGATCCCGGAAAGCTGGTGGCCCTTGAACGGTTGATGGCCCCCTTCGGCATTCTCGAGATCGCCCGCACCGGGAAGGTGGCCCTAGAGCGGGCCTCAGGCGTGAACACCGAAATGCTCAAGGTGTCTCCCAGCCAGAGCCGGGTGCCGGCCTGAGTTACTGCGTGATCGCAGCCTTGGTGATGCGATCTCCTTGCTGGATCGCATCCACCACCTCCATGCCATCCACCACACGGCCGAAGACGGCATAACGACCGTCGAGTTCCGGCAAGGGACGCAAGGCCACATAGAACTGGGCGCTGGCGGAGTCAGGAGCCTGCGAGCGGGCCATGGCCACCGCTCCGCGCTCATGGGTCAACTCCAGGCCATCAAGTTCTGCCGGATTGGTGCTGACCCTGCTGTAGCGGGGCTGCGGCTCGGATCGGAACTTGATCTCAAGCGGGATCATCCGCGCCTGGCCGTTGTCGGGATCCACAAAACTGCCGGTACCGAGCTGCCCCAGGGGAACGGACCGATCACTGGATTGCGGATCGCCCCCCTGAACCACAAAGGGAACGGGCTCGCGAACAACGCGGTGGAACATGGTGCCGTCGTAGGTGCCGCGCCGCACAAGATCGATGAAATTGCCGGAGGTGAGAGGAGCGGCATCGCCGTTCACTTCAATCGTGAACTCGCCCTGGCTCGTCTGCATGGTGACGGTGGCCAGACCCTGCAGGCAGGCCGCCTGAGCATCAGCACAACCGGTCACCACCGAAGCGCGCGGGGAAGGGCTGCAACTCACCAACAACGGGATGAGCAGCAACAGCGTCCAGGAACGAAGACGACGCATCGGATCAAAGACCCTCAAGGTTGACGCCCAGGAAGCGGGCCAGTTCAGCACCGTCCTTCTCCAACTGAGCCAGAGGAAGCGGTTCACCAACGCGGGTGAGCGGCATGTCACGGCGTCCCTGAATTCTCAGGGCGACGCGGCGGCGCGCATTGAAGCCATCGCGCACCTCCACCTTCACCGCCTTGACGTCTTTGAGCGGAATTTCCACCAGAACGGGTTTGCGGAAACCACGACGGCTGATGGTCACCACGCCGGCATCTTTATCGAAGCGATTGCTGCCGCCGCCAACGTTCACGGCGATCACATACCAGAGATACGTGGCCAGCAACGCCGCAGCCAGGCTGTACAAACCCATCACCAGTCCCTGGGGCACGAACACCAGCGCAGCGGGGTGTCCGAGGGGGAGCAGGTCGCGACCGAGGTAGCTCGAGAGCGAAGCCAGAAGGAAGCCCACGCCCCCAATCGTGACGGCCGAAGCCACCAGAAAATTCGAAAGACGACGGGAGCCGAGCACGGGTTGCTCGAGCACTGCTGCGGACATGACCCAGCCAGAACGAAGCGCCATTGTGACCGCAGAAAGGCCCCGACGACGAAATAGGAAAAAATCCCTAAGGAACAGAGCGATACAGGGCGTTTCAGCTCACGCAAATCAGCCCCGCAGGTCGCGTGAAGATTGTTAAGGTCGCGGCGTATCCCACAGCCTGCGGCTTTCCGCACCGTTCACCTCTCATGACGATCGCTGTAGGACGCGCGCCACAGCGGGGATGGTTTGACGTC
>NZ_UCND01000001.1:0-9571 GCF_900473895.1 Synechococcus sp. N32
CACCGGCTGACCAGCCGCACGAAAACTTCGTCTTCCCTGAAGAGGTTCTGCCCCGCGGCAACGCCCTCTGATCGCAAGGCCGAATTGTTCCTTCAACCGCCCAACCGGGCGGTTTTTTTTTGGGTTCAGTTGCTGTCTGAATCAGGTCCCAGACGCAAGGTGAGATCGAGGCCGTTGCGTTGATCGAGCAGCGCTCGCAAAAGTGCATCGATGAGCAGAACGATGCCAAGCAACTCCAAGGCTTCTTCCAATCCTGTGATGGCGCCATACCAGGGGCTATGCAGGCGGATCAGGCTGGATCGAACGGCGAAGCTTCCGATCATTTCCATGCCGATGGCACCGCCGATGTAGACGGCCCCTGATCGCAGCAACCGTGATGCCGTTGCTCGGGAGATTGAGCCGAGGAAGCGGCGAAAGCGCCACAGCAGGATGAGGGCGAGCACGGCGTAGGGCACCACCCAGGTGGATGCCAGAGCTGGGTGCACCTGGTGCCTGAGCCCTGGAATGATCAAGATCTCGTGGATCTGAAGGGCTTCGTCGAGTGCCAGAAAGATGAAAATTTTCGACAGCAAACGCCAGTCCTGGGCAGCGATGCGATCGCTGCCCTCACCCAGTCGTTGCATCAACAGGGCCGCCATCAACAACAGCGCGCTGCTGAACAGGGTGGGCAGGTTGAGTTCGCGGTCCATGTTGAGGCTGTCCAGCCAATGCTTCTCCGCCCCGAAGCCGTAAATGCCCACTTGCACGACGCTGTGGGCCAGCAAGAGCCCTGCGGTGATGGCCATCAGCAGCGTTCGGATCGATCGTGGCGTGAGCGGAATGATTCCGATCTGGCCTGGATCCGCTGCATTGGGTTGCTGAATCACGGTTGGCTTGTGCGGAGGGTGAACCCCGGTCTCAGAGTTCGGTTCTAAACCTCTGCTTAACCTGCGCTTCGCGCAAGGGATGGGCTGGTGGCTGTGATCTACACACGGGGTCGCGCCCTCAAGACAGCCTTTACTGCGTTGTTCGTGGTGGTGGCAGGTGCGTCTCTGTTGACGATGGCCGTGCAGCTGGTGATGGCTGCCTCTGGTGGTTCCCAACCTGATCTCGGTTGGGGCGTTGTGGCGGGGGTGAGCACGGGACTGGCGGTCTGGGCCACCCGTTCCCAGGGGCTGTTGCGGTTGCTGTCGGATGCCGATCCATGGGCCCATCAGAGCCGCACCCGTGCGGTGTGGGGTCTGCTGGCGCTTGTGGTTCTGCTGGTTGTCGGCTTGAAGACCGGCTCGCCGGACCGTGACGCCTACAAAAATCTGGTGTTTGGCGAGGGTGGCCTGGTGGAGTGGAGCCAGGTGCTGGTGCTGGTGCTCGCCAGCCGGACGGCCTGGTTGATCGGCTCCGACTTGAATGCGCGTTTGCAGGTACGCCGCCCCGGTCGGCTGTTCCAGTGCGGCGCGGCATGTCTTGCCCTGGTGTTGATGGAGGAGCTCGCCTGGGGCCAGGTGATCTTCAGCTGGCGGACCCCGCCCTTGTTGAACGAGATCAACGCGCAGAACGAGACGACTCTGCACAACATCGGCTGGTTTCAGGAACGACTGGATCTGGGCACCTTCCTGGCGACCCTTGGGGTTTTGGCTGTTGTGGTTCTGGCGCCGCGCTGGATGGGAGCGCTTACAAAACACTGTTCTGAATCGATGGCGCCCGTGGTTCGGGCCCTCACTCCCGCTGTCTACAGCTGGCCGCTGTTTCTGGCGGTTTCTGCGCTGGCGTTCTGCATTGCGACGCGCACCTGCTCCGAGTTGATCCTCAATCGGGATCAGGAGTGGGGTGAGCTGGTGCTCTATGCCTCCATTTATCTGTTGTTGTTACGCACGCGCGTGCTGCTTGGCCCTGTGCAGCACGCTCCGTAATCTGCCCAAAATCCCTCAAGGACGGCTGCATGCGTCGACCCAGCGGCATAGATGCGTCCTCCCCAACCCGTTGGCCAAGCAAGGTGTTGGCGATGGCAGGTCTGTTTGCCCTGATCTGTTTTGGGCTGCAGGCTTGGCGGCTGTTCAGCCTCAGCGCCACTTATGACCAAGCCCTGTTTCTGCAGGAGCTCTGGGCGACAGCGCAGGGTCGTCCCTTTGAAAGCAGCCTCTCATCGGTGTTGTCGGGGGCGGTGGTGGTCGGCGATGGTCTCCCGTCCATCGATTACTTGCACCTGGGGCAGCACGCCAACGTCTTAACCGTGCTGATGGCTCCCCTCGTGGCTGTGTTCGGGATGTGGGCGCTGCCGTTGCTTCAGGTGGGCCTGCTCACTGCCGCAGGTCTGGTGCTGTGGCGATTGGCTGACTCCCGCCTTCCGCGGCCCCTGGCTGAACGGATCACCCTTGCCTACTTCCTCAGTGGTGCGGTGATTGGCCCGGCTCTCGAGAACTTTCACGATCTGGTTTGGCTGCCCCTTTTGGCCTTTCTCGTGGTGGGAGGGCTCCTCGATGGCTGCCGTTGGCGGGTCTGGCTGTTTGGCGCTCTGTTGTTGTTGGTGCGAGAAGACAGTGGCTTGCTGTTGTTTTCCCTTGGCCTCTGGGCCCTGGTGCGTCGTCCCGACCAACGCATCACCGGAGCCTTGCTCATCGGGGTGTCCTTCGCCTGGGTCGTGTTGGTCACCGGTTGGATTCAGCCGATGGTGGACTCCTCGTTGTCGGATCGCTTCCTGAAGGAGAAGTTCGGCCATCTGGTGGATGACCCGTCGGGGGGAACGGTTTCTGTGCTTTGGGCCATGCTGCGCCAGCCTTTGGCGTTGCTCGAAGCGTTGGTGTCGCCGCCCGGGGCAACCCTCGGCTTTGTGCTGGCGTTGAGCCTGCCGCTGGTGCTGGTGCCCCTGTTCTCGGTGGATGCCGCTTTGCTGATGCTGGCCCCGCTGTTGATTGCTTTGCTCTCCCAAGGGCGATCGGCCTTGTCCGTCACCCTGCGCTACGTGCTGGCTCTGGTGCCCGGGCTCTATCTCGGTGCTGTGCTCTGGTGGCAACGCCACCAGGAGGCCTGGTCGAAGCCCTGGCTGCGCCGTTGTTGGACCGCGGCCCTGTCGCTTGGCCTTGTGCTCACGCTGGTGGGGAACCCCCACCGCACCCTCTCGGCCGTCATCCCCGACAGCTTTTCCCCCTGGGCGTACGTGTCTCCTCAGCAAATGCTGAACCGCCGGCAGGCGGCTTTACAGGCCGTGGCGCTGATTCCATCGGATGCCAGCGTTGCTGCCGATACGCCTTTGCTGCCGTTGTTGGCCCAACGGGAGGCGGCGATTCGTTTCCCTCGGCATGTTCAGTACCGCGATCGCCAGGGCCGCGTTCAACCGGTGGATTGGGTGGTGGCAATCCCCGACTATCACACCCCGTTGGCTCCAGTGTTCAAGGGATCGCGTAACAAACAGCAGCGCATTCAGCGGGAACTGCGAAACCTCAAGGCGTCGGGCGATTACCGCTTGGTGCATTGCCACGGTGGCGCTGTTGTTTTGCAGCGGCAGGTGCCCGACACAGCTCCAGGCCCGATGGCCAGCTCTGGCAGCTCCAATTCTTGTCCCTGGCTTGAGTGAGCAACCGTTGCTGCACCTTGCGGCTTGATCCCCAGCCCGGGTCAGCGGGATTGAGCAGCAGCACATTCCAGGGGCCAGCCTTGGGGAATGGACTCAGTTTTTTCTTGGGGAAACCGATGTTGGTGCGCTGGCTGAGCTGTGGCACCAGGTAACTGGTGGTGAGCACGGCGTCTTCCGGTTGGATCAGAGCCTGGGCCTCATTGACCCCTTGCAGCTGGGGCACTCGGGTCAGGTAGGGCCCGGAGAAGAACCAGGGCTTGGCCAGCGCCAGCCAACAGGCCATGGCCCAGCACAGTATCCAGGGAAAGCCCCGCTGGGGCTGGGCTTTCCCCCGCAGGCCATCGATGCAGGCCACCACGGCCACCAGTGCCAGGGGCAGGCTGTAGTGATGCACCAGGGTGCGGTAGCTGGCGGATGCGGAGAGCAGATTCACCAGCACCAACGGCAGCCCGATCAGCAGCGTGCTCAGGGAGGCCCGCCGCCACAGGGCGATGCAGGGCAGGCAAAGCAGCAGCAGATATTCCGCTCCTCCAACCCAATCCAGGCCACTGAGAACCGTCAGCGGATCGCCGCTCAAATGGTTAAACATCCGCGCTGCAGCCTTGGGGCCTTCGCCACCCCTGAGCAGTGGATAGAGCCAACGGCTGAGCATCAGCAGCCAGCCGATGCTGAGGCCCCCCGCCGCCAGGCTCCACCGCCAACGCCGCCGGCACGCAAGATCGATGGCCATGCCTGCTGTGATCAGCACCAAGCCATCGCGGCAGCCCAGCATCAGCAGCAGCAAGCCAAACCAGAGCCGGGAGTGGCCGTTGCGCTCGGCCCAGAGGGCTAAAGCGAACGCCGGCATCACCCAGGTTTCGGGGTGAAAATCAAACAGAGCTGTGTTGAACACCACCGGCTGCAGCCACCAGAGCCCGCAGGCCAGCCAGCACTGCCGGGGTCCCAAACCAGCCTGCTTGGCTAGCCACCAAACCGGCAGTGCGGTGCAACTCAGGGCCAGGGCCTGACTGGCCAGGAGCCAATGGATGCTCGGCAGGATCCGATAGGCCGCGCCGGCCAGGTAGAGCATCCAGGCTCCGTGGTCGGCCAGCACATGCACCTGCTCCATCGAGGAGATCGGTGCCGCTCCCGATCCGATCAGCCAGGCCCATTGATCGAACAGCCCCAGGTCGTAGGCATTGCTTTGCAGCAGGTCATGGCGTGCCGCTGCAACGCCCCAGAGCAGCAGGCCCAGCCCTGCGCAAAGCGCCAGTAGCAGCGGAGGACAGCCCCGCGGCTGAGATGGCCGGGCGTCAGCGCTGGGGCTGGAGGTCATCGATCGGGATCAGATAGGTCTGGCTGCGTGAGTCCATCCAGGCATGGGGGCTTGCCTCCACCATCTCCCGCAGGAGCTGTTGCCGCCGCTGCGGCATCGGCCGGTAGGTCTTGTCCCACACGAAGCTGCCGGCCAGATGGCTGGCTCCAGCTTGTTTCCAGCGCTGCAGTCGCTCCGGCGTCAGTTGTTTGCTGGAGATCAGCCAGCCCTGACGGCGGGCCAGGTTGAGCAGGGTGGGATCGGTGCTGGTGACGCTCACGATCCGTGCATCGCTGGGCAGATCCCTGCGGATGGTGAGGGCCAACGGCATCCACGCCTCTCGCTGCCGATGCTCCACGGCCCAGTAATCGAGTGAGAGCACCGTGAGGCTCACCACCAGAGCAAGGCTGAGCAACAGCCGAGGCTGCCAGCGGGGCTGCCGTTGGTGCCATGCCTGCCATCCCAAGCCGATCAGTGGGGAGCTGAACAGCAGCAGAGGTAGCTGGTAGTACTCGTGAATCGTGCTCGAGCGCATGGTGGCGATCGTGCAGAGCAGCACGCCCACCAAACCGCTGATGCTGATCTGCCCGCCGCCGCTGCGCCAGCTCGCCCTCAGGCCGATCAGCAGAAACGGCACCCCCACCACTGCCAGGAGCCGCAGGATTACCCGCAGCAGCAGGTTGATCCAGCCGTTGAGATCCAGCAGAAGACTGATGCTGCTGCGATCGGCTCCTGAACCCCAGAACCCGAAGCTCAGACCACTGGTCTGTCCCAGTTGATGGGCATGCCAGTACCAGCTGGCGATCGCCATCAGGCTGGTGCCGATGTAAAGCCAGAAGCCGGGACGCCCCAGCAGACGAAGCACGCGGCTCGGCAGGGTCTGCAGGGGTGGGGCCTGGCCTTGAGGGTTGGAGCTGAGCTGCACCATCAGCATGGGCAGCCCCAGCCAGAGCAGTGGAATCACCTTGATCAGACCAGCGCTGGTGAAGCACACCCAGCTCAGAGCCAGGCTCCAGGGCAAACGTCGCTTTCGCCAGAGGCTCAGGCTCTCCAGGGCCCCTGCGGCACAAAGCATCAACAGGGCTTCGGCCTGAAAGGCGCGCCCGAAATACACCCCCAAAGGTGCGATGGCAAAGGCCAGGCCCGCCCACCAACCGGCTTCGGGGTTGAACCAACGCCGGCCCAGGCGCATCACCAGCCAGATGGTCAAGGCGCTGCAGAGCACCGACAGACCACGGCCCAGCCACTCCTGCACGCCGATCAGGCCGTAGAGGCGGCTCACCAGAAAGGGATAGAGGGGAAATTCCGACTCCACAAAGCCGGCACTTGCACCGCTCCAGTCGACCTGCGGCAGCCAGATCGGTGTGCCCGCCAGGCTGAAATGCCGTGCCATGGCGGCGGTGTCGGCTTGCCGCCAGCTGTGAACCCCCAGCACCGGCATCCAGATCTGCACCAGCCGCAGCAGGCTTCCAAGGCCGATGGGCAGCCAGGTCGGCCTAGGGATTGTTCCAGACGAAGCGGGATGACGCCGCATAGTTCCAGACGTAGACGACAACAATGCCCGCTAACTGGGCCCAGAGCGTATGGGCCTGGATCAGGGTGTAGAAACTGGTTGCAAGGCCAACGTTGGCAAGGGCCGGCAGGGAGGCCACCAGCAGGAACTTCAGCAACCCCCGGATCAATTGCCGTCCGCTCTGGCGTCGGTCGCGGAAGGTGAGGGCGTTGTTCACCAGATAGTTCGAGCTTGCGGCGGTGATCACAGCCACAGGAAGCGCCTGCTGAAACGCCAGGTTGAACAGGCCCATCAGCAGTGCTGTGGACAGCAACTGCACCACCACCCCTGAGGCTCCCACAAGCCCAAAGCTGATGGCCCGACGCGGCAGCAGCCGCAGGGTTGCAGTGTGAATCAGGGACACGACGAAGTCCCAGAGGACGGCGAGATCGAGCTTGGAACTGCCATGCAGCCTTGGCTGAAAACGCAGCGGAATTTCTCCCACATGCAGGCGGCCGCGACTGATGGCAAGGAGTTCGTAGAAGAATTTGAAGCCATTCACGTCCACCTGACGCACCAGCGGCAGACAGCGGTCGAGGCGCAGCACGATGAAGCCGCTCATGCAATCGCTCAGGTGCCGGTAGGACCTGGGCAGGCTCCAACGGGCCAGTCGGTTGGCCAGGGTGGAGCCATCGGTGCGTCGATCACTGAGGCCTCGGATTTCGGAGCGGTCGAGGAAGCGGCTCCCGGCCACAAGGTCCAGTCCCTCTCGATCCAGGAGCTGCACGGCTTCGCCCACGGAGGTCGGTTCGTGCTGTCCATCGCTGTCCATCACCACAGCGGTGGGGTAGAGCGCTGCGATCAGGCCTTCCTTGATGGCGCTGGCCAGTCCGGAGCGTCCCACCCGTTGGATGATCCGGATCCTGGGGTCCTGGCGGGCCAGGGCGCGAACCAGATCTGGGGTGCCATCGCGGGAATCGTCATCGACGATCAGGATTTCGAGCGGATGATCCGTCCCCAGGTGCAGCAGGGATTCGATCACCTGGCGGATGGAACCACCTTCATTGAATGTGGGCAGCACGATGGACAGGCCGCTGTGGCTTGTCGGTCCTTCACGTTCCGCGGTGGACGACACAGTGCGCTCCAGTCGGGCTCAGGCTACCGACAGTTGGCCAGAGTCCATCGCCCGGCTTGGCCTTCGGTGATGCAGTCCTTCTGCGGCTTGTCGCTGAGACGGCGGCCTGGGCCACCTTTGAAGCGCTCAATGCGTTGTTCGGCATACCAGTTGAGGCTGGGGCGTTCGTCGTAACCCTTCAGCCTGATTTCGCCTCCAGGGTTGGCTCTGGCCAGGGCTGCCACCGGCTGCACGGGCCAGGTTTCGTTGAGCTCCCACAACCACAGGGGGGAGTGAAACAGCAGAGCCAGCGCTGCCGCATTGCCGCAGCTGAGGCTGATCACCCCCATGCGTCGTCGCTGTGGTGCGCCAGAGCGCAGCCACCATCCGCCGCCACACCAGCCGAGGCCCAGCACAACCGCCAGATCGCGGTAGGGCTCAAGGCTGCTGCCGATGCTGTTGAAGCTGGCCAGCCAAAGCAGCAAGAGCAGCAGCCCGAGCCCGCACCAGAACATTGGAAGCCGCGACAGCAGCCAGCGCCAGGGGGGCTGTGGGTTGCCAGGTGAATTCGACGAAGAAGAGGGTCGCTCCACCAGCCAGGCCAGCAGCGGAGCACAGAGGAGTGCAATGGGCAGCCAGAGCGGGTGGCTGTACCAGGGGAGCTGGGTGCGCAGCGGAAGAATGGCCCCGGCCAGGGTGAGCAGGCTGGCCAGAGACCAACGGCTCCAGCGGCTCTGACGGCACCGCCAGGCCCAGACCAGGGCGAAGGGCAGCAGCGGCAGCCAGGGCCAGCCCCCCTCCAGCACTTCGATCACCGGGACCCGCCAGCCCAGATCACTGCCTTCGCCAGCATCCAGAAGAACCCGCCCAGCGCCATCGCCGCCCCAGAGCCAGAGCGCTTCACTGCCTCGGATGTGGGCATGCCAGAGATGCCAGCCGATTCCCGGCGCCAGGCCCAGCAGCATCCCGATCAGGGCTGCCGACTTGTTGGTCCAGGATTTCCATTCCTGGCTACAGGCCAGTGCCACACCAGCGGCCACCGCCGCGGGCACCAGCAATGGGGCTTTGAGCAGCAGCATGGCGCTGGCCATCAGGCCGGCGACGGCCCCCCAGAGTGCGCTGGTTCGGCTCCCGTTGAGCTTCAGCAGGGCCAGCCAAAGCAAAGCCATGGCCGACAGCTGGGTTCCATCCAGCATGGCCAGACGTCCGTGCCGGGCCACCGGCAACAGCGTCAGCAGAATCACGCTGGTGGCGAGGGCGCTGGAGCGGTCTCCCGGCCGCAGCGTCCATTGCAGCCAGCCTCCAAGGGGCACCACCAGGCACGACAGCAAGGCGGGTGCCAGACGGATCGTCCACTCCGAAGGGAGCTGGTTGTGCTGTGTTGTGGCGCCAATCACGAGGGCGATCAGGCTGTGCAGACCCGGTGCCTTGTTGAGGTAGGGCTTGTCCCAGAGGGTGGGCAGCAACGGGGCTTCCCCGAGGCCGTGGCGAAGTTCGAGGGCCACCCGGGCCACGGTGGCTTCATCGAAGTCCCGCAAGGGGAGATCGCCGAGGCCGATCAGGGCCAGCACGGCAGCGGCTGTGCCGAGCGCCACCAATGCGATCCAGGGTGCTGCGTCAGGAGCTGAGCCGGAGCGCATGGGGCCCCTCTTCACATCGAAAACTGAGTATGGTCCGGGTGTTCAGGATGCAGCGGCGTGGAGAGGTGATTGCTTCCTTCGGGAGGTGGGCATAACTCCGAAGGCGTTGCCGGCATTCACAATCCTTCAGGAGGAGGTGTCCATGATTTCCAGTTGTTTGATCCAGGGTCTGCTGATCGCGGAGAACGCCGGCTGAACGGCGCCTTCTGACTGATCATCCGGTTCCGCGGCAAAAGCGGACCCGGCGAGAGCCCCCGTCCGGATTCCCGGGCGGGGGCATCGTTTATTTGAGGTGCCTAGCGCCTGAACGGTATCCGCTGATACATGTCGATGTAAGGACCGGCACACGCGGCGTTGGTGGGCCGATGAGCAGCCCTCAAAATCTGGAAATGGCGTAGTTGCGCCTATTTCCTGTGTGAGGAATCAAATGAAGCTTTTCCAGCAACTGCTGGTGGCTCCTGCCGCCCTTGGCCTTCTGGCC
>NZ_UCND01000010.1:0-31495 GCF_900473895.1 Synechococcus sp. N32
TCGAGGCCCGCGTGGGCGAACTGGAAGCAACCCAGTTCTCCACCACCACCAAGCTGCGTGGTCAGGCCGACTTCTTCATGGGTGCCGTGAAGTATGACGATCGTGATGAGTGCAATGAGGAAGTAGCCGGAGCTTGCGAAAGCGACGGCTTCAACTTCTCTTACCGCTACACCCTGAATTTAGACACCTCCTTCACCGGTAAGGATCGGCTGTACACCCGCCTGCGTTCAGGCAACATGAGCAACGTCTGGACGGAATCAGACTCATATCTGTCCGATGCCAAGAGCGGTGATAACACCCTCAAAGTGGACAAGCTCTGGTACAGCTTCCCAATTGGGGATGAGTTCAAGGTCACGGTTGGTCCGTTGATCGAGAACTACTACATGATCGAGACACCCACCCGCTACAAGCCAATCCTCAAGGCCTTCAAACTGGGTGGATACGGCGCAGTCCTGGGTGCCAGCACCGGTCAGGGCTTTGGTGTGCAGTGGCGTCAGGATGTTGACCCTGGTGATGCAGCCTTCAACATTGCGGTCAACTACGTTGCCGACGGTGGTGACGGTGCAAAGAGCACCTCTAAAAAGCAGATGTTCGGTGAAGACACCGATGCTTACCTGCTGAGCCAAGTTGGCTATGGCAACCGTAAGTGGTATCTCTCAGCGCTTTATGCCCTGAAGAATGCACGCCAGCCTGATGGGTCATCGACAGCTAAAGCAGCAATGGGTTACTCAACCCCCACTGCTAAGAACTTGGCTCACCCCCTGCACGCCGTCGGCCTGCGCGGGTACTGGTCGCCAGAAGACAGCGGCTTCATTCCCACCATCAGTGCGGGTCTGGACTTCGGCTGGGCTGATAGTGAGTACTACGGCAATGCAGAGGCCGTGAAAGGCTGGATGGTTGGCCTGAACTGGAATGATGCCTTCATGGAGGGCAACAAACTCGGACTGGGCTTCGGTTCCTATTCCAGCTACGCAACCGAAATTCGTGACCGGCCCAATGGCGGCGACCAAAACTTCGCCATCGAGGCTTACTACGACTTCGCTGTAACCGACAACATCACCATCACTCCCGCAGTGTTCTGGGTTGATGATGCCAAGGGTAAGGATCAAATTGATGGCGCCAACAAGCTTGGCGGTCTTGTCAAGACAACCTTCAAATTCTGATCATAAAGATCAGAAGAAAAGGCGCCCCTCGGGGCGCTTTTTTATTGGCATAAAAAAAGGGGGCATTTGCCCCCTTGGAATAAATCAGAATGGTGTCACCAGCAGTTCTCGCCCTCTCCAATAGGAACACAAATATCTTCTTGCTCTGCCTTTTTCTTTAGAGCAGCAGCATCGGAATCCAACACACTTTCCTCATTCACATCTTGATCAGTATTCCACTCCTTAAGGCCGCCAGCACTCTGTGCGTGAACAGATGGGGCCGATGCAACAAGAAGGGACGTCGCAGCAGCAAAGACTGAGATAGCAGAGGGCTTTGGCATTGGGATAGCTCAACTAATCCAATTCTAAGCAAGAGCTACACTACAAAAATCACGCAGAAGCTATCAAAAGCTACAAATCAGCTCGACAGACGTCGGACAGCGTTCGTATAGCTTTGAAAGATCAGATCAAGTTCATCCGATCGTCCATGGCGAGCTAACAAACCCCGGGCACCAGCATCGATAGTGAATAACATTGAGCGGTCGTCAGCTGCCTTGACATAACTCTCAATCCAGCCGACACATACATAACGTTCACCGCTCAAAACCGGTGTAACACAATGAAGTGTGGATGACGGATAGAGAACAACTTGGCCAGGTGGCAAGCGAAATTCCTTGGTGTCCTCACCACCAGTTTGGATCATTAATGATCCGCCCTCATAGGAATCTTCATCACTGAGAAAGCAGGTGAAAGACAAATCCCGGCGACCATGGCGGGAGAAAGGATTATCAACATGCCATCCATAAGAATCTCCAGCACTTGATCTAGAAACCAACAAACTATGGACCTTACGAACAAGTGAAAAACTTTTGACCAGGGGGTCACTCGTTAATGCTGTAGAAATACAATTGCTAATCGCAAGTGTGAGCTCAGCATTCGGATCGAGCTGGTAGTTTTTCTTCACCAATGCAGCCTGGTCCCCTGCGGTCAGTCGGCCATCTCGCCAGGGAAGGTTGGGAGCACTGAGGCGCTGCTGAAGGTCACGAACTTCATGAAGAGGCAATAGAGAATGCGTCAGGAAGTCCATCGGTCAAAGAGTCTCAGGAATAAAAGCGTTTAACAAATGCTACGAAACAGACAATCAAAAACAGCTGACAACTGGATTTACAGACCTAGCATAGGTGAAATCATGTTTTGAAGCATGCGTAGGTTCTTTGCAGCGCTGAGTCTGGTGGCACCAATTGCTGCCCTACCTTCAGTGGAAGCAAAGGAAGTAAGGGTGTACTCAGGCCGGCATTACAACACTGATCGTGCTGCCTACAAACAATTCAGTGAAGAAACTGGGATCAAAGTCAGACTGATCGAGGCCACAGGAATATCACTGGTTGAACGTCTTAAACGAGAGGGAGAAAATTCAAACGCCGATGTGATTCTGTTGGTGGATGCAGCAAGGATTAACAACGCTGCAGAAGCAGGTCTTCTGCAGCCGGTGTCTTCGAGTGAACTCCAGTCGAATGTACCTTCACGCTATCGCGATCCATCAAATCGATGGTTTGGTTTCACGAGGCGCGTAAGAGCCGTCATTGTAAATCCCAATGTCGTTGATCCAAAGACGATTAAGACCTATTCCGATCTTGCAAATCCAGCACTCAAAGGAAAACTCTGTTTGCGTAAAAGAAAAAACGTCTACAACCAATCACTGGTAGCAGATCAAATCATATTGAAGGGTAAAAGTGATGCTTCTGTTTGGGTCAAAGGAATGGTCAAGAATGTAAGCCAGCCTTACTTTGGTGGTGATGTATCACTAATTCGTGCAGTTGGACAAGGTAAATGCGGGGTTGGACTTGTAAATCATTACTATCTTGCACGAATGCAGGCAGGGGCAAGTGGTAAAAACGATCAGAGGGTGACATCAAACATTAAATTGATTATGCCAAATCCAGCCCATGTGAATATCAGTGCCGCAGGAGTTGCTAAGTCCGCAAAAAACAAAGCAGAAGCACTTCAATTTATTGAGTTTATTTCGTCACCAAAAGGTAGCAGACTGATTGCAGGGCCAACCTTTGAATATCCACTGAAAAACCTTGGCACATCGAAAGAATTAAAAGCATTTGGACAATTTACCCCAGACAATATTTCTATTAGTGCTTTAGGCGCAACGCAGAAAACCGCAATCAAAGTGATGGCAGATTCTGGCTGGCGTTGATCTGAATAGCTCAACAATTGACTGGAAAAATCTAGATTTCAGTTGCTTTTGATAATGACTCTCATTTAACTTGGTGCAAATAACACACCATTCGAGCAATTCGACTTGCCTATGCGTATCATTTGGACATTGACAGGTAAAAAATGCTGAGCACAACCAATTCGGTCTCCGCGTCATCTATCGCCTGCGGCCCATCAGGTCGTGCAATTGCAGAAGCAATTGACCCTGATCTCCTAAGCGCGATCCAAGCCCACCTCAACATGGAAAGGCAGGCCCATGCCTCCTATTTCGCTGCAGCAATCTGGTTTGCGGAGCGGGAGTTAAGGGGATTTTCCCGATTCTTCCGAGACGAATCCAACAGCGAGCATGAGCATGCTGCCAAATTCGCGGAATACATCATTGCTCGAGGTCAAAGCGTTGCGCTTCAAGTGGTTGATGCTCCCTTGCAGAACTGGGCATCCCCTGCAGATGTGATGGCAACCGCATTTCAAATGGAGGTTGACGTCACAGCTTCGTTGCAACAGCTGTATTCAATGGCAGAGAGAGTGAGCGATACGCGTACCACGGTGTTTCTCGACCCGATGGTGGAAATGCAAACCCAATCAGAACATGAATTTGCACACCTTCTTGGTCGGGTGAAGTTTGCAGATAATCAAGCGGCGGCTTTATTGCTCATCGACAATGAGCTTGATCAAGGCAATAATAAACCTGCATCCCTTCAGGGATAATTCATTCAAACCAGAAAGTTGATCAATAGGTATCAACTTTCTGGTGTCAACTATTAAGCCCTTGTGGATCAATTACGAAACACTTAATATCCCGCATCAACGATTTCGGGGAAACCTCAAGGTATTCAGAAATAAGCCGATGAGACCACCCTTGGTTTCTTAGTGCCAATGCAATCTTCAGTCGTTTTTTACGCCAACCATTAGGAGACCCTAAATAGCGTGAAACTCTAAGGGATGAATTTGAATTCATGACATTAGCCAATATTTGAGGGATAAAATAAATGAAAGCACGCGAATCAATCAAACAACAATTGAATGTTGCCTGTCAACAGCATATAAGCGCGACGGGTGAATAGCTAACATCAATCTAGAACGTAGCCAATGATGCTCATGCAAGATACATATATGAGCAGAGGAAACTAATTGCAGTTATTGTATGATTTTAGATGGAGTAATGACCTCATTCAAGGTCGAATTAAGGATGCCTGATGGAGTCAAATACTTCGAATGTCCTGATGATGAATACGTTCTAGAGGCAGCAGAGCAGGCTGGGATTGATATGAGTTATTCATGCAGAGCTGGAGCATGCAGCACCTGTGTAGGAAAGATCATCGAAGGAACAGTTGATCAATCTGATCAAAGTTTTCTTGATGATGAACAAATGGAAGACGGCTATTCACTTCTATGCGTAGCTTATGCAACATCAGATTTGATCGTAAAGACTGATTGCGAAGAAGAGCTTTGGTGACAATGGATGGAACGATAGGATCATCGCAAAATGAATCTACTTAGGGAAAGCCAGATTAGTTTGGTTGATCAGTATCTAAATGCGTCCTGTTTCAACAAAATAAGCGACAGAATCTATCAGAACATGCTGAGTTACGAATCAAAGGCCGATCCAATAGAAAAAAAATTGATTAAAAGGATCAAAGAACAAGTAAGGAAAGGAAAGGTTGTGCTTTCTTCTGAATCAAAGGTGAAAGCTTGATCGCCCTGGATGTGATAAAGAATACAGCCAGTCGTCTTCTCTGGGAGAAAACATAATCAAAAGCATCAGAAAATATGAAAAATAAAATCAGATGAGCACCAGTCAGATACTTTGGATTGATCTCCAACCTTCACTGTATTGCCTTTTCAAGCGAACAGCGCAAAGCTTGGATCAGCATTTTGAAGTCAAAAGATGGTCATTCGAACATGATCTTGATGAATCATGTGATGTTGAAGTCGTCCACAGCCTAATGAGGCACACGATAGAGAACTCTTCAACTCCAGTTCACCTTGTAGGCCACGGTATAAGCGGTACAATTGCATATTTATTTGCTCAAAAATATCCCAACAATATATCATCAGTTTCCGTGCTATCAGTAGATACCCACTCGACAAATCAATGGACTAGTCATTATCAGAGTATGCGGAGCCAATTACCCTGCTCAAGATTTCATATTTTAAGCCATCTGAGCCGACTATTGGTCGATGCAAAAACTGAACAGGTTTACAATATTATGACAAAGCTATTAGCAAGATGCTTGGATAATGATTTAGTGTATGGATCTATTGTCAAAAGCCAACCAATCACGAATCTAAATAGAGCGGAAGTTCCCATACTGGTGATTAATGGTGAAAAAGACTTTGTTGTTGATGAGCAGAGTGATATCAGATGGAGACACTGCCTAAAACCTGGGGACTGCTACCAAAAAGTAGCTAACGGACGGCATTTCTTCCCATTTACAGAGTGGAGTCAAACTGCAAAAATGATCGAATCATTTGTCAGGATGGTACCTGAACAAGATCAGAACCAAGTCCCTAATAGCTGCAAGAATCTGAGTATTAGTAAAACCAACTCATGAATCAAATGAATACCTTCGACGTCATCATTATTGGTGGAGGACCAGCGGGTTGCTCTTGTGCATTGTATACAGCAAGGTCAAATCTATCGACAATTATCCTGGATAAAAATCCAGCTGTTGGTGCACTTGCTATCACTCACAAAATTGCAAACTATCCGGGTGTGGAAGGAGACACATCAGGTGAGGAATTATTAAAAACGATGAGAAATCAAGCAATTAACTATGGAGCGGAATACAAGCAGGCTCAAGTTTATGGTATCAGCATGACTGATTCAGAAAAAACTGTATATACACCAGAAGGTACATTCGTCGGGAAGACATTGGTACTTGCAACTGGTGCAATGGGAAGAGCATCAACACTACCCGGTGAGAACGAATTTCTTGGTAAAGGGGTGAGTTATTGTGCGACTTGTGACGGAGCTTTTTATAAAAACCAAGAAGTAGCTGTCTATGGTTCAAATCATGAAGCAATTGATGAGGCACTTGTACTCACAAAATTTGCATCAACAGTACATTGGATAACCAACAATAAACCAAACGTAAAATCTCAAGCAGTAGAAATCCTTCTCAATTCAAAAAATGTGAAGCATTGGAAGCGCACAAGGCTCACCTCCATCCATGGAGATGATCAGGGAGTTAATGCTGTCAAAGTGCAATCATCTGCTGATCGTGATGAGCAGATGATCCAAGTTCAGGGTGCTTTTGTATACTCCACAGGCTCGCTTCCCATCACCGATTATCTACAAGAACAGGTACCGGTTAACCCAAATGGTGGAGTGAGAGTAAACAGCGACATGATGACAGATCTAGAAGGAGTCTGGGCAATCGGTGATATACGCAATACACCCTTTAAACAGGCTGTTGTTGCTTGCTCTGATGGATGCATTGCAGCGATGGCGATTGACAAGTATTTGAATAAGCGAAAGGACGTCCGGGTAGATTGGGTGCATCGATAAAAAAAGCGCCATCTAGGGCGCTTATGTATACAGTTTAGCAACAAGATAAGTTCAAGACTCGTTGTTAATTTGCTGAACCCATGCCTGCAAACGTTGATCCGTTAATTCCGACTCATTGTCTTCATCGATTGCAAGTCCGCAAAACTTACCATCAATAACACTCTTTGAGTCATCATAGGTATATCCTTCTGTGGAAACCTTACCAATCAACTTGGCACCAGATTGAAGAAAGGCCGTATACAGTTCCTCCATGGCATCACAGAAGAAATCTGAATAACCGGAGGAATCACCAAGACCAACGATTGCGACTGATTTACCAGCAAAATCCTTGTCAGGAATTTCCTGAACCAGATCATCCCAAGCTGTTCCTGACCGGGCTTCATCAGCACCTGTATTCCAGGTTGGAACACAGCAAATCAACGACTCAGCTGAAACCAATTCATCGATTGAATCGATGTTGTCAACGTCCTTCGCTTCTGTTCCAGGAAGAAGCTCTTTGAGTCGATCAGCCACATCCTCGGTCTTGCCAGTAGAAGTGGCGAAGAAAATAGTGAAAGTCATGCAAAAGAGATCGCCAATCAAGATTCGCAAATCATCGCTCTCCTGGATTAAAGCTTGTTTCAACTGCAAGTGAAATCAGTTACACCCAGACAACTCATTCACCTAGGTCTCCCAGACAAATTCTTATCTAAGACTGTCTAAGGCGATTCAAAGACTCGCGATACTCCGATAGTGCTTGGTCAAACCCTGTCTCGCGGATACGCTTGAGCCAACGGAGACGAACCAAGTCATCACGTTCAATGTGGTCAATGAATTCTTCAAGTATGGCTGATCCAACAAGCATGTCGAACTCTAAAGACCAATGCCAAACTTTAAAAAATACTTTGAACGGCGGCCAGTCAAATGATTCTTTTGGCTAGATCTTAAGAAATACCAAGCTAAAACAAAAAAGCAAAGGCAATGCAAACTGAATGGTCTATAAAATTAGCACGTCATCTGATTTTTAATTTCAGAACAAAGCCAAGCAAATCAATGGGAGCATCAAAAGATGCGTAATGATTGAGTCTGCTAACTTTAAAATAGCGTAAATTCTAAACAATAATTGCCCAAATCGTTAGCCGTTAAGGCTTCCGTGAATAGCTAGAGTAGCAGTTTAAATAAGACGACACGAAAGTTGAACTGTTGATAGGCAACGGGACAACAATTCTTCTAAAAGGAATTTCTGTATAGATTGACAATCAAGAGAATGGCTAATCATATTCAAAGAGTCTTTCATAACAAAACATCTAGCCTGGTAACAAGATATTTCCGCAAAAAGACGTTCTTTAAGCTGAGGATGCTGACAATGCTGTATTGAACGACTCGCACATTCAAGTCGTCGACGCATCCATTCAGCCTCTATGCAGAGATCTCCAAGAACACCAAAGGAATTCACGATCTTCAAAATTGGAGTGGTGAAGAGTTGATGAGGTCAGGTGCAATACGCATCGTGACATCGCCAGACGACATGGCGATCATGTCAGCTTGACGCCATTTCGAGAGAAGACGGGTTGTGGTCACCCGGGTAGCACCGATCAACTCACCAAAACGATCATGAGTTAAACGGAAGGGAAGCTGATAAGCATCACTGCAACGAAGACCAAGGCGGTTAACCAGAAGTGCCAACAGAGCATGAAGCCGCTGTTCTGCTTGGCCCAGATGACGGACTCTCAGGAGCTGCAACGTCCACTCATTGACTGCGTCGATTCCGAATTCGTCTGCGGAGACTGAATCACGTCGAAACTTCAGGGCCGTAAGTGCCTCAACACAAGCCCCGTCGCTGCACATGCGATCAGTACGAAGCCTGTCTCCTGACTGCAAAAACGCCAAAGTCATTCCCTCGGTTTCCTCACAAGGGCAATACACCCGGCAAACCCCCTCCAACACCTCAAGAACGGTGGCCTGATCGCGACCGGCAGGATCCAGCAGAACGGTCTGAAGCCTGGGCATCGACAAAGGTGCCGCAGGATCATCCGGCAAGAACCGGTAGGAAGAGGTCGTCACGAACTATCGCGATTGAGAATTACTCGCAAGAGTACAGACTCCTTGTCGATATTGCAAGTCATTCTCAATAAGGCCCTCAAATTGAGATTCTTTCTCAATACGCTGCAAGCAAGCTCCCTCAGTACTCAGAAGAAGTGAGCGGAGCAGCTGAGCATCGCCCTGAATTCGAAGCATCGGCTTGATGTGGTTATGGCCCAGTACACCGCGCTCACTGAGTACCCGATAGATCGCTTACAACGCTGAGACGTTCTTATTGAGCGTATGCGCTGTAATTCCTTGTCAAGACACAAGGAACACAGCTTTTGTTTTGATCAGACCCCCACCCGCCTGCGGCGATGGGAGAAAGCTCACCGTTTGGACGGTACAGATAAAAGAAAGTCAAGAAACAGCTGATGCTCCTGGGGTCCATGAAGGAGAGCGACCACTTGGGGCCCGAGAGTCATCAGGTGCATGAACGGCAGGTCGGGCAATCCCATCAACAAAAAAGCAATACCCATCACTGGATGCCCCCAGGAAAGAGGGGTGGGTTGGGTCACCGACCGCCAACTTGCCATCTCTAATAGGGTGGCCAGCCTTTCCACATCAGCACAGAGCTCTGCCAATCACCAGTGAGATCCATTTCACAGAGCTTCAAGTCCTCCATCCAATGGTTCCCCCATGACCATGGAGCGCATGTTTAGGGGGGTCTGGATGCTCGTCACAAGCGGCGAGCTCGTTCAACGATTTGTCTTGCGACAACATTCGGGTGACTCATTTAGCCATTGCCACCAACTCATCTGTATCGAGTCTCATTCCTGACAGGGGTGATTGTGTCTAAGGAGTCCCCAAACCTCCATCCAATGGCTCGAAACCCTTGCCATTGGGCGCTTGAGCAACCTGACTCCCTCTCTGGCGAGCGGGGAGTCAGTTCAGCGTTAGATGGGTGAGTGATCTCGCAAAACAAAGTCCCTGAGTTGCTCGCAGGAGTCGCCGTGATTTGAGGCACAGCAGAGATGGTTATTGGAAACCTTCGGCTTTTTCACCTTTGCGGTGGACAACCGGATTAAAGCTTCAGCCCCTGCAGCTCAACCTGGAACAGCAGCTCGTTCACGGTTTTGGTGAAGTTATGGACGTTGGCGAGTCTCATTTGATCAGTGTCACCTTCTCTTAAGAACGGGCAGTAGCAATGGACAATGCGATGGTGACCTTGGAGGCCCACCTCCATCCAATGGCCCCTGCATGACCATTGGGCGCTGATAACACCACTGGCTCCCTCTCTGACGATGCGGGGGGTCAGATCAGCGTTCGTTCATGGGCTGTACATGTCGAACTGCCTGAAGCGGTCGGAACCTACTTGAAAAGATGTATGTCCATTGATCATGAAAAGAACACCTCGAAGCCCCAACAAAAAGATCCGATCTTTCTACACGTCAAGGCAGGGATGGCCGTGATCATCAAGCAAACAGATGGGACATGGCACATGGCTGACGTGGTTAACGTCATTGGTAGCGCCAAAAGCCCTAAAGTTCCAAAGTATTTCCAGGTAAAATATGTGGATAATCACGTCACCAACTGGGTCAACGCTGACCTCGTGAGTCACATCGTTCCAAGGGTCTGAACCGCTGGCAATGATGCCGAATGAGAAAGCCACTACAACTCGGCACGTGGGCACCATCATTTGGACGCTGACATCGCTTGATCTAGAAAAAGACCACTACACAGCAAAGATGATTTTGTGCTCGGAGTCCCCAAACCCCCATCCAATTGCAAGCCGTGGTCCTTGGGCGCTGATAGAAAAGGTGGCTTCTCTACTGACCGGAAATTAGTTCAGCGCTATCTAACTGAAAGCGGACTCCAGATCATGAACTAAGATCTAAAAATCATTTCTTACTCAGAATGCACAGATCTTAGAGAACTAAGTCGCCTGCATGGCATGAAAGTATATCGTGATTAATTAAATAATTGGTCAACTATTCCGATAGCCGGTTCATCGCAAAATAAAGTAAACAAGTCACCTAGACATGCTTCGTGATCAAATCATGATCCACGCAAAAGCTATTTACCTTAGATCTATCGATGAAAGTCTTCTCTCTTGAGTGGCGTTTTTCTTTCATTGTTCCTAACATAGAAAAACGCTGCAACAGCAACAGACAAAAGCGGCAATGCCGCAAAAAGCAAAAGGGCAATAGCGGTATAATCTTGATACATGGTAAATAGAATTTAGAATATAATAATATCTAAATCAGAATTTAATCTGTCAAACTTTGTCCATACTTAGACCAAAAGATATTTCACACTGTTAGCAAATAAACAACGGCGTCGACGCCTCATAACAGAAATAGCAAGAAGGCACACGATAACAACCTATGAATATCTCCACAAAACCCTAAATAGAGATGCAAATTAGCAGCTTTACAACTTAAATTTCATGCGTTGAGAGAAATCCAACCATAAAGCTCTAACTTTTCTTGGCTTCAAATCCCTCTCGAAAAGAGTCTAAATCTTGCCGTGCCCTTAAATAAGTGATGAAACGATCGCAGGTTTGGGATTCCATCCAGTTCGCCTCTGAGGCGATAACTTTGGCGTAAAGCGCACGCTCGGTTTTAGTTTCAAACCGTACTAGACCGTTCTCCAAAGGGGCATGAACAAAATAATGCCAGTTAGGCTCTACCAACTTAATCGATAAGCTAATAAGAGCCTAAAGATTAATAGAGTAGATTTTGTACAAAATTAACTAAGGAATGCATGGAAATTGATTTGATCGAGTAAAATATAAGACATGAAAAGGATGCACAACGAAAAAGTGTTTTCGGAATGTTCAGTTAAGCCTCTCCCAAGGCTTCACAAGTGATTATCAATTGTGCTGCATGCCACATCAATTGAAAGTATTTGTCACAGACAATACGAAAGCCCTCGGTCAAGCTAACTAAGTCGTCCTTGGACGGGATCGACGGGCCAATGCACTCTTCTCTCTCGCTGGGCTAGCGAGAGGGGAGATGGCCCCTTGCGCTACTTTAAAACGTATTTTTTGCGTCAAGACCCACAGTCTCGCAATAGTTCGTTCTATAAGTAGTTGCCCGTCCAAGGTCAGCAAAAGCCCCGAATTTCGGGGCTTTTGCATGATTAGACATCAGGCAAAGGCAGAACATATTGAGCACATGAACCATGTGATGGCGTAACCGCAGGGGCGGTTGTAAACGATGCCGGTCAACGGGATCGAACCGCTGAGCAAATGGCACCCATAGATGCCACTTGTAAACGAGGGATTCGGCCAAAATCCATCGCTTCAGGAATGCACGGAACATCTGTTGAAGTATTTGGTCCAACACCAACTCAAAAACCCGAAACGGTAACTGGCAACGGGCTGTGAAATGACAAGACTCCGTTTTCATCCGGGTGGGTCCTGGGTGCTGTCAAAGCCGCGTTCGGCTCAGGGGAAGGAATATGGGTCCGGTTGATTCATTTGGCGCAACAGCAGAAGAGAAACACCTATAAAATAATTAATTTCCTAAAGACTCTATGGACAGCAAGTGGGGTTTTACTAATTTCGCTGAAACCTGGAATGGCCGCTTGGCCATGATGGGATTCATCATTGGCCTTGGCACTGAGCTACTCACCGGTCAAGGAATCCTTGATCAGATGGGGATGGGGTGATGACGAAAAAGGAGATTGATGTTTGGGCACCCGAAACAAACCTTGGGTACGTCAAGCTCATTTACTTCGGGATGCTTGTAGCAGCAATTTGTATCGGTGGGAACACAGCACTTGGCTCAATTTGGACGGGTATGGTTATTGAGCAGTAATGCATGAGCTGACTACTTTTTTAGTTGATGGTGTCGACTGGTCAGGACAACGCATCGCAACAGTGCAAATACTCATTTGAAACTGCCATACGAAAAATCTGCTGCACGCAGATCCGACCAGCATTTCATACTTTAGTTGGAAGATTCAGTCGCATGGGCCTTCCATCCAATGGTTTCTCCAATAACCATTGGGCGCTGAGTGTCAGCGTTACCATCCCGCGCCGACACAGCAAGCAACGGCCTGACTCCTCTTATGAAGGGGAGGAGTCAGATCAGCGTTGTATGAACACTTGTAGGCAACGAGTCCACGACATTGATATGACTCATTAAGTCACTGCAAACGCCTCATATTGTCAGCACTTAATCCGTAGCTAGAGCAATAATTAGTCTGGAGCGTCCACAACCTCCAGCCAATGGTCTAACTACAGCCATTGGGCGCTGAGTTACGCTGACTTCTCTGCCAATGAGGATCGACGGGGGAGTCAGTTCAGCGTTAATCAACTTCCCAGGAATCATTATCATCCGTGTTGAATTCAAAAGTATCTCAACGTCTTGTGATATTGAATTACAATGATGCGAACAATGAGGAGCTAGTTGGCCTAGCTCTGGAATTAGTAGAGGAATCGAACGGCGGGATTCAAGTACGAGTACTTAGGGATTCAAATGTAGTTAGCTGTGTATCGGTGGTTCCCTTAAAAGAATGCAGAGTGGATGACTTGCAGGGATGTGACTGCTGCGAATAATTAGCAGCAATTACAACTAGAGCAACATTACTCATCACCGGCATGACCATCAGCACATGGCTGAGAGCAGTAAATCTTGCCTTCTTTCTCGATGGCTTTTTACGGATTGAAGCTGTAGCCACAGGATAATATGCGCAAGAGTGCTTAGTAGTTTGCATGCCATTGACGAAGTATTCAAACCTTTATAGATCAAAAATTGATCGACGTATCCCTCAAACAAGTTCATAGCATCTTGTTTCTTCAGTCAAAGAAGAACCAAAGTATTCAAATAGCTCATATCTCTACGCCGTCATCACGGTCTTCAAAGTCTTTCCAATGAATACAATCAACGGGACAGGTATCAATCGCCTCCTGGATTCGATCTATTGAATCGCCATCTTGTCGCACAGCACGGCAACGACCTGTTTCTGGGACCATAACAAAAGTATTAGACGCCACATGTGCACAGTAACGACAGCCAATGCAATCAGACTCATCAACCCAAACTGCTTTTTCACGTAATGCTCCACCCAATGATGGCTCTAGCCCAGTGCGAAGACCACTGCAATTACCTGATTTAGCGGAGAAAGCTGCCCCAACTGATTTTTCCGAAATGTACATAATTCTGGTTTGACACAATCTCTAGCTCAAATCGTAAACATCTGGCGGAAGACTAAAAGAACCAAGGAAACACTTCCAATGCCTAAAAGAAACAAGAAAACAAACCAGAGTTTAAAAAGACGCCCCTCGGGCTTTTCATAAATCAGACGGGATACCGTCATTGGCCGACTGATTTTATTGAAGGCATCTACAGAGATCATTAATTCGTCACGAATCAGTCGATCACGCCAACTTTCTCCATAGCGAGGAAGTCGCTGATAGATAGGCATCTCTCCTTGAGAGCGTCCTGGCAAAATACGATTTACTTGATCGGGAATTCCATCAATTCCAAATCTCTCAAAATACTCAGGAGATTCCAAGATGTCATCAACAAAAGCTGCAAATCCCTGTTCGGCAATAACAATGGACCAAGATTTTATTTCATCTAGTCCGTAAACAGGACGACCAAGGACACGACCTATGACCTGCTCAACTACTCGATCGTTCCCATTGCATTCGACGTAGCCCCTATAAAAACGATCCGAAAGTAGTAGTCCTCTCATAAAATCTCTTACGGTGATAGAACCTGACCTAAGCTGTGATTCTAAAAATCGATCACGATCACATCTCATTGCATGAAAATATATCTGCCGATAACACCTTTCAATTATTTCTGACGACAAATCAGGTGCTCGATCCAAACAGGGTTGACGAGAAGCTGATATTGAGTCAACTCGAGAGTTTTGACTTGATGGCTTGAATGGCAAGCGAGCCCTGGCAGAAAGGAAGGCCAATTAATCTGAAGTGATATTGCATTATTAAAGACATTAAAAAATTACTGGCAAAAACAATGAATACCTCTATCGAAGATAATCAAGACACCTCGCGATTACAAAAGGCATATTATAAAGACCATTTGATACCACATTAGGTAATTTTTAAAAGTCTAATGTGGCAACGCTCTTTAATGATGGATTTGATCATTACGGCCAATTAGCTATGGCGTTGAGCGAATTCGAAATTGCGATGGGTGGGCTTACTTCAATTCCGGTTGTGGGTGGACTAATCTTTCTAGGATATAAGTCTCTAGGCGAAAGTTCCTTAGATACAAGCAAACTTAAACCCAAAAAAAAGACAGCAGTCGCAAAGGGAGCACCCACACCGGACAAGAAAGACCCTGGAGCAAAAAGGCAAAAGATAGAGAAAAATATTAATACGACTAGCACTAACAAAGAAATAGCATCTGCGGGAGAACAGCCAAAGCCAGCTAAGGAGAAAACTGCAATATCAAGCAAAAATCAGACTGAAGACAAATCAAAAGTGATGCCACCAAATCAAACAACCAAACTGGAAAAGTAGGAAATATCAATAAAGCCAAGCAGGAAAACATGTAGTCAATATGTCTAATCGAGCCAAGCCTTCTCTGCTTAATATGAGTAGAGTAGGATTGGCTGCCAGTAGAAGCATAAAATATACGATCAGCATGTAACAAGATAAGCATTCAGTCGCCATTATTACTACCCAATGAGATCGATATTCACCTTGTAAAAGCAGCATCGAAGACATGTATTACTATCAAATTATTTCACAAGGAAGCCGGAGCCAACGAAGATATGATTTTACATTGATGGACATTCTCAATGTTCTTGTTGGGGTTACCGCGATCTTCTGGATTGCCGCTGGAATCAAAACACATAGCGATTGGATTCAATCGATCTTTGTCAATGAGAGCAAAAAAATCCGGCAACAAATAGAAATAATTAGTGAGTTTGGCTACGGAGCACTCAACACACGCAACACACTTGAGGTCAAGAAAGGACTGGTCTTTGCCTATTGGGACAAGCCCCTTGGAAAACAAAAAAACGAGGGAACTCCAGAACAAATGCAAAGTCCACTCATTTTTCAGCTGGTATCACTAAACCTTATTGCTTGCGCATCAATTGCATTATTAATAGTTCTGAGCAGAGGTCTTTTTTCAATACTAGGTCTGATTTAAACGCACCTAAACTTTAACTGAATTCTTAGACCTACTAATAGTTCTAACGCTCCATGACCACAGGTCAAAGCGAATAATGATGTCTCACTTTGTCTAGGTCATAGTGCCAAACATTCCACAACATTTCTGGCGTGCATTTGGATGAAGCTATTACCTCATCTGTACTGCACTTAACTCATGGCTAGTGAGACAATTCTTGTGGAAGTTCTATTACAGCACTTCTATCCAATGGAGTGATGACCATTGGGCGCTGTTCAGGGACTGACTCCTCTTCTGAACGGGGGGAGTCAGTTAAGCGTTACTGGCGCCTGAACATCGAAAAGTGATATTTGCCTGTGCGCTCTACTCGTGCGGTGTTCATCATATAGTCCAAGCCAGATCCTGATCCGTGGTTCCTTTCGTGCTGCCAATCATTGGCATAGTGCTGGCGTTAAGTCATATCATCTACGGGACTAGTCCTCAGGGTCAAAGCTGAGGTATGCACAAATAAGCATCTTTGGTGAAGTTGGTGAGACTCATTTGATCACTACCTCTACATCATCTGATTGGTACTCAACTCACAGCAGAGGTAATAATATTTTTGGAAGTTCTGCCGTTAGGGCTTTCCATCCAATGGCCTATCCACAGTCATTGGGGCGCTGAACAGTAACTGGCTTCTCTTCTTCAGTGAGAAGCCAGTACAGCGTTGTCTGATTATTGACTCCACCACATCGAAACATAGGCAACGATCATTTGGCTACTGCCATTGCCTCATCACGACATAACAGCATCCATACAAAAAGCCATACTTGTTGCGGAGCCTCGGAACCTCCCTCCAATGGAGTGATGACCATTGGGCGCTGATAACACCACTGGCTCCCTCTTTGACGATGCAGGGAGTCAGATCAGCGTTATTTGACTGCTGATGTGATGAGCCTAAAGTCACCTAGTCATCCTTCTTTTGCAAAGAGTATTTTGTCTACAAAACCCAAGAGGTTATGAAGCGTTCATTGAAGATGATATTTATTTTCTCTCTCTACACACTTATGTGTAGCGGAGTTCTTGCTATTGCCATTCGCGAATCCACAAGACAGCCAATTGGCCTATTAGTGGTAAGCATGGCATTGACCCCAGCCCTTGTTGCTATTTTTGGCGGTTTACCTGTTAATTTTTTAGAGGAGAAATTTAAAATGAAGCTTGGTAATAATTCAAGCGCGCGAGAGGAAGTCAATAGAAGCTGACTAAGCTTCAAAATATCATATATTGCGCTCTCAGGCTTTTATATAATCGCCTCCTTCATGATTAGCCTGGACCAAGACTGAAGTCGCTCATCGGTTTTTTCGGATTCATTATCTTCATCTAATGGGAGGCCACAGAACATACCGTCCACAACACTTTTGGAATCATCAAAGATATATTGCTCAACTGATACATGGCCGATCATACGGCCTCCAGCAGATTCAAATGATTTATAAAGCTCTTCCATTGCATCACAAAAGTACTTGCTGAATGCCGCAGAATCACCTAAACCCACAATCGCAATCGGCTTGCCTATTAGAGATAAATGAGGAATATTTTCAATATGCTCATCCCATGATGTGCCGGATCTCTTCGATTCAGAACCCGTATTCCACGTTGGAGTACAGCAAACAAGTGCTTCAGACTCTTCCAGCTCTTTCGTAAAGTCTATTCTATCAAGATCTTTTAATTCCGATCCAGGAAGGAGCACTTTTAACCTTTCCGCAATGTCTTCTGTGTGACCAGTTGCAGACGCATAAACAATGGTAAATCGCATAAAACCAAGAGATTTAATACATAATAGATATCAGCCTTACGCTCCTTGTTCTTATGTGACACATGGAGGTCACCAAGAGCACTGATGCATCTCATTTATGCATCTATACTAAGTTAAACCACCAATAATATACAGCAGACTTGACGCAAGCCGAGTTAATAGAATCCGACTATTGTATTTGCTTGGTCAAATACATTCATCCAGATTATTTAATGCAAAATACTAATGTTGAACGATTTACTTTGTAAAAAAGATGCCGCCCCTCCCACGTGGAAGAGACGGCCTAGTTCGCCCATGCAGGGCTAGTCGAAGCCGTCCAGCTTCAAGTCGCTACACCCACAACGACCGTTGCAATAGAAACGACGATCCCTCCCCACTTCACCCATTCCGTCCCGTGATCGTGAGTGTTGGCGAAGAGGAGAGCGCCAAGCTGAATTACAACAAGCTTTTCGAACATGACAGAAGAGCCGATGGCGCTCTTTTGTAACATCAGGAACGTGTTTGTGCGGTTACAGAAGCTCTCAAATCAAGTATCGCTTGTTACTTTTAGCTCTCCTGTTCGGCCTTTGCTTAGAGCGCAGGATCTAATGCCCATAGAGGAAGGCCGCCCCTCCCGGTGGAGAGACGGCCTAGCTCGCTCGTTTGTGCATGGTTCAACCCATCACTGCTGAGTAGAAAGAAAGGGTCGAAGCTTCTGGCTAGAGGCGCCCTGGGGCCATTTGCTCTAGGTGTTGGGTCGTTTTCTCCGAGGGCACCTGAGACGGTGAAAATGGAGCATCGAATGGCGTGACGTATCTGATGTGTACCTAACCAAACGACCAACCCAGGTCATTTTTGAGACTGTTGGAGCAGGGGCCAGAAAGTCAGCCTGCTTCTTGGATCTGCTCGGTTGGACCGTCGTCTCTCATGAACGCCTCCGATCTCGATGCATTCAGTGTTGTACCTAGAGGGCACAAAGTCATCGGCATTAAGGCGCATTGCCCTATTGATGGCATCTACGCGAATGTTGGGATGGCTTGCCGTAACGGGTAACTGCAAGCGTTGGGAACTGGCAGGAAGCACTGGCTCCTCTTTTTCAGGGGAGGAGGCGGTTCAGAGTTATGGCTTACCACAACATTGGTGCGCCTCATTTAGTCACTGCCACTGGCTCATCTGAACTGACTGAACCCCCAGCAGGAGTGAAAGTGTCTGCGGAAGTTCAGTCGCATGGATCTTCCATCCAATGGAGGGGCGATTTCCATTGGACGCTGTGTGTGTCTACGCTTATCCAGTCCGGCGTTGACATAGCAAGTGACGGCCTGACTCCTCTCCTCAACCGGGGAGTCAGCACAGCGTTTTCAGTCGTTGAAACATTTCAGCGAATCTATTGGACGTCGCTGTCGCACAATTGGAACGGCACTCAATACCTTCCGAGAAGATAGTTTGACGGGAACGAAGCACAGCCTCCATCCAATGGAGTAATGACCATTGGGCGCTGATAACACCACTAGCTCTCCTCTACACCCTAAGGGGGGAGTCAGATCGGCTTTCTCTGAGTAATGGTAAGCAACATCTCCAGCCCGTGTCCGTATCGTCTCCTTAGCCTCAATGGGGTTGTGGCGCATCATCAGCTGCAGCTAAGACCACGGTGATCTAGGACTCCGTCTCATTTGGTCGCTGCCATAGCCTCATCTGACAAAGAGCAGCCACCGACAGCACCGATCGTGTTTTTGGGAGTTCCGTTGCTGGGCACTTCCATCCAATGGTTTCTCCAATGGCCATTGGGCGCTGAAAACCGTACTGACTCTCCCTTTCGCAACCGGGGGAGTCAGTTCAGCGTTTTGACTTCCCAAAACATTGTGACGACTCATTTGGCAAGTGCTGTCGCTTCATCTGTATCGCGGTATGCACCCGACGCGGTGATTCTGTCTTAGGAGTCCATAAGACCTCCATCCCATGGTTTTTGTAGGGACCATTGGGCGCTGTCCAGAAAAGCTGACTCCCTTTCTTGGCGGACGGGGAGTCAGTTCAGCGTTTAACGGGTGACTTGACCTCGCAAAACAAAACCACTGAGATGCTTGAAGTAGTTGCTGCGATTGTTGTCACAGCAGGTCTGGTTGCCGGAAACCTTCTGCTGTTTTCGCCTTTGCGGATAGACAACAGGATTAAAGCTCCAGCCCAGGAAGATCAACCAGTGAACACAACTCGTCCAGTATTTTGGTGAACAACTGTGCATGTTTACGCGGCTCATAGGATCCCAGCTATCTGTTCTTAAGAACAAGCAGTAGCCATGGTCGGTGAAATTGTCATATTGGAGGACCTCCACCATCCAATGGAGTGATGACCATTGGGCGCTGAGTGTCAGCTGACTCCTTTGCTCAACCGGGGGGGTGGGGGGGCGGGGGGCCGCAAAAACGTGAACCGCGACTAGTCAGCGAGCAAACGGCTGATTTTTCATTTGAAAGAAAGGGAGTCAGTTCAGCATTTGGCTCCCATCCACCTTTCAAAGACTCATTTGATTCACCAGTCAGCATCATCTAGAGCAGCAACATGCATATACCCATTCATAGTGATCATGGATGTTCCGTCGCAGGAAACCTCCAACCAATGGTGGGGGCAATCACCATTGGGCGCTGATAACACCACTGACTCCCTTCTGACGATGCGGGGAGTCAGATCAGCGTAATTTCATTCCAAAAATACCAAAGCTAATTTGACGAGCTTACTTAGATCACCTGGAGTGCAAATGAAATGGATTGAAGCTAGTCCAAGAAATCCACGCGCGACATCTGCTTGAAGGGTTGTATTCAGGCCCAATTCAAGCTGGTCACACCACTGACTCCTCCCCAACGAGTAGACAGCGGGAGAGACCAAAGGCTCAGAGAAGAAGAAAACCTGTTATCGATTCATTTGACAGATGAGATTAGATAGTTTGTACTCGAACTCCAAGAAAAACCAGACAATATGCATTTGAAGGTTCTCGCGAGGCACCTTCATCCGATGACTGATCCGGGTCATCGCGCTGGGGTTACAACTGGCTCCTCTACTCAACCAGGGGAGTCAGTCCAGTTGCTTACTCCCAGAAATACACTGAATTATTATGGCCAAAAGCAAAGGCGTTCGCATCATTGTTACACTCGAATGCACCGAATGCAGAACAGCAAATGCTGCTGAAAAACGCAGTCCTGGAGTCTCTCGCTATACAACAACTAAAAACCGAAGAAACAATCCTGAAAGGCTCGAACTGATGAAATTCTGCCCACAACTCAACAGGATGACTCTTCATCGCGAAATAAAATAGAAGAAAAGTATAATACTTGCAAAGCGGCACACACCAAATAATCTCGCCTCAAATAAACTTTGGTTATCATTTTTTTTCAAAGCATGGGCGAGTGCCTGCCTTGAGCAATTCATTTTTGAGAAAAAACCAACAGCGATAACCGCATACAGACCAACGCATGAAACACATTACTGTGTCATCACTGATCAACACTAATTAATCAATACAAACATCGATCAGTAGAATTTAGGACACAGCCTGACTCAGCAGCAGCTAATTTACGCAAAGCAGCGATCTATTCTTGACTAACATTGAAGCCTTCGCACACATCATTGACCTCGCCAACAGAACGACTGACACGGCCACTTATGAATATTTAATGAGAGAAGCGCAGGAAATCATGCTCGACAAAAAAACGGAAGATATAGATTATTGTGATTTTAGACAATTGGTAGAAGAGCGGCTCACGAATCAGACACTCAAAACAAAAGAGCAAGGCTGCACATAATTGCAGAATGGCTAGCACCAATTATCATCATTTTAGCAGCAAATGAACAAGGATAAAATATTAGAATCACACTGATTGATAGACTAAAAAATAATGTTTAGAAAATACTTACATCAGGAAATCAAGGTGGCGTAATACTTACAGGTCGATCTCTTCCGTATAATTACAAACTTCAGACCTTTTAAAAATAGCATCACTTACACGAGAGTGCATCATTTCAAACCTAGCACTACGACATGTGAGCGACATGGTCCTATTCACAACGCGAAAATTTGGTTGGACAGTTAACTTCAGACGGAGCTGTTCAAACAATGATTCTGATCATGTCAGTCTCATTGGTCGCCATCTGGCTCTTCTTCCCTTCAGGTTGAGGAGCCAAGGTGGCGTTTTAACCAAACCAGAACAATTGATTGGTCTTATCTTTGACTATCAATAACTGGCGTTGATGTTTTCTACTTCTCACCATCAACACAATGTCAAAAAAAACAGCCCGGTTGTCAAAACTTGACGTATCGGTATTAGAAGCACAGATGCGCTGCGGGTCGGAATGGCCGATAGGCCTTGTTGATGCAATTGCAGAAGCCCATCGAACCACAATTGAAAATGTCATTGAGCGTCAACATGCTTTGAGTTCAGAGGACACACAAGAACATCAACTAAAAATTTATTTTTGAGATAACTTTAGACTGCCTATGTCCCTATCAAAATTGAAAAGTTACGGAAGCAAAATCACACTCTACTGCAACAATGAACAGCTCGGTTCTGCTTCTATACAAAGCTTTGGCGAAAAACGAATGGGCATGAGCAAACTTAAAGAAAAAATGGCAGCCAAAGCAGCGCCTTCAACTCCCAAACAAGGAAGAACAAAACCCTGGCTTTACTGAAAGCAAAGTAAGCACTTCAACCACCAATCTCATGACTAAAATTTTTATTCCATTGTTCACTGCATTGCTTTTGAGTGCATGCGGACACAACAGTGAATCTGGTGTCTCCTCTAATGAGGATGAGGCTAAAACCATAGCGGATCAAAATATCAACACACCAAGCATTGGTCTGAGTTCAGAACCGAGTATTGGGAAATCAGTATTGCTGGCTTCACTCAAGGATGGAGGATATGTCATTTATTTTCGTCATGCAACGACGGTGAAGGATTATGCAGACCAAGCTGATCCTCTGATGAGCCTTAATGATTGCAGTTCACAGCGAAAGCTGAGCACTCAGGGCATCAAAGAATCTTACGAGATTGGCATGGCATTTGCTGCAAAGGAGATCCCAGTCGGTGAAATTATTGTTAGTGAGTATTGCCGGTCCTGGAAAACAGCAAACCTTGCATTTGGAGAATGGACCCAAAAAGATTCCCGTTTAAACTTTTTACCTTATGAGGATTACACCAAAAGTCATGTTGAACTGATGAAAAAGAATGTCATGCCTTTATTAACGCGTCAACCTCTAGCAGGAACCAACAAAGTCATTATCGGACATGATGATCCTTTTGAAGCCGTGACAGGAATCTATCCTGAACCGCAAGGAGTCGCATACATCCTTCAGCCCGATGGGGGAAAAAGCTTCAAGATCATCGATAGTGTGTTGCCGTCTGAGTGGGCAACACTCTGAGCAAGACTGCCACTCTGATCCTTGATCATTTGACTTGAAAGATGTTCAGGATCTAACACTCGATTGATGCGTTGCCAACATTCAAGACATCGCAGAGCAGGATAATTACCGTGTCGACCTTGGACGGGTTTCGGCAAATTCAAAGCGATCTATCTCTCGTAGGCAATTCCGGGAGGTAGATTTTTTTTCAATAGATCTTTAATAAACAAAACATGTGTGGCTGAAGCATGGTTTGCACGAGGCTGCAAATCATGCAGACCCAAGTACAATACAGAGAGTACTTCATTCTTTGCGCGGGTATATTTGATACAACTTCTGCCATCAATTGGCTGCAATCAGACGTCAGATTAACTCTCTTGTCGAGGCAAAATAATTTCATTGGGCAGTTCAAAGAATTCAATCCAGAAGATCAAATGATCCATATCAATTGATCAATAGACCAAAGACAAAGCACTCAAATCAAATGACTCTTTGACCGGTTAAATATGACTTACCCCTGCAAAGCTATGTAAAAGCAGATTTATTCGACAGACAGCACTCATTATGTTTTTTATGCCGCATCTTTTTGAAAATGCAGTCTTACGGAAGTTCATCAGTCAGTTATGACTGGTGGGCTGGAAATGCAGGAGTCGCGAAGCGCAGCGGTTCTTTCATTGCAGCCCACGCTGCCCATGCAGGTTTAATCATGTTTTGGGCAGGTGCATTCACCTTGTTTGAGTTGGCCCGTTATGACGGAACACTGCCAATGGGAGAACAAGGGCTGATTTTGATTCCACATCTCGCCGGCCTTGGCTTCGGCGTAGGGGAAAGCTCTGTAATCGTTGACCAACAACCCCTCATCGCGATCGCAGCATTCCATCTGGTTTCATCTGCTGTTCTTGGAGCAGCTGGAATCTGGCATACACTTCGAGCGCCCAAGGACCTTTCAGAGGCTGAAGGCCGCGCCCAAAAGTTTCACTTTGAATGGAGTGATAGCAAAAAGCTCACGTTCATCTTGGGGCATCACCTGATTTTTCTCGGCCTCGGAGCCATTGCCTTCGTTGAATGGGCAAAGCGCCATGGAATTTACGACAGCGCTATCGGAGCTGTTCGACAGGTTGAACCAAATATTGACCTCGGCATGGTGTGGGGTTATCAGGCTAATTTTCTCTCCATCAGTAGTCTTGAAGACGTGATGGGTGGCCATGCTGTTTTGGCCTTCATTCTCACGATTGGGGGTGTTTGGCATATCATCTCCAGCCCTTTCGGACCCTTCAAAAAGGTCTTGATCTACAACGGCGAATCGATCCTGTCTTACTCGCTTGCTGGTGTAGCTCTGATGGGATTTGTGACCGCAATTTGGTGTGCTCAAAATACAACAATTTACCCCGTTGAGTTGTATGGCGATCCATTGAAATTGAACTTCGCCTTCTCTCCCTACTTCAGCGACACAACTGCTCTTGAGGGGGGTGCCCACTCAGCCCGAGCGTGGCTGGCCAATACGCACTTCTACCTTGCATTCTTTTTCCTGCAAGGACACTTCTGGCATGCCTTGCGCGGTATGGGCTTTAACTTCAAGCGCGTTTCTGAAGCGCTTGACAACATGGGAAATTCCAAGGTCAGTGCCTGATTGATCTGCCTTTTTTGATGTACCCCTCATCTCATTGAGATGGGGGGTTTCTTTATTTGTTTCGCCATTCAGGCAAATATCCACCACAGCAGCCCCACGCATGAAAACGGTGAGAGGGCGCAGATCAACAAACCGATGGCAGGAGTCAGCCTCAGTTGACCTCAAATCAAGCGCAAGAACCCTCGGCTCAGAACACAAATGTCGTTTTGATCAGGCCGCCCAGTTGCTGAAAGGTTGAACCATTCGGGGTGAGCTCACCCATCGGTCGCGACAGATAGAACAGCGCCGGGGTCACGCTGATGTTGTCGGTCATTTGGAACTGATACCACCACTCCCAGATGAACTGGCCATCGGCAGCCGTGTCGCCACCACGCAGATCAGTCGCAAAAACAGGCTGGCCCACAGCCATTCCGGCGTTGTTCCCTGCCATCAACACATCGCTCCATTCCAGTCCAGCCCTCCAGGACTGACTGGTGCTCACCTGGCCCTTGCGCTGGGTGTCGGATTGATTGATGCCCCAACCGAGCGACAGCGAAGGAAGCCAACCGCTCTCCAACGGCTGCCAGAAACCATCGAGGGCATAGGCGTGGGTAACGCCCCGATCACTAAAGCGATCACTGGCGAAGGGCGTGGCGTACACGATCAGGTCTTGACCGTTCTGAACCTTGGAATACAGGGCAGCAACACCCCAGTTCTCACCCTCCCAACCCAGCTGCAGGGTGCCGGTGCCTCCCGCATCGTCGGTGGCGAAACCACCGGAACGGGTGTCGCTTGATGCACCATTGGCCGCCACATAGTTGGCCGACGCGCGAGCTCCACTTTCCGCTGCCCAGCTGATGCCCACGCCCGCACCTTTGTTTTTGTTGTAAGCCCCCGGAGCTCCATTCACCGTGAGCACATCGAGAATCGGATCACTGGGATAGACGCTCGGCCAGATCGCGAGCATGTCCTCCTGGCCAACAATCGGGCCGGTGGTGATGGTGATCTCATCTCCCAACGGGAAGGAATAGAAGAGTTTGTCGATCGCCACCAGATTGGGGCGATCACCCTCCTGAAAAGCAGTTTCCAAGGTGGCCAGCCCCGACGGCCCGCCACTGCCGAAGATGTTGCCGTCACCGTCGAAGTTGCCGCCACGCAACACCGTGGTCAATTGATCCTTGCCGGTGAAGGAGGTCGCCAACCCCAGCTGAAGGTCGTAATTGAATACCGTTCCGCCGAACTCGGAATTACTGTCCGAACGCAGCCGGGATGCGGACCCTTTGAAGCGGCTGGCTCCGAACACCCAGGAGGCTTGTCCTTTGAGTTTGGTGGTGGTGGAGAACTGGGTGGCTTCCAGTTCGCCAACGCGGGCCTCGAGGCCGTCAACGCGACCCTTGAGGATGGCCAGCTCAGTTTCGAATTCCTTGAGCAGACGACGAAGCTCGTCGGTCACTTCAGTGATCCGGTCGAGGCAAGCGTTCAGCAGGGCAGCCGCTTCGTAGCGGGTCATGGCCCGGTTGCCACGGAAAGTGCCGTTGGGGTAGCCGGCGACGCAGCCGTAGGTCTCCACCAGGTTGGCCAGAGCCTGATAGGCCCAGTCGGTGGGGTAGACGTCGGAGAATTGGGTGACGCTGGTGAGCTGCTCAAGGCTGTTGCTAATAGCAGTAGCCGCGTAATCAGAAACGCCGTTGATGTTCAGCTCGGTGGCATTGGCGCCGGTGGCCAGAAGGCCAAGGGCAGCAGGAGCAACCAGCAGTTGCTGAAAAGCTTCATTTTAGATTCTCACAGCAAGAGAAAAAGTGCCGGCAAGACATGCCAGCGGCTCCACGCTATTGGCGCGAGATCACCACGTCGGTAACAGCAACCCAAGGGTTGTTTATGTATCGGTTAAGACCATTCTTTCCTCGCTGGAGCCCAATAAAAAAGCTCTCCACCGGGGCGGAGAGCTGAAGAATCTTAAGAGGACGAGACCCCAGAAGGGGCCTCAAACCAAGGATCAGAACTTGAACTGGGTCTTGATAAGACCGCTGAGGGCGTTCATGCCATCGGAGTCCTGGGAAGGGAAGGGCTTCGCCAGATAGGTAATGGCAGGAGTCACGCTGATGTTGTCGGTGACCTGGAACTTGTAGAAGAATTCCCAGGCGTAGCCAGCACCATCACCATCGGTATCGAAGGTGGGTTGACCCACAGCCATACCCAGGGAGTTGCCTGCGATGAAGGCGTCAGACCACTCGAGGCCCACATACCAGGATGCGCTTTCCTCATCATCGCCAGGAGCGTCGGCGTAGGTCATGCCCACACCGGTGCTGACGGAAGGAATCCAGCCGGACTCTTCAGGCATCCACCAGGCGCTCAGACCCCAGGAGTTGGTCTGACCACCAAGCCCTGAGATGTAGATACCGTCAGGGTTGGCATTGCCGACGTAGAGCTTTTCAGAGTTACCAGAAGCCTTGGTGTAGGCAGCAGCGATACCCCAGTTCTCAGGCGCATAAGCGATCTGAGTGGTGGCACTGAAGTCGGCGCCGTTGGTGCCGATGCCACCGGTGTTGGGGTTGCTGTCGTTGCCGTTGATCGACAGGTAGCTGGTGGAGATGGTGAGGTCATCAGACTTCCAGTACACACCAGCACCAGCGCCGAGGGCCAGGTTGTAAGCACCTGGGGCACCGGCGTAGGTGAAGAAGTCGTAGGTCATGGCAGCGGGATAAGCGCTAGGCCAGACGGGCAGCATGTCGTCCATACGGACGCGAGGGCCGCCAACCACGGTGAAGTCGTCACCAACAGGGAAGCTGTAGTACAGGCGGGCAATCTTGACGGTGTTGCCGGAATCGAAGCCGTACTCCTGAGAGAACAGACCGCCGTAGACGTTGCTCATGTTGCCTGAACGCAGGCGGGTGTAGAGCAGGTCCTTACCGGTGAAGGAGGTCTCCAGGTTCAGCGCCAGGTTGTAGCTGAAGGAAGTGCCACCGTTCTCGGCTTCAAAAGCATCACTGCCTTCGCCGTGAGCCTTAACTGCACCGAAAACCCAGTCAGCCTTGGCTTTCAGCTTGGTGGTGGTGGAGAACTGGGTTGCTTCCAGTTCGCCCACGCGGGCCTCGAGGCCGTCAACGCGACCCTTGAGGATGGCCAGCTCGGTTTCGAATTCCTTGAGCAGACGACGCAGCTCGTCGGTCACTTCAGTGATCCGGTCGAGGCAAGCGTTCAGCAGGGCAGCCGCTTCGTAGCGGGTCATGGCCCGGTTGCCACGGAAAGTGCCGTTGGGGTAGCCGGCGACGCAGCCGTAGGTCTCCACCAGGTTGGCCAGAGCCTGATAGGCCCAGTCGGTGGGGTAGACGTCGGAGAATTGGGTGACGCTGGTGACCTGATCAGCGGAAGCCGCGTAATCAGAAACGCCGTTGATGTTCAGCTCGGCGGCATTGGCGCCGGAGGCCAGAAGGCCAAGGGCGGCAGGAGCCACCAGCAGTTGCTGGAAAAGCTTCATTGAATTCCTCACACAGGAAGGCCCGAGTTGGGCAAACATATATTGCTGCTCTGCTGTGTCGCCTGCTACTCGTTTACTTCAATTGAGAGTAGCTTTCTATACATCCCAGGGTTTATTTGATACGGGTATTGCCTTTTTCCTCAATGGAAGCAAGCGCTCTTATGCTTTTGGTATGCCTTGACTCGGACCAGATGACTCGCGATATTGTGCCTTTTGTCACTCCCCGTGTCTAGATCCATTTCCGCTAGAGACGGTATTGTTGAACGAAACGTTTTTTAGGGTCTTGGCCGAGTCTTCCGAAAACCGACTTGCACAATATAAGAAAAAGGGTTGCAAGAAATCCAAGTGCTCCAAGTGGAAGGGTGGTACATGTCGTTGCGGGCGTTAGTTAATCCACAGGTAAAATAATCTGTTCCTTTAGTTCATCAATATAAATTTGTTGGGACTTCCTAAGACTGCCAATCGTTCTTGATACGGTTGATCTCGTAGATCCAATTATTTCAGCAATGCGTGCATGAGGGAGTGTGTGCTCGAGCAGTAGCCCTTCTGGTGTTCTTTTACCTAGTCTGGTTATCAGTAATCTAAAAAATTTCATTAGTCTGTTTTCTAGATTTGTCTCGTTCCTCACTATATGCAGTTGAATGATCCATTCCATAATTGCATCGCTTGTGTCGGATCCTTTTTTGCCTATTGATTCAACTACGTAAGTTGTGTCTGTTATGGCTTCTATTGTGATTTCTAGGTCTTCTGGGTAATGGAATTTGAAAGCATCTGCTCTGCATGCAAAAGCTAAAGTTATGTCTTTTGTATTGTTCGATTGGTTGCCCGCAATCCTTATAACTCCACTCTTTACTGTTATTTCTATATTTTCTCCAGCTTGAGGCTTTTCCAGGTTGAATGTTTCGTACGAATTTAAGGATATGGGCCTCCCTCTGTTTTTTCGATGCTGGTGCTCAGTGTTCATTGATGTACTGGCTTGTGCTTTTTGCTACACTGGGTTGTGCTTAATTTTCATAATTGAATACTTTTGCTATTTATGAGTTGGTATACCAAGATCTCGTGCGTATTTGATGTCCCTTATAGCACGATGTAGCTTTTTGGTTTTGTCTCTCCTTGTGATATTTGCTTTCTTCGAGGTAAGATATAACACATTGCGCCGCCGCGATAAAGAAGTTGTCTCTGTTAATGCCCGACCCAAAGTGTTTCTTCGGGCTTGGTATTCTGGAGTGACTCCATGTGCTCCTCTGTTAGGGCCTGTGCCTCCTTGTCGTGACCTGTGAGTGAAAGGTGGGACGCCCTTTGATAGCACCATGCATTTATTTCGCGAAGCGTCTTGCTTCTCAGTTGACTATTTTTGTTCATTTGCTTTGAGTTGCTGCTCTAGTTATTTTTCTGCTCCCTGATTGCTTTGCGGCGGATTTAGTTGCTTTCGCTTGTGCTATTTAGTCTGTTGCGCTGTGATTGTTGGCCTTTTCTTGTGACTCCTGTTTTTGTTGTTGTTGCTGGAAGTGGCTCTTTGCTTGTCGATCGCCCAGTAATGTGAGAATCATTGTCAATTTTTCTACATGAATTGTGTGTGGAAATGGTGTGTTTCTTCTGTGGTCATCTTTTTTAGGCCTATACAACAGTTGGTTGATTTGTTGTGATGGCTCCTGCTACTCCCTGTGCCTGTTCGCGTTGCACCTGTGAGGTGGAGGCGTCCCAGGTTGTTGTTCGCGATGGTCAGAGTTTCTGTTCAGAGGCCTGTGCCACCGGCCATCCCAACCACGAGCCTTGCCATGGCAGTGGATCCTGCGGCTGCACTTGCGCTGATTGATCTCAACTCCCTTTTGTGCGCGCTGGCCTGAGCAGCATCGTCAGCCCAGACACGGTTACAACAATTGTGAGAGTTCCCAGTAGGATTGGGTACACGGGCTGAAGATTGAGCCAGCCGAACTGTCCTGTGTGCAGCTTGAGCAGCCAGAAGGCATCAATGTTCTGCTCCAGCAGCAGGCTGTAGAGGGAGCCGGTTCCTGCGGTGATTAGCAGTGGTGCTGCGGCGATCGGCACCAGCCAGCGATGGACGCGCCGCGCTTGTCGGCTCGTTGTTCTGGAGGCTTTCATTGCTTGCGCAGCTGTTGGTGGAGTTCCCGTTCATCCGTGCAAGGCATCCAGCTTCCGTTGTTCTCGTGAACGCTGCTGCAACCGATTTCAGCTGCCCGCTGCCGGGCTTCGGCTTCGGTGCCATAGAGCCCCTTTCCGTGGGCCATCCCTGGCGTTGTGTTCACCAACAGGGCCAAAACCCCGAAGCTGAGAGCCAATAACTGTTGGATGGCGTTCATCGGTTTAGAAGCCTTCGCAGTGTTCAACGGCCTTGAGGTAATTCATCTTGCCGGCAGCTGTGCCTCCCTTTGGATTGATGCCGACCCGCATGGCGATCTGTGCGTCGATGCAGCGGTTGTAGCGATGGGTTTTGACGGCTTGTGGAATCAGCAGAACCGTGATGCTGAGCAGGCTAAGACTGCTAACACCCGCAAGCACCGGGTAGGCGTGGGCTCGCACCATCTCGCGAGCTGTGAGCTTTTGCTGGTTGTGGTCGACCATGTGTCGCTTGTGTGTAGTTCGATCGTATGGACAGCCTTGCGCGTCGATTGGCCTTGAGCAACGTTGTTGATTTGGCGATGCAGCAGAAGAACGGGGACGTTTTGGTCAGCTCGCTCCGTTATCTCGACCTGATAACAAAACAATGGCTGCTCTGGGTGTGGTGCAAAAGCGATTCCGTTGTCACGCCCTACGAGAACCAGCGTCAAGACGGAACAACCACAACTCGAGTTACGGCGAGGGTTCGGTGTCCTTTGATTCAATGCGCCACACAGGCTTGTAGTTGTTCCCGCAGTTTGACGTGGTCGATTTCGCGGCCGATCAGCACCAATTGATTTTTGCGCTCACCGGTCCAGTCGGTGTCGTCGATGGAGAAGCGTTTGCCTGCCAGATGGAACACATGGCGGCGTTCGCTTTCGTTGAACCACAAGACTCCCTTGGCCCGAAACACCTCCTGGGGCATCTGGTTGTCGAGGAAGTTCTGGAACTTGCGCAATGCGAAGGGCCCATCACTCTTGAATGACAGGGAGGTGAATCCCTCGATGTCCTGATGGTCACCGTGCTCATGGCTGTGGTGATGGTGTCCGTGGTCATGGCTGCGACCGTCGTCGGCGGTAGAACTCACCTTGTCGGATTCGAATAGTCCAACGCTGAGCAGCAGGGGTAGAGGGA
>NZ_UCND01000002.1:0-34707 GCF_900473895.1 Synechococcus sp. N32
ATCACCATCACCACCCACGAAGAAGCCACCTCACCATGAGGTGGCTTTTTTGTTGGTTATTGTTCTGCTGTTAGGTGAGCACTTACCTCGCGGAGTGATTGAACCACTGTGTGATCCCGTGGGTCCCGGTCAGGATTCCCTTCACGAAGGCTGAAGAGGGTGTGTATTCCTGCCGAACGAGCGGAATCGCATTCAGCTCCGTTGTCACTCACGAACCAAATCTTGTTGGGCGAGATTTGGAGCTGTTTGGCGATTGTTGTGTAGCTCTCTGTGGATTTTTTAGGGCCTGTATGGGTGTCAAACCAGTGGCTAAAAACTTTTTCAAGGTCACCCGCAGGGCTGTGCCTGTAAAGCAGTTTCTGAGCTTGAATGCTGCCCGATGAATAGACGGATAAGGTTATTCCTTGCTCGCGCCATTCCCGCAGGCATTCAGCCGTTTCTGGAAATAGTTGAGACTTGAGGTCTCCATTGTTGTATCCGTATTCCCAGATTCTTCCCTGTAGATCTTTTAATGCTGTCGACTTTTTGTCGATTCTAATCAAGTGTTTCAGGTATTGAATTAATCCGTCCATCTCCTCCGTTTCCCGCTTTGCAACCTGCTGTTTGATCTTCATGCTTTCGGGAGATTGGTCATTCAGCCATTCCTTCTTGGCGGCTTGGATTGGCTTCTTGTGAGGGCTCTCGTCCCAGTGTTGTTTGATGTAGTGGCTTAGTTCTTGCTTGGCGAAGGGGAACAAAACGTCGCTGACAAAGCTCATTGGGCATGTTGTTCCCTCGATGTCGAGCAGAAGATGTTGTTGATTCATCTTTGATCTCCAATCTGCATTTGGGTCAATCTCACCTTCAATAGAAATTCCAAGATTTCCAGGTGTCGTTTGCTTGCATTTAGGTCAGCCCCCCACGCGTAAAGGCCGTGCCCGGCCACCAGAAACCCGTAGGGCGATGTTTCCAGAAAGGGTGCGATGGCCTCGCCCAGCTCATCCATTGACTGACTGTTGTGGATCACAGGAATGGTGATGCTGCTGGCGTGGGTGTTGATTCCTACCAGGCCTTTCAGCATTTCCCAGCCCTCCAAGACAATCCCTCCTGTGTTTTCGTAATGGCGGGACAACACTGTCCCGGGGACGGAATGGGTGTGTAGTACAGCTCCAGCTTGGGTTGCTTCAACAATGCGTAGATGCAGCGCTGTTTCGGCACTGGCTTTTCCCTTGCCCGTTAAAACCTTGCCTTGCCCATCCACAACAATCAGCTGATCGGCAGGTACCTGCCCCTTGTCCACACCACTGGGTGCCATCAGCAACTGCAGGGGCTGATGCTGAAGCACCATGCTGAAGTTCCCGCCGGTGCCATCGCACCATCCGCGTTGGTGGATGCCCTGCATCACCTCAGTTAATCGTTCGCGCTGGGTTTGGTTTGCGGTCACAATCCGCTTATCCCTCCGTCTTCTATACAGGACATAGCGGCCCACGTGCATTGACGCTTCCCCCCAGTTGCCGCTGGAGCGGTGATCATCTGGAGTTGCTGGACCAGCGACAACTTCCCGGTGCTGTGGTCTTCATGCAATTGCACCGTTGGCAGGAGGTTGCTGAAGCTATTTCCTCCATGGCTGTGCGTGGTGCACCCGCGATCGGTATTGCGGCGGCCTGGGGGGTTGTTCTGGCGGCGCGCTCCGGAGATGACCTCCCCACTGCGATCCGAGGCCTGCGTGCATCACGGCCAACCGCTGTCAACCTCGGGTGGGCCCTCAATCGGATGCAGGCGGCCATGGGGTCCGCCTCTCCAGTTGATGTTGATGCGCTCGCCGGTGTGGCCGCTGCGCTTCAGCAGGAGGATCGTCTGCTGACCCAGCGGCTAGTGGATCATGGCGTTTCCCTGTTGGCTCAGGGCTGCCGTGTCCTGCACCATTGCCACACGGGTGCCATCGCTACGGGAGGCGTTGGTACCGCCCTCGGGGTGATTGCAGCCGCCCATGCCCGTGGCCTGCTGTGCCATGCCTGGCTGGATGAAACGCGTCCCCGCTTGCAAGGGGCTGCTCTCTCTGCCTGGGAATTGGGTTGTCTCGGGGTTCCCTGCACCGTGATTGTTGATGGAGCCAGTGGATTGCTGATGCGCCGGGGTGAAGTGGATGCCGTGATGGTGGGTTGTGATCGTGTTGCTGCTAATGGCGATGTTGCCAACAAGATCGGCACCTACAACCTGGCGCTTGTGGCCCGAGCCCACGGCATTCCCTTTTATGTCTGCGCCCCTGGCAGCAGCATTGATCGAGCGACGGTTGATGGGGACGCGATCACCATTGAGGAACGCGATGCAGAGGAGATCACCCACGCAAAGGGAGTGGACGTCGCGGCTCCTGGGGCCCAGGCCTGGAACCCTGCCTTCGACATCACTCCGGCTCATCTGGTGACGGGCTTCATCACCGAATTCGGCGTGCTTCGTCCTCCCTATCGGGAGGTTCTCTCTGCACTTCCGCTGTCCAATCAGCTTTGACAGGTCGGGCACCAGTGGGTGCTTCGGCCCGACAACTTTTCCCTTTGAATGGGCGTTCCACAGCTGCGGCAGGGTTCTCCACCACGTCGGTAGACCCAGGCCTGGCCGCCATAGTTGCCATTCACCCCCTCGAGATCGCGGAAATCACTGAAGGTGGTGCCACCGGCTCCAATGCTGATGGTGAGAACATTCACCAGGGCATCCCGCAACCTCTCCAGTTGCTTGAGCTCCAGCTGCCCTGCGGGCGTGAAAGGGGCGATGCCTGATGCGAAGAGGGATTCATCCGCGTAGATGTTGCCCGCTCCAGCCACCAGGGCTTGATCCAACAGCGCTGTTTTGATCGGTCGGCTGCTGCCCTTGAGTTTCTGCTTCAGATAACTGGCAGAGAAGTCGGTGCTGAAGGGTTCAGGCCCGAGTCGCGTTAAGCCTGTGATCACCTCTTCCGTTGGTTGGCCCGGAGGAACCCACCACATTTCTCCGAAGCTGCGCACATCCACAAAGCGCAACTCATGCTCTTTTGAGTTCCAGAAGCGAACACGGGTGTGTTTGCACGGTTCTGAGGGCTGCTCATGCCATTGGAATTGGCCGGTCATGCGCAGATGCACACCCCAAACACCTCCTTTGGGCTCCAGGGCTGCCATCAGATATTTTCCTCTGCGCTGCCACTGCCCCACCGTCATTCCGCAGAGGCCAGCAACAAACTCATCAGGACCTCCAGGGCTGGCAATGGCCCTTGGCCTGCAGACTTCAACCTGCGCGATTTTGAAGTCGACAAGACGGTCTGCCAGTCCCCGACGGACCGTCTCGACTTCAGGGAGTTCAGGCAACGGCCTCAGGCCGGCTCGAGTTCCGCTTCGGCGAAATTATTGGTGTTGATGCCACCGTCAACGCCCTGCAGGCCGCTGTAGTTGACCTTTTCGAAGCGAACGACAACGGGATAGCGGATTCCCGAGGTGTCGATGGAGGCAACGGTGCCAACTTCGTTGAACCAGTAGGACTCAGGACGCTTGATGCGCACCTTGGCGCCGCGGGTGATCGCCATCGCTGGGCATAAGGAGATGCAATCGGAGCGTATCTCGTGGAATGGAGGGTGATGACCGCTGCGTCACAGAATGTCGTCCCTTCGTCGTCGGCGTCCCTTTGACCAGTTCCATCGCCCTTGATCCAGATCCGTCGCTGCTTCAGCTGGATTTGCCGGACCCGGAGCAGGACGACATCAGCACGATGGAATTTCTGGCTCGGCTGGAACAGGCCTGGGCCGTCTGCGACCGCTTTGATCTCCAGACCGAGATCTGGCGCGGTCGCATCCTCCGCGCTGTGCGGGACAAGGAGAAGCGAGGTGGTGAAGCCCGGGGCGCAGGATTTCTGCAGTGGCTGCGGGAGCGGGAAATCAGCAAGACCCGTGCCTACGGCTTGATTCAACTGGCGGAATCCGCCGACAGCATGCTCAGCGACGGCACCTTGGAAGAGAGCAGCGTCAATCAGTTCTCCAAGCGGGCCTTCATGGAAACCGCTCAGGCGGTTCCCGAAGTGCAGCTAATGATTTCCGAAGCCGCCAACGAGGGGCAGGAAATCACCCGCAAGCAGGTGCGCCGCCTCACGGATGAATTCACGGCGGCCACCAGCCCTTTGCTTCCGGAGGAAATTCGTCAGCGCACCCAGGAGAACCTGCTGCCACCCCGTGCGGTGGCCCCTCTGGTGCGGGAACTGGCCAAGCTTCCTGAGCCGCAGCAGGAAGATCTGCGCAAGGTGCTCCGCGATGAGCCTGAACTCGACCGGATCAAGGACGTCACCAGCACAGCACGCTGGATCACCAAGGCAACCGAGTCGGGTGTTGCAGTGCGGGCTTTCCAGCAGGGGGAACTGGACCTGGACCGTGCCATGCAGGAGGCCCAGCGCTTGGATGCCCTCGGCCTGCTGGCTGATGCGGTGGGCCAGGCCCAGGCCCTTGAGTCGGCGGTGCTGAAGCTGCACACCTCCTGGCGGCGCTTGGGGGGGCTTCAGGAGCGGCTCTGGGTTGAAAGCGGAAGCAGCACGCCCTACCTGCGCGATGTGCTGAATGCTCTGCAGACCCTCAGCGGCGCCACCTTGCGGGTGTCGTTGGGAGAGCTCGCGGGTGGCAAGCGGGTGCGGCTCCAGCTGGTGGAGGAGTCCCCCGATCAATTGGATCCGCCACCGCTGGCCTGACTCCAGATCTTGTGCTCGATAATCTGAAGCCTCCACATCTGGTGTGTTCTGGCTTCGCTCGAGCGTGCACTGCAGACCCACTTCGGCTGGGATGGCTTCCGCCCCGGGCAACGGCCCGTGGTGGATGCTGTGCTGGCTGGTCGGGACGCGCTGGCGGTGCTGCCCACCGGTGGCGGTAAGTCGCTCTGCTATCAGCTGCCGGCCTTGGTGCGCGAGGGCCTGGTGGTGGTGATCTCACCGTTGGTGGCGCTGATGGAGGACCAGGTGATGGCCCTGCAGCGACGGGGAATCGCTGCGGCTTGTCTGCATGCCGGACTCGAGCCAGCTCGACGACAGCAGGCCCTGGAGCAGCTGCAGGACGCCACGCTGAGACTCCTCTACATCGCGCCGGAACGACTTCAGGGTGAGCAGACCCGGCTGATGCTGGAACGTCATGCCAGGGAGGGCCGACTGGTGGCCCTGGCGGTGGATGAAGCCCATTGCATCAGTGCCTGGGGGCATGACTTCCGTCCCGATTACCGCCGCCTGGGTCAGATCCGCAGCCTCTGCCCGGGAGTGCCGATGCTGGCACTCAGCGCGACGGCAGCCCCAAGGGTGCGGGCTGACATCATTCGCCTGCTGGATCTGCGTCGCCCGCTCGTGCAGGTGAGTTCGGCCCGCCGGGACAACCTGCACTACACGATGCAGCGGCGCCCCAGGGACCCCATGCCGCAGGTGTTGGAGGCACTGGAGATGTCCCGTGGTGCTGCGCTGATCTATGCCCGCACCCGTCGTTCGGTGGAGCAGTGGGCCGAACGTCTCACTGACCAAGGGGTTGCCGCTACGCCGTATCACGCCGGTTTGGATCCGGAGACCCGCCAGCAGGCTCTGAGGCTGTTTCTTGAGCACGAGCGGCCCGTCCTGGTGGCGACGGTGGCCTTCGGCATGGGCGTTGACCGTGGCGATGTGGGGCTCGTGCTTCATCTCGATCTGCCGGCCACACCTGAGGGCTATCTGCAGGAATCGGGCCGCGCCGGCAGAGACGGCAATCCAGCCCATTGCCAGGTGCTGTTTTCGCCGGGTGATCGCACCAGCCTGGGCTGGGCCATGCGGGCCTCGGCCCGGGGCAGCGATGCCTTGGAGGACCGTCGCCGCCTGGACCTGGCACAGCAGCAGCTGCGTCGCATGGAGGCCGTCGCTGAGGGTGAAATGTGCCGTGAACAGGCGTTGCTGCTTGCTGTCGGTGAGTTGGTGGGGCCCTGTGGTCGCTGCGATCGCTGCGTGGACTCCCCCAAACGACGCGACTGGTCAGCCCAGGTGGAAACGCTCCTCGCCCATCTGGCCGAGCAGGACGGCACGGAAATGCGTCGCCTTGGAGAGCACCTGGCTCTGCATGAGCCCGGCCGCCACGACCGCTGGACCTGGTTGGCCCGTCGGCTCGTGCAAGAGGAGTTGATCCAGGAAAGCAACGACGGTGCTCAGCGGCTCTATCTCCGCGAAAGCGGCCGGAGATTCCTGGATTCCCCCTGGCCGCTCGATTACGCCGCCTGATTCAGATCAGGCCTTGAGCTGACAACGGTCCTTCACAAGGTCTTTTTCGAAGCGGCTCTTCGGTGCTTCCCAGGTTTTCCAGCTCCCATCGGCACCGGTGGCATTGATCTTCTTGGCGGAACAGTTCACAGCCAGATAAAGGGCCTGCCCCTGGGCATTGAGGGTGGGGACCACTTGACTTCCACCCATGGCTTGCCAGTTGCCCCAGTCCACCTGGAGCGGGCCATAGGAGCGCCAGTCAGCCGATTTAGCCAGGGTCTGCTTGGGCTTGGCGGCCTCGACCGGCTTGGCCTTGACCACCGGTTTTTTGGCCTGAACCGGTTTCGTTTGCACTGTCTTGGTTTGGACGGCCTTGGTTTGGACGGCCTTGGTTTGGACGGGTTCGGCCTTGGCTTGAACCGGTTTGGTTGTTGCCGGCTGCACCTGGGTGGTGATGGGTTTCTGGAGGGAGGGATCGGTCAGGTAGAGGCGCGTGCCCACCTCCACTTTGTTGGGATCAATCAGCTGGTTGATGCTGATCAGGCTGGCCACCGGCAGCTTGTAGGCCTTGGCGATCTGCGTGAGGGTCTGCCCTTTGGCAACGGTGTGTTCCGTGGCTCCCGGGATCGGGGTCACAGCCACCGGCTTGAAGGCCGGACGGGGCATCACGGCATTGCTCGGAAGTCGCAGGGTCTGGCCGACCTCAACGTGGTTGGCATTGCGCAGGTTGTTGAGGGCCATCAGGTCGCGACTGCGGACCTGGTATCGGTTGGCAATGCTGCTGAGGGTTTCACCGCTGTGGACGCGATGGCGGCCCGGGCCTGCAGTCACGGTGGGACCTGGCACCTGCAGGCGACTCCCGGCTTGAACAAGGTCTGGATTGCGGATCCCATTCATCCGCATCAACGTGCCAACGCTCACCCGGTAGCGGTTAGCGATATCTGAAAGTGTTTCGCCGGACCGCACCGTGACCGAGGCAGCCGTGGCTGACAGGGGGAACCAGGCCGTCAGCAGCAGGGCGGCAAGAGCGGTACGGCGCATTCGTCTCTGGCAGATGCCCGCAAGATACGGTGCCTGAGGTAAAGCGCCAGTCCCCCAGAGCACCTGCTGCAGAAGGGATGTGCTGGTGATGAGTGCGCCTTATCCTGCCAGCCGCTTCAGCAGGTTGAGATCTACCTGGTAGGGCGGGTAGCGCAGCTTGAAATCAAAGCGGAAGGGGCGCTTGAGCACCGCCTTGTGGTGGCTGAACGTGTCGAAGCCGCTTTGGCCGTGGTAGCTGCCCATCCCGCTGGCACCGACGCCGCCGAAGGGCAGTTGTGGCACCCCGGCTTGCATCACAACATCGTTCAGGCAGACACCGCCTGAACTGGTGGTGGTGAGCACCTGCTGTTGCTGGGCCTCATCGCCGCCGAACAGGTATAGCGCCAACGGTTTGGGGCCTTGGCGGATCTCCTGAAGGGCTGTGGTGAGGTCCTCGAGCACCAGCACAGGCAGGAGAGGGCCGAACAATTCCTCGGCCATCAGCGGATCATTGCGGTCATTCACACGAATCACGGTGGGGGCGATGCGCCGCTGCTCCCGGCTGATTTCGCCTCCGATCAGGATGCGCCCATCCGCTTTGGCGGTCTCCAGCAGCTGCTCCAGCCGATTGAACTGGCGTTCATTGATGATCTGCCCCAGCTGATTGGAGTTGAGGGGATCGGCGCCATACATCTCCGTTCGGGCCTCCTCCATCGCCTTCAGCAGCGGTGAACGCAGGGCGGGTGCCACCAGCAGATGGTCTGGAGCGATGCAGGTCTGGCCGGCATTGATCCCCTTGCCCCAGATCAAGCGACGCGCCCCCACCGTGAGGTCGGCACCCTCAAGAACGATGGCGGGGCTCTTGCCCCCCAGTTCCAGGGTTACCGGCGTGAGGTGGGCAGCGGCCCCCTCCAGCACCTTCCGGCCGATGCTGCCGCCACCGGTGAAAAAGATGTGGTCGAAGGGCATGGCCACCAGGTTGGCTGCGACGGCACCATCTCCCTGCACCACCTGCACCACCTCAGGCTCGAAGTGTTGAGGGATCAGCCGCGCAATCAGATCCGCGATGGCACTGGCGTGTTCCGAAGGCTTGAGCACGGCCGTGTTGCCAGCAGCCAGGGCACTGATCAAGGGCCGCAGCGTCAGTTGAAAGGGATAGTTCCAAGGGCCGATGACCAGAACGCACCCGAGTGGTTCCGGCACAACCTTGGCCTGGCCAGGGCGTAGTGAGAGGGGGACAGCCACGCGGCGCGGGCGCATCCACCGCTCCAGCTGCCGGCCGGTGAGCTTGAGCTCTTGTCGCAGGGCCACCAGCTCAAAAAAAGCTTCGGTGGGTGGTTTGCCGAGGTCGGCGGCGAGGGCGTCGAGCACCTCCGATTCATGCTCCTCCACCAGAGCGGAGAGCCGTTGCAATTGCTCTCGGCGCCAGGCCAGGGGACGGGTCAGCCCAGCCCCCACGAGCTCCTTCATCCGGCTCAGTTGCGTTTGGGTGAGGGCCACAGGGCTGACGATCAGGCCAGTCGGGTCTAGCAGTGGTGAATCTGCAACCGGGGGATGACCCCAGCGCTTCCGTGGTGGTCAGGGACGGTCATCTATCAGCTGATCGTTCGCAGCTATTCCGACGGGAATGGTGATGGCACCGGTGATTTCAAGGGGCTTGCGGCGCGGTTGCCCTATCTGCGCTGGCTGGGGGTCAACACCCTCTGGTTGACCCCGATCTATCCCTCCCCCCTGCGGGACGGGGGCTACGACATCACCGATTTCACCGGAATCCATCCAGACCTGGGGGATCTCTCCTCCTTCCATCGGTTCCTCACGGCGGCCCACAGCCAGGGCATGCGCGTGATTTTGGACCTGGTGCTGAACCACACCAGTGATCTGCATCCCTGGTTCCAGCGGGCCCGCTGGGCTCCTAAGGGCAGTCCTGAACGGGATGTGTACGTCTGGAGCGACGACCCCAAGCGCTACGCCGAGGCACCGGTTCTGTTCCGGCACTTCGAGGCTTCCAACTGGGAGTGGGATCCGGTTGCCGAGCAGTACTACCTGCACCGTTTTCTGCGTCATCAACCCGATCTCAATTACGAGAACCCCTGGGTGCAGGACACGATGCTGGAGGTGGTCGACTTCTGGCTGGATCGCGGCGTTGACGGGTTCCGTTTGGATGCGGTTCCGTTCCTGTTCGAGTCAGAGGGCACCCGCTGCGAGGGGTTGCCGGAGACCCACGCCTTCCTCAAGCGATTGCGGGAGCGGGTGGATGCCCATGGCCGTGATGTGCTCTTGCTGGGAGAGGCGATTCAGCCGGTGGAGGAGGCCGCTCCATACCTGGCGGATGACGAACTGCATGGAGCGTTCAACTTCGTGCTCACCGCCCATCTGTTTGCCGCCATTGCCAGTGGCCGCACCCAGCAGCTCGGGGAGTGTCTGATGCAAGCCGAGCAGGCGGTATCTGGTGCTCGCTGGGCCCTGCCCCTGCGCAATCACGATGAACTCTGGTTGGGGGATGGCCATCTCATCAGCGATGAGGTGATTCAGACCATCCGGGTGGGCCTGCCCCAGGGACAGGGGCATTGGTTGAACTGGGGCATCAACCGACGCCTGGCTCCTCTTCTCAATGGCGATCCACGCTCCAACCGGTTGCTGCATGGGCTCCTCTACAGCCTTCCAGGGATGCCCTGCCTGTATTACGGCGATGAACTGGGCATGGGCGACTGGCCCGGTCTGCGGGACCGTGATCCAAACCGCACGCCGATGGCCTGGACGCCGGCCCGCAACGGTGGCTTCTCCACGGCTCCTGATCCGCTGTTGGTGCTGCCCCCGATCACCGCTCCCGGTTACGACTACCGCGTGGTGAATGTGGAGGTGCAGAAGCAGCTGCCGGGGTCGCTGCTGAATTGGCACCGGCGCATGCTCACCTGCCGCCGGCTGCTGCCAGCACTGCGGCATGGAAGCTTCCGCTTGCTGCACAGCCCCCACCCCGGAGTGCTGGTGTATCTCCGCTGCACCGAGGCGATGACGGTGCTCGTGGCCGCCAATGTCACCGCAGCCGGAGCCTCGCTCAGTCTGGATCTTTCGGAGTGGGCTGGTCAGCGCACCCGTGAGGTGATGTGGGGTTGTGAATTCCCCCCTGCTTCACCGGAGTGGTTTGTGAATCTTCCGCCCTATGGATTCAACTGGTGGTTGATTGGTGAGGTGGACGCGGAGGCTTAAGGCGACTGGAGCCGAATCGGCTGTTGCTGATGCTGAGCGAACAAGCTGGCCACCAGCTCCGCTATCGCAGGTTGCTGGTGCAGGTCGCGACGCACCATCAGGTGCATCGTTTCAGGGGCGTTCGTCACCGGGATGCTGACGATGGAATCACTGCCTCCCGGGAGCGGCACTGAAGGCGTGAGCCAGGCCTCGATCACCCGTTGTTCCAGCAAGGTTTCGAAGTGATCGGGCTTGCGGATGCGGGAGCTGCCAACGGTCCAGACCCCTGCGAGGTCTTGTGGGAGGGCGGTTTCAGGGCTGAAGGCCGCCTCCATTCGCAGACCCTGGCCAAGTTTCAGCCGCGCCGCCTGATGCACGCCCCGCTCCAACTGCAGGAGCTGGCAGTCCCCTTCGATCTGCCAGAGGCCATCGCGTTTGAGCACGTCGACACCGAAGGTCTTCGCGCATTTCCGCTGATTTCTGCTGACGGTGGTTTGGTGCTGGAGTGTCAGAGCCCCAACCGCATTGCCTGACTGAAGCCAGATCAAACCGTCGAGACAGCAAAGCTGGTCGACCGTAACCATGCTGTTTCCAGGATCTTCAGATCCTTCTCGGCAACAGCGGTCCGGGCAATCCCCAGTTCTGGGGGGGGCTAGCCCTGTCTGGGGAGGAGCAGCACCGCGCGGGTGCCGCCGCTGGGGCTGACGCCGAGCGTCAGTTCTCCGTTGTGGCCCTCCATCGCCGAGCGCACGATGAACAGTCCCAGGCCGCTGCCGGAAGGCTTGCTGCTGTAAAGCGGAATGTCACCGGTGTGGACGTCAGGCAGTCCGGGACCGTTGTCGTCGACAACGATCGCCCAATGCTGTTCGCGGCGTTCGAGTCGAATCGCGATCTCCGGAGCAACCGTGCTTGGTGGCTGATGCGTCAGGGCCTCCACAGCATTTTTCACCAGATTGATCACGGCGATCTGGAGCTGGACGGCATCGCCTTCCACCCAGGCCTGCTGTTCCTTCAGCTCGGAGGGCAGAGATGTCGTGATCCAGCTGCTGGCTTCAATCAGGTTGGACTTCACGTACAGCTGAATGCTGTCCATCACGTCACGCAGATCGATTCGGCTCAGGCTGGTGTTCGCATTGCGGATGATCGCCTTCATTTGGTCGGTTGTCTGTGCGATCCGGCTGGCTTGATCGTCAAGGATCTGCAGTGCGTCCAGCAGTTCGGTGGGATCGCCTGCCTCGACGCGCTCGCGTAGTTGATGCTGCAAACGTTGTGCCGTCAGGCGCAGGATGCTCAGGGGTTGATTGATTTCGTGGGCGATGGCCGCGGCTTCAAGACTCACCTTCAGCCGATGGTTCATCTGGCTCAGGGCTTGTTCATCCTGCAGGCGCTGCTCCTGAAACATCCGCGTGATCTGCTGCTCCTTGGAGGTGAGGTTCTGGGTGAGTTGATTGAAGGCCTTCACCATCGACTGAACCGCCACGTTCAGGTCCAGCAATTCCTGGCCGCTGTTCTGGTCCAGTTCACAGCGGTATTTCAAGGCCTGAGGCTGGGCATCCTCCAGCTGGTTGATTTGCTTTTCGGTGGTCTGACTGGCCCGCTGCAGGGCGTTCAATGGCTGAAGGATCCTGTTGATCAGGCTGCGGTTCAGCAGCAGGGTGAAGCCCAGAGCCAGCACGGCAGCGCCGATCTCAACGGCGAGTGTGAGTCGGGCTTGCGTTACCTCCGCGTTGGCACTGCTGGCAGTCAGCAAGACCCAGTCGAGACCAAGGTCACTGCCCCATGGCGTCGACTGCAGCAGGAAGGTTCCGTTCTCGTGGCGGAAGAGTTGAGGCTGCGATGCGTCCCCTGGCGCCTGTTGGACCCGGTTCAGCAGGTCCGCCAGAGGATGCTCCAGCTCGCCGAGGCTGCTGCGCTCGTTGTTTTCTCCTGTTGTTGTGAGGGGAATGCTGGGGTCTGAGCTGGCGATCAGACGTCCATCGGCTTCGATCAGCACCGCCAGGCCGTCTCGGCTCCCCCACGCCTGGTGGAGCCAGTTGCTGAGTTGGTTGATCACCATGTCCACGCCGATCACCCCCAGCAACTGGCCATCACCGTCAAACAGGGGCGTGTTGTATGAAACCGAATGAATGTCGGGCTGGTCTTCCCAGGCGTAGATGCTGCTCCAGCTCGAACGTCCAGCTGTAACGGTGTCGACGTACCAGGCTTCCTCGTGGGTGGCACTCATGCCGGGGATGATCTCGGTTGGCTCGAGGCGTTCCCCACCGGCTGAGAGGGAGAACACCGTCAGTTGGCCCCGCCCCAGCCGTGTGCTGTCTTCGTAGAGAAGAACATCATCATCGGAGCCGCGTTCCAGGCCCAGAAAGGCGCCATCTGGTGCGCCGTAATTGATGTAATCAACAGGGAAGGCCTTCAGCTGATGCCAGAACCGGCGCCCAAGAGCGTCGAAGTTTTTCAATAGATCAGGCTGGGCATCAATGGCCGATGCGTTGAGGTCATTGAGAAACATCGGAACGCGCAGCTTTCCGCTCAGTTGCTCACGAATCTCAGTGATCGAAAGGTTGGTGCGGTGCACTTCACTTTCCTGAATCCCGCTGTTCCGCCCCAGGGTGTAAGTCAAAAGACTGAATGAACCCGCCACCAGGATCAGTTGCAGTCCGGTGGAGCGGACCAGCCGTTGTCCCAGGCTCAATCTGGAGTGCTGGCTCATGGGCGCGGGTTGATCTGACGTGTCAGGGATGCCTCTCGAATCAATTCAGCACCGCTGAGCTTGAGTTTCTGGGCAATGGCTTTGCGGTGCGATTCGATCGTTGATGTGGCGCTGTTCAAAATGTGCGCGATCTCCTTGGTGCTTTTGCCAGCACCAAGGAGATCGAAGATTTCGCTCTGGCGTGGCGTCAAACGTTGATGTGCTGGTTGCAGGATCGTGCTCAAGCTGTGGTGCAGTGCATCGAACGAATCACGCTTGTCGATCAGGGCATGGATTGATCCGCGCAGTTCATGGGAAATCTTGAAGTCTTCTGGTGCTCCTGTCAGAACAACGAGTTGAATTGAGGGATTACTTTGAACAAGACGCAGGCCAAGTTCGCTGCCGTCACCATCTGGAAGATACAGATCCAGGATGGCTAAATCCACCGGCATGTCTTTGCTTATCGCGATCGCTTGCTCGCACGTTGTGGCTTTCGAGACGGTCGAGATCTCGGAGAAAGCATCCACGATGGTTGCCAGCAGATCTAGCAAGATCTGCTGATCTTCAACAACAAGACAGTGCAAGGATTTCTCGACTGATCATCAAAATCTAGGTCGCCTAGTTCGCTTTTACATCTGTTCGAGTTCGTTGTTCACCAGAGGGCTCAGCCGCTCCGCCTCGGCTGCATCGACCATCGCAAGCCGGCAGCGACGGCTCAGAACATCGTCGGCGCAGCGGGCGTGCTCCTTGTGGATGGCGTGCTGGATCTCAGCGCGGCAGATCGGGATCACACTGCTCAGTGGTTCGCGTGCCTCCATCGGGGCCTGAGCCATCACCGCCTCGGCGCACAGGCCGAAGTTGTGCTGCAGATGCAGGATCTGTTGAGCTCGTTCGGGTGTGTCGGGCAGCAGGCCCTCGAGGGCCAACGCTTGCTGCTGCAGTTCGGCGATGGTCTGTTCAGGCTTGGCGGCTGCCCCGAGCAGCGGCAGGGATTGGGGCTTCGGCAGCGGTGCTGAAAGCTGGCGTTCCACCGCGGTCAGGGTGTCTTCAGCCATCGGCCGGCAGGTGGTCCATTTGCCCCCCATCACGCTCACCAGGCCGCAGGCCAGGGTTTCCACCTCGTGTTCCCGCACCACACGGCTGCTGTCCATGCCCTGATCCGCTGGCTTCAGCAGCGGCCGTCCCCCCGCCCATCGGCTGCTTACCTGCGGATGCTGGAGCTGGGGAAACCAATCACGCACGTAGTTGAGCAGGTAGGCCTCCTCCTCTGCAGAAGGGGATGTGGCGTTCTCCTTGGTGCAGGCTTCATCCGTCGTCCCCACCAGGGTGCGGCCATGGAAGGGGAGCATGAACAGAACGCGTCCATCCGCGGTGGATGGCACCAGAAGCCCAAGCCCTTCCGGGCAGAGGTTCTGCTCCAGCACGATGTGGGCCCCACGGCTGGTGAGCAGCCTTGGGGGAGCATCAGCCTCCGCCATCTGGCGGATCTCATCCGCCCGGATGCCCGTGGCATTCACAAATGCTGAGGCGCACCAGCGTTCCCGTTGGCCCGTGGCGGATTCACTGATGGCGGCCTTGAGCTGGCCCGTGCCGTCGGTCTCCAGCTCCACCACCCGGCAACGGGTACGCAGGGTTGCCCCCCGTTGTTCGGCGGTGAGGGCCAACAGCAGGTTGAGGCGTGCATCGTCGAACTGTCCGTCGCTGTAAGCCACGCCGCCTTGACACGGCTTCAGCAGAGGCAGGGCCTGACGCATCTGCTGTTGGGACAGGAGTCGGCTGTGGCCGATGCTTCGCTGACCGGCCAGGGCGTCGTACATCCCCAGACCAAGTCGGTAGTAGGCCTGGCCCCAGAGCTGTTGTGTGGGCAGGGCCAGCTCGAGTCGTTGGGCCAGGAACGGTGCCTGGGTCAACCAGTGGCTCCGTTCGAGCAGGGCTTCACGCACCAGCCTCAGCTGTGCCAGGTCCAGAGTTTTAAAGGCCAGCTCCAGGTAGCGCACCCCGCCATGGAGCAGCTTCGTGCTGCGGCAACTGGTGCCACCGCCGATGTCTCCGGCCTCGAGCAGGGCCACGCTCAGCCCCCGTCGTGTTGCCTCATAGGCCACGCTGGCACCGCTGGCACCGGCGCCGATGACCAGCAGGTCCACCTGGTGATCAGCCATGCCACCCCAGGCTTCTGGAGACGGCGTCTTGCCAGCGTGTGCGCCAGCGGTCGCGCTGGGATGCATCCATCTGAGGGTGGAACAGTTCCGCTCTGTCCCTACGTGCGCTCGCGAGCTGCTCCAGGTCGCCGATCACCCCAGCCTGGAGGCCTGCGAACAGCGCCACCCCCCGGGCGGTGCTCTCGATGCTGGCGGGTCGCCGCACCGTCAGACCGGTGCAATCCGCCTGCGCCTGCAGCATGGGATCGGAGGCCGCGGCGCCACCATCCACCGCCAGTTCACCCAAGCCGCTCCCGAGTGCCTGTTCGGCAAGCTCCACCAAGGTCGCCACCGACAGGGCGATTCCCTCCAGCGCTGCTCGGGCGATGTGACCGCGTCCGCTGTCACGGGTGAGGCCCACCAGAACACCGCGTGCCTGGGGATCCCAGTGCGGTGTCCCCCAGCCGGTGAAGGCGGGCACGAGCATTACCCCCCCTGAATCCGGCACCGAAAGCGCCAGTTCGTTCACCTGGGGGGCTTGATCAATGATCTGCAGCCCATCCCGGAGCCACTGGATGACGGTGCCGGCGTTGAACAGACTTCCCTCAAGACAGAAGCTGGGTGTTCCAGCGGCATCCGTCCAACCGAGGGTGCTCAGCAGCCCTGCATCTGAGCGGCGGACGACATCGCCGGTGTTGATCACCAGAAAAGCCCCCGTGCCGTAGGTGCACTTCCCTTCTCCGGGCTGCAGACAGAGCTGGCCCAGGGTGGCGGCCTGTTGGTCGCCGAGCATGGCCTGGATCGGCAAGCCTGCAAAGGGAAGGTCCGCAGCCATGCGCCCGAATTCTCCGCGGCAGGGCAGCAGTTCGGGCAGCGCGCTGGCGGGGAGCCCTGTGGGCTCTCGGAACTCATCCACCCAGTGCTGCTGCTCCAGGTCCATCAGCAGCGTTCGGCTGGCATTGCTCATGTCACTGCCGTGGCGCTGGCCGCCGGTGAGTTGCCAGAGCAGCCAGCTTTCCACCGTGCCGAAACAGAGGTCATCGCTGACCGCGGCAGCCTGGGCGTCGTCGTAGTGGTCGAGCATCCAGCGGATCTTGCTGGCACTGAAGTAGGGGTCGAGCAGCAAGCCCGTGCGCCGGCACCACTCCTGCTCCAGTCCCTGCTGCTTCCAGGCCTCGCAGATGGCGGCGGTGCGGCCGTCCTGCCAGACGAGGGCCGGTCCGCAGGGGAGGCCACTGCTGCGGCGCCAGAGCACGGTGGTTTCCCGTTGGTTGGTGATGCCGCAGCTCACCACTGCCTTGCGCTGGGTATCGCTCAGCTTCGAATCGAGCTGCACCAGGGCCTGCCGCTGGCTGGTCCAGATCTCGATCGGGTCCTGTTCCACCCATCCATCGGCGGGGTAGGAAATCGGCAGCGGTGCACTGGCGCTGAGCACCAGATCCCCTGAGCTGCTGAACAGCGCGGCTCTGGAGCTGCTGGTGCCCTGATCGAGGGCCAGAAGAAGAGGCTGTTCAGCCATGGCCAAGGTCTTTCTCTCCTGCTAGCGAGGAGATGGCTGACTGCAAAGGTTTTGGCAGCGACCACGCCGTTTCGCGATCCCCCCGCCTGGGTGGCGGACGCGGTGATCTATCAAATCTTTCCCGACCGTTTCCGCCGCAGTGGCCGCGTTGATGCGCAGCGCCATCTCGCTCTGAAGCCCTGGGGTGCGGATCCTTGCGAGGAGGGATTCCAGGGTGGGGATCTCTACGGCGTTATCGATGCTCTCGATCGGCTCCAAGCCATGGGCATCACCTGCCTCTATCTCACGCCGATCTTCAGCTCAGCCGCCAACCATCGGTACCACGCCTACGACTATTTCGAGGTGGATCCCCTGCTGGGGGGCAATGCAGCACTCAGGGACCTGATCGATGCCGTGCATCACCGCGGAATGAGGTTGGTTCTGGATGGGGTTTTCAACCACTGCGGCCGCGGCTTTTGGGCCTTTCATCACGTGGTGGAAAACGGTGCGGATTCGCCATACCGGGATTGGTTCCATGTGCACCGATGGCCCCTGCAGCCCTATCCCGCCCCTGGCGAGGACTGCGGTTACGACGGTTGGTGGGCCTTGCCAGATCTGCCCAAGTTCAACCATGCCAATCCCGGGGTTCGGGAGCATCTGCTGGCGGTGGGCCGTCACTGGCTCGAGCAGGGGATTGACGGCTGGCGTCTCGACGTCCCTGCCGAAGTGCCGGCGGACTTCTGGGTTGAGTTCCGGCAGACGGTGCGGGCGACCAACCCGGAGGCCTGGATTGTTGGCGAGGTTTGGGGTGATGCGACCCCCTGGCTGCAGGGCGACCACTTCGATGGCGTGATGAATTACCGGTTGGGATGGAGCAGCCTTTGCTGGGCCGCCGCTGAAGCGTTGCGGCGGGACTACCGCAATTCCGAGTATCCCCTCGACCCCCTGGATGGGCACACTTTGTTGACCATCTGGGCTACCACAACGGGTTCCTACCGGGAGGTGGTGAACAGGGCCCAGATGAATCTGCTCGACAGCCATGACGTGCCGCGTGCACTTCACAGCCTCAACAACGACGTTGCGGCCCTGAAGTTGGCCCTGCTGCTGCTCTTCCTCCATCCGGGAGCGCCGTGCATTTATTACGGCACTGAAGCTGCCCTGGCGGGTGGTCCTGAACCGGGGCCCTCCAGCGGTCCTGGGCCGGCCTGCCGTGAGGCCTATCCCTGGGACGTTCCCTGGAGTGCTGATCTGCGCCCATTCATCCAGTCCCTCGCAGCACTCCGCTCTGCCCATGGGGTCTTGCGCAGGGATGGTCTGCGCTGGTCAGCCCCAGGGGCTGACGTGCTGGAGGGCGTTGCGGGTGGCCTGCGGGTCGTGATCAACCGCAGTCGCTCCACCCCTGTGCCCCTAACCATCGAGTCGGGACAATCCCTCGTATGGACGCTGGGGCTTGTTGACAACCAAAGCATTAGCCCGCAATCGGCGGCTGTTCTGGGGTCTTAACCCCTCTCCCCCGGTGCCGTGGGGAGCAAGAAAGCCCTTGTCGAGACTTGAACTCGAGACCTCTCCCTTACCAAGGGAGTGCTCTACCGCTGAGCTACAAGGGCATGTGGGGATGGGCCGGGTTGGATTTGAACCAACGTAGGCAGAGCCAGCGGATTTACAGTCCGCCCCCATTAACCACTCGGGCACCGACCCGAACCACACCGCAAGAACTTACCAGTCGGTGTGTCCTTCCCCACGATCTCGATACGATCTGCCGAGCTGAACCGATCTCCAGCCATGCACGTTCTGCTGCTGAACGGTCCGAATCTGAACCTGTTGGGCCAGCGTGAGCCTGGGATCTATGGCCATTCCTCCCTGGCGGACATCGAAGCGTCGCTGACCCGGGAGGCGGAGCAGGAATCAGTGCAGCTGGACTGCTTTCAAAGCAATTTCGAAGGTGCCCTGGTGGACCGGATTCACCAGGCCATGGGCCGCTGCGATGGAATCTTGATCAACGCCGGGGCATACACCCACACGTCCATCGCCATCCGTGATGCCCTGGTTGGCGTCTCGATCCCCTACGTGGAACTGCACCTCAGCAACACCCATGCCCGGGAAAAGTTCCGCCATCATTCGTTTCTGGCTGAGCGCGCTGTTGGTGTGATCTGCGGCTTTGGGCCCGCCAGCTACAGCCTTGCCTTGAGCGGATTGCTCAGCCATCTGCGCCGGAACGCATGACCAGCACTGCTCCAGCACAAACTGTTTCCTCCAAGACAGCTCCCACCAAGACAGTTCCTTCAAAGACAGTTCCGTCAAAGACAGTGGCGTCGATCCGCTGGTTGGCTGCGCCCACCAGCTGGAGCTGGGTGGAGCAGGCCAACGCCAGGCCGATGGAGGTGCTGATCGATCACGCCCACTGCGAACGCAAGGCTGCCGGGGCTGCGGTGCAGATGATGTTCCGCTACCTCTGCGAACCGGGTCTGGGTGAAGCCCTCAGCCCTCTGGCGCGGGAAGAGCTGGAGCACTTTGAGCAGGTGCTGGCGTTGATCAAGGCCCGGGGGCGCTACCTGGAACCGCTGCCTTCCCCGGGCTATGGCGCTGATCTGGCCCGGCAGATCCGTAAAGGTGAGCCGCAGAGAATGCTCGACTCCTTCCTGGTGGCGGGTCTGATCGAAGCCCGCAGCCATGAGCGCATGGCCCTGCTGGCGGAGCACAGCCCGGATCCTCAGTTGCGGGAGCTTTACAGCGATCTGTTGGCGAGTGAAGCCCGCCACTTCGGCCTGTACTGGGTGTTGTGTGAGCAGCGCTACCCGCGGGAGCTAATCGTTGAGCGTCTCGAAGTGCTGGCCCTGGCCGAAGTGAAGGCTCTGGAAGGGGAGTTGGCACGTCCTGAAGACGTGCGGATGCATTCCTGTGGTGTGGATGCCCCACAGATCAGCAGTCAGATCAGCTGAGCCGCCTCCTGCAAGGCCTCCAGCCTGGATGGCCGAAGCACCCCCTCCACGCCAAATTGGCGCAGCCGTTGTTCGAGGCTGTGGTTGGCTCCGGCGATGAACAGGGTGCGGCCCGCTGATCGTGCTTCCTCCACCATGCGTTCGATGGCGAGGGTTGCGGTGACACCGATGCGGGACACATCCGTGAGGTCAAGGATCAGAACCCTGTAGCTCTGGATCAATCCCATTCGGGCACTGATGCCTTTGGCGGCGCCAAAACTCAGAGGGCCGCGCAGACGAAACAGCATCAAGGCCTTGCCGCAGCGCAGGATCAGGGCTTCCTCCTCCGGGGAAAGATTGGCGTGCAGCGCATCCGTGGCATCGGAGGGGTTGTCCTCTTCCATCCCTTCCAGTTGGGACCGCGTGATCGCATCAACGGTCAACAGGTTGGCCACGAACATCCCGACCAAAACGCCCCAGATCAGGTCCCAGAACACCGTCATCAACAGCACGGCGTACATCAGCGCGGCTGTTTTCGCCGACAGGCGATGGGCGCGAAGCAGAAAGCCCCAGTCGATGATGTCGAGCCCGACTTTGATCAGGATTCCCGCCAGCAGCGCCGTGGGGATCTGTGCCGCAAGGGGGCCCGCCCCCAGCAGCACAAGCAGCAGCACCATGGAATGGGTCATGCCCGACCAGGGCGTCTGACCACCGGATTTGATGTTGATCACCGTTCGCATGGTGGCTCCGGCACCGGGAAGGCCGGAGAGGAACCCGGCCGCGGTGTTGGCGATGCCCTGGCCGATCAGCTCACGGTTGGAGTCGTGGTTGGTCTGGGTGATGTTGTCGGCCACCAGGGAGGTGAGCAACGAGTCGATCGCCCCGAGCAGGGCGAGAACCATGCCGGCTTTCACCAGCTCCGGCAGGTGCTGACTGAAATCGGGAACCACCAGTTGCAAGCCCCCCTCCGGGATGGCTCCGATCCGGGCGATGGGTTCAAGGCCCAGCTCCAGCAGTCGGTTGTCGTTGAACAGCAGCAGCGACAACGGCGTCACAATCAGCAGCGCCAGCAGAGGCGTTGGCACCCATTGGCGGATCCGCAGGGGGGTCAGAAACACCACAGCGAGTGTCATCAATCCAACGGCGAGCGCAGCTGGATTCCAGCTCGGGGCATCGATCAGCGAACTCAGGGACGCAACCACGCCGCCCCCGGTGCTCACCCCGATGAAGGGTCCAAGTTGCAGCACAAGGATGATGAAACCGATTCCCGACATGAAGCCGGAGACCACCGAGTAGGGCACCAGAGTGATGAAGCGCCCCAGCCGCAATACCCCGAGCAGGGTTTCGAACACACCACCGATCACCACAGCGGCCATCACCAACGGCAGCATCTCGCCGGCATTGAGATCACGACCGATGCCGATGGCGGCCAGGCTGGAGACGATCCCCGCCACGGTGACGCTCATGGGTCCGGTGGGTCCGCTCACCTGGGCGGGAGTCCCCCCGAGCAAGGCCGCCAAAAATCCGGTCACGATGGCGCCATACAGGCCGTAGATGGCGCCTCCTGGCCCCAGGGCGGCATTGCCGAAGGCCAGGGCAAGGGGCAGCGCGACCACGGCGGCCGTCAATCCTCCGAGAAGGTCGCCTCGGATGTTGCGTTGATGCAGGCCGTGAATCAGTGCCATCTCAGTTCAGACCACTCCAGCGGCTCAGGGCTTCCAGGGACTGAACTCCCACTTTTCGGCGCCCATCGGGGAGAACCCAGGTGGGATAAGCCCGGATCTCTGCGGCGTTGCAGGCTTTGGCTTGCTGCGGCAGCTGCTTCGGCTTGCGGCATTCCACATAGGTCACGTCCGCTCCGGCCTGTTTGCCGAACAGGTTCATCTGCTTGAAACAGGCCGGGCAGGTCCAGGCGCCGTAAAACTTGGCCCCCATCGCCTTCAGATGCTGCGTCAGTTCGAGGGCCTGGTGGCTTGAGTCGTGCAGGGGCTCTCCGATCGTGCTGGCCCAGGGAGCGGCCGAACCAGGAGGGCCACCAACAGCTCCGCCAGCTGCGACCAGCACGGATGCCAGCAGGGATGAAGCCATGCTCCTCATGCTGATGCAGTGGTTGGCCTGAAGCTAGGTCGCATTCAGGCGTTCGGGCTTCCCTCCATGCGGAAGCAACAACGCAAGCCCTGTTGCGGTGAAACTGGGATTACCACTGGATTGGTATGGCAGGCAGCGGATACAAGGACTATTTCCAGGTGCTCGGTGTTGATCGCAGCGCCGATGCCAATGCCATCAAGAAAGCCTTTCGCAGCCTGGCGCGCCAATACCACCCTGACGTCAACCCTGGTGATGCCCAGGCTGAAGCGCGGTTCAAGGAGATCAGTGAGGCCTACGAAGTGCTCTCCGATCCCGAGAAGCGGCGTCGTTATGAGCAATTCGGCCAGTACTGGAACCAGGCCGGTGGCATGGGAGGGGGAGCCGCACCCGGCATGGATGTCGACTTCGGTCGCTACGGCAATTTCGATGATTTCATCAACGACCTGTTGGGCCGTTTCGGTGGTCCAGGCGGCGGTGGTTTCCCGGGGGGTGGCTTCCCCGGTGGAGGATTCGCAGGGGGCGGTTTCCCGCGTGGTGCCCAGGCTTCACGCCCTCCGGTGAATCTCGATGCCGAAGCATCGGTGAATGTGACCTTTTCAGAGGCCTTTCGCGGTGGTGAACGCAGCCTCTCGGTGAACAACGAGCGCGTTCAGGTGCGCATTCCTGCTGGAGTGAAGAACGGCTCGCGGCTGCGGTTGAAGGGCAAGGGCAACCTGCAACCGGGCACCGGACGGAGGGGCGATCTCTATCTCAACCTGAAGATTCAGGACCACCCGATCTGGCGCCTGGAGTCGGATCAGTTGCGGGCCGATCTCCCCGTCAGCCTCGATGAACTGGCCCTTGGAGGCATGGTGTCGGTGATGACGCCCGATGGTGAGGCCCAGGTGAGCATTCCGGCCGGCACCGCCCCGGGCCGCAGTCTGCGGCTGAAGGGCAAGGGCTGGCCGTCGAAGACCGGTCGCGGTGATCTTCTGCTCACGCTGACGCTGGCCATGCCTGCCTCGTGGAGTGAGGAGGAGCGTCGGTTGTTGGAGCAACTGCGTGCCAAGCGCACGGACCATCCACGTCAAGAGTGGCTTCGTTCGGCGGCCCTCTGATCGGGTGACCCTTACGATCACACCTTGTGTTTGGGTCTGATGGAGCTCACCTACCGCCCCCGTCGTCTTCGGCGTACGCCCGCCCTACGCGCCATGGTGCGTGAGCACAGCCTCTCGGCTGCAGACTTCATCTATCCCCTCTTTGTGCATGAAGGCGCTGAGGTGGAGCCAATCGCTGCCATGCCTGGTGCCAGTCGTTGGAGCCTTGCGGCCCTCACCGGCGAAGTGCAGCGTGCCTACGACCTTGGGGTGCGTTGCATCGTTCTCTTCCCCAAGGTGTCTGAGGGACTGAAGACCGAAGACGGGGCTGAGTGCTTCAATGCCAATGGCCTGATTCCACGGGCGATCCGCCAGATCAAGGAAGCCATCCCCGAGATGGCGATCATGACCGACGTCGCCCTGGATCCCTATTCCTGCGATGGTCATGACGGGATCGTCAGCCAGGACGGCGTGGTCCTCAACGACGAGACGATTGAACTGCTCTGCAAGCAGGCCGTTGTGCAGGCTGAAGCGGGCGCTGATCTGATCGGTCCCAGCGACATGATGGACGGCCGGGTCGGTGCCATCCGGGAAGCCCTCGACGACGAAGGCTTCGAACATGTGGGCATTATCAGCTACACGGCGAAGTACTCCTCCGCGTACTACGGCCCCTTCCGTGAGGCCCTTGATTCCGCTCCCCGTGCCGCCGGCAGCAAGCCGATCCCCAAAAACAAAGACACCTATCAGATGGATCCCGCCAATGCTCGGGAAGCCATCACCGAAGCCCAGCTCGATGAGCAGGAGGGCGCCGACATCATGATGGTGAAGCCTGGTTTGGCCTATCTCGACATCATCCACCGACTGCGCGAAGAGTCGGAACTCCCCATCGCTGCCTACAACGTGAGCGGTGAGTATTCGATGGTGAAGGCAGCGGCGGAGCGGGGCTGGATCGATGAAAAAGCCGTTGTGCTTGAGACGTTGCTGAGCTTCAAGCGCGCTGGTGCTGATCTGATCCTCACGTACCACGCCTGCGATGCAGCGGCTTGGTTGAAGGAGGCTTGATCCGATGGCAACAGCCGATCAACCCAAAGGTGTGGATCGTCTCGGTCACGTTGCGATCCGTGTTGAGAACGTCGATCGGGCTGTTGCCTTCTACACCGACCTGGGCATGCGTCTGGTCTGGCGTGCCAACGACTGGTGTTATCTGGAAGCCGGGGAAGGTCGCGATGGACTCGCCTTGTTAGGCCCGGATTACAAAGCCGCTGGCCCACACTTCGCCTTCCATTTCCGCGATCGTGCGGAGGTGGATGTGATTCACGACCGTCTCAAGTCGCAGGGTGTGCACGTTGGTGCCGTCCATGACCACCGCGACGGCACGGCGTCTTTTTATCTGAAAGATCCGGAAGGCAACTGGCTCGAAATGCTTTATGAACCCCCCGGTGGCATCCCCTCCAACTGCAACTGACTTGAGTCAAGGGGCGGACCGGGCTCAGCAGGAAACCCTTGAACTGCTGGAGTGGCATCGGGTCTGTGACCATCTCAGCGGCTTTGCCAGTACCGCCATGGGTCGTGATGCGGCCCGGGTTCAACCGCTGCCCCCCAGCCTGGAGGAATCGAAACAGCGCCTGGCCGAGACGGTTGAAATGGCGGTGCTCGATGACCTCACTGAGGGGGGGCTCAGCTTCCGCGGTGTGCGGAATCTCGAGCCCGTTGTGCTGCGCTGCAGCAAGGGAGGTGTGGCCTCCGGTGAAGAGCTGCTGGCCGTGGCGGAAACGTTGGCAGCGGCCCGTCGCCTGCGCCGTCAGATCGACGATCCTGAGCTGCGCCCGGTGTGCACCGCGTTGATTGAAACGATGGTGACGCTGCCGGAGTTGGAGCAGCGGCTCAAATTTGCGCTCGAAGAGGGCGGCCGCGTCGCTGATCGCGCCAGCTCGGCGTTGTCGGTGCTGCGGCATCAATGGAACAGTCTGCGCCAGGAACGTCGCGACAAACTTCAGGAGCTGCTGCGACGCCTGGCCCCATCCCTGCAGGACAGTGTGATCGCCGAGCGTCATGGCCGTCCGGTTCTGGCTGTGAAGTCCGGTGCGGTGAGCCAGGTGCCGGGTCAGGTGCACGACAGTTCGGCCTCAGGCAGCACCCTCTTTGTTGAACCCCGCTCGGTGCTCACCATGGGCAACAAGCTTGTGGAGCTGGAGTCCCGCATCCGGGATGAGGAACGCAAGGTGTTGGCGGAGCTGAGTGCTCTGGTGGCTGAAGAGGCGTCCGCCCTCAACCAGGTGGTGGCCGTGCTGCGCGCGCTTGATCTTGCGCTGGCCCGTGGACGTTATGGCCGCTGGCTTGGTGGCGTTGAGCCTCAGCTTGAGGCGGCAGCGGAGGCTCCGTTTCGCTTTTCAGGTCTGCGACACCCACTCTTGGTGTGGCAGCACAAACGGGCGGAGGGGCCGCCCGTGGTTCCCATCTCGGTGGAGGTGTCGCCGGAGCTGCGGGTGGTGGCGATCACCGGGCCGAACACCGGTGGCAAAACGGTCACTCTGAAAAGCATTGGCCTCGCTGCACTGATGGCACGCGCCGGCATGCTTTTGCCCTGTTCGGGGCAACCTTCCCTGCCCTGGTGTGCCCAGGTGCTGGCGGACATCGGAGATGAGCAATCCCTCCAGCAGAGCTTGTCCACCTTCAGTGGCCATGTGAAACGCATCGGGCGCATTCTTGAGGCGCTGCAGCGCGGTGGTTCTCCTGCCCTGGTGTTGCTGGATGAGGTGGGGGCCGGAACGGATCCCAGCGAGGGAACGGCCCTGGCCACGGCTCTGCTCAAGGCACTTGCGGATCGGGCTCGGCTCACGATTGCCACCACCCACTTCGGTGAACTCAAGGCCCTCAAATACGACGACGCTCGTTTTGAGAATGCCTCTGTTGCCTTCAATCCTGAGACCTTGTCCCCCACCTATGAATTGCTGTGGGGAATTCCAGGACGCAGCAATGCACTGGCGATCGCGACGCGCCTTGGGCTCGATTCGGATGTGCTTCACCAGGCCCAGCAGCTGTTGGCCCCAGGGGGTGATGGTGAGGTGAACAGTGTGATCCGTGGCTTGGAGGAGCAACGGCAGCGCCAGCAGGCCGCGGCAGAAGACGCTGCAGCACTCCTGGCACGCACGGAGCTGCTGCACGAGGAGTTGCTGCAGCGCTGGAAGAAGCAAAAGCAGCAGACCGCGCAACGCCAGGAGCAGGGCCGTCAACGCTTGGAGCAGTCGATCCGTCAGGGCCAGAAAGAAGTTCGCACGCTGATTCGCCGTCTGCGGGATGAGCGCGCTGATGGGGAAACCGCGCGAAAGGCTGGGCAACGGTTACGCAGCTTGGAAGACCATCACCGCCCAACCCCTGAACGGCATGTACCCAAGCCGGGCTGGCGTCCATCTGTGGGAGATCGCGTGCGCTTGCTCGCCCTCGGCAAGGCTGCAGATGTGTTGGCCATCAGCGATGACGGCCTGCAGCTGACGGTTCGTTGTGGGGTGATGCGCACCACGGTGGATCTGGCGGCGGTGGAAAGCCTGGATGGGCGTAAGCCGGAGCCACCTCCAAAGCCGGTGGTGAAGGTGCAAGCCCGTTCCGTCGGCGGCGGTGGTGCACAGGTGCGCACCAGTCGCAACACCATTGATGTGCGTGGCATGCGGGTGCATGAGGCCGAAGCGGCGGTTGAGGAATGCTTGCGCAGTGCCAATGGGCCGGTTTGGGTGATCCACGGCATCGGCACGGGCAAGCTCAAGCGCGGCCTGCGCGCCTGGCTGGACACGGTGCCCTATGTGGAACGGGTGACCGATGCCGAGCAGGGGGACGGCGGACCGGGCTGCAGCGTTGTCTGGGTGAGCTGAGCTGGTTCAGGCGCTTCAGTGGCTAACGGATCGCTTCACCATCCGCATCAAACAACCGCCAGCCTGTGGGGTCAGGGTCGAGGTGGATGGCATCGCCGGCAGTGATATTGATCTCCGTTGAAGCTCTGACCTGGATGAGTTGATCACCATCCAGGAGCCGACAGGTGAGGATCTGCTCATTGCCCAGACGCTCGCAATGGCTCACCTCGGCTTCGAGATTCCGGTTCGTTGCCGGTGCCAGATGCCAGTGTTCAGGCCTCAATCCTGCGGTGAGGTGTTGGCCTTCTCGTTGAAGTAAAGGCTCGACCATTGCGCCTTCAACCTGAATGCGCTTGTTCCCCAGCATCAGAGTTGCATTGGGCCCCACCGTGACGGGCAAAAGGCTCATCGCTGGGCTGCCAATGAACTGGGCGACGAAGATGTTGGAGGGCCACCGGTACAACTCCATGGGGGTCCCGAGTTGCTGCAGGCGCCCCTGGTTCAACACAGCGATGCGGTCCCCCATGGTCATCGCTTCCACCTGGTCGTGGGTCACATAAACCGTCGTTGTTCCCAGTTCTCGCTGCAGCTCGACGATTCTTTGGCGCGTGCTCGTTCTGAGTTTGGCGTCGAGATTGCTCAGCGGTTCATCCATCAAAAACACCTCGGGATTGCGCGCCATGGCGCGTCCGAGGGCGACCCGTTGTTTCTGTCCGCCGGACAGTTCCTTTGGCCTTCGATCGAGCAATTCCGTGAGTTCCAGAGATCTGGCAACGGTGTTCACCCGGGCTTCGATTCGTTCTTCTCTGACCGACCGCACCCTCAGTGGTTTGGGTAAGGCGCGCGTGGCTCGAAAGGCCTGATCTTGGATGCGCTGGACGGTTGATCTCGCCTGGCTTCTGCGCAGTCCGAAGCTGAGGTTGTCCCGCACGCTGAGATGCGGGTAGAGCGCATAGCTCTGGAACACCATGGCGACGTTGCGGCGCGCTGGCGGCACATCGCTGATGGGCCGGGACCCGATTCTGATTTCGCCGCTGGTGGGGCTGTCGAGACCAGCGAGCAGTCGCAGCAAGGTGCTTTTGCCGCACCCCGAGGGACCGACCAGCACCAAAAACTCGCCATCGTTGATCGTCAGATGCAACTGACGAATCACCTCAACGGGATCACCTCCGCCGCGTCCTGGGAAGGTCTTGCTGAGGTCTTCGAAACGGACGCCGGCCAACAACAGAGCTGCAGCGGCTGAATCTTAGGGTTATGGATTGGATTGAGCCGGCAGCACCGTGCAGTTCATCGATCAGGCACGGATCACGGTCCGAGGCGGGCGCGGCGGCGATGGCATCGCTGCCTTTCGCCGCGAAAAGTATGTGCCCGCTGGAGGCCCCTCCGGAGGTGACGGCGGGTGTGGGGCTCCAGTGGTTCTCGAGGCCGACAGCAACCTGCAAACCCTGCTCGATTTCAAATACAAACGCCTGTTCGCCGCTGACGATGGGCGACGCGGTGGTCCGAACAAATGCACCGGTGCATCAGGGAAAGACCTGGTGATCAAGGTGCCTTGCGGCACGGAGGTCCGCCATCTGCGCACCGGCATCCTTCTGGGAGACCTCACCACCCCGGGTGAGCGTCTCACCGTTGCCTTCGGTGGGCGAGGTGGTTTGGGCAACGCCCATTACCTGAGCAATCGCAACCGCGCTCCGGAGAAATTCACCGAGGGCCGTGAGGGTGAGGAATGGCCCCTGCAGCTGGAACTCAAGTTGCTGGCTGAGGTGGGCATCATTGGTCTTCCCAATGCCGGCAAGAGCACCTTGATCGCCGTGCTGTCGGCAGCGCGACCCAAGATTGCCGATTACCCCTTCACCACCTTGGTCCCCAACCTTGGTGTGGTGCGCCGTCCCAGTGGAGATGGAACCGTGTTTGCGGATATTCCAGGCTTGATTGAGGGGGCCGCCCAGGGCGCTGGTCTTGGCCACGACTTTCTGCGTCATATCGAACGCACCCGTCTGCTGATCCACCTCGTGGACGCAGGATCCGAGGATCCCGTGGCTGACCTGAACGTCGTCCAGCAGGAGCTGGAGGCCTATGGCCATGGTCTGGTTGATCGGCCACGTCTGTTGGTGATCAACAAACAGGAGTTGGTGAGAGAAGATGATCTCCCCAGGTTGCGGCAAGACCTTGAAGCGGCGAGTGGTCGTCCCGTGCTGTGCATTTCAGCCGCCATGGGAACCAACCTCGATCAGTTGCTGGCCGAAACCTGGGCCGAGCTCGGAGTGTGAGCTGATGCTCCAGACAATCTTCATGTGATCAGCCACACCGATGCTTGTGGCCTGATCGCGGGGGAGCCATAACGGGAATGTCTCTCCCATGACATGACCTTTTACACCTGTCTGGACAACAAGGGTGACGTGATCGCCCGGTGCCAAACGAAAGAGGATGTTGCTGTGCTTCAACGCATGGGACGCCCAATCGCTGAAGTGAAGGCAATGCGTAAGGAGGAGGCTGTCGTCTGCAGCCTGACCGGCAGCCCCTCCGACTACAACGAGGACTACTGAGCCCTCGTTGAATTAATCGCGTTTGTGGCTCAGTCGTCGTAGACGCGGCACTCCTCGGCATCGGGATTGGCCTCGCAATGCAGCTCGAGCGACGTGGGGTCGTGGCTGTCGCCGGGGTGGTGCTCCTTGTATTCCTCCAGCGACTTCAGCTCATCGGTGAGGTGACGAACCTTGGCCTCGTCTCCAGCTGCTTTGGCAGCTTCGATGTCGGATTGATCCTTCTGGATGTGTTCGTCGATGGACTTCATGAATTCAGACCGTGGTCTGGCAGCACCTTACGGCGATTCATCGGTTTTGGAGTGGTGGAATCCCACCCCATGACGATCCGACAACGCTGATTTGAAGTGGCGGTAGCCGTGGCTACAAGCACAGCTCCAGATCGTTGATCAGGGCTCCAATTCGCTGAGTTCCAGCCAGCGTTCTTCCGCTTGTTCAATGCGGGTGATGATCTCAGCCAGATCGAGACTCAGCTTGGCCATGTCAGCGCCTTCCTGGTTCATCTGCTGTTCCAGCTCCTCTTTTTTCAGCTCCAGTTCAGGCAGCTGTTGATCAAGCGCCGCAAGCTCCTTGTTTTCCTTGAAGTTTCGCCGCCGCGGGCCGTCGCGCTTGGTCTTGCGGCTGCTCTCTGGTTTGGGTGTGGAGGGTTTGCTCGCCTGGCTTTGGCTGCGTTCCTCCTGGCGCTGCTGCTCCAGAAACGCGCTGTAGTTCCCTTCAAAGCGATTAAGCCGTCCTTGGTCGAAGCAGAACAGGCGATCAACGGTGCGATCGAGGAAATAACGGTCGTGGGAAACAACGATTACGCAGCCCCGGAAGTCTTCAAGGAAGTCTTCGAGAACGCTGAGGGTCTGAACATCCAGATCGTTGGTGGGTTCGTCCAACAGCAACACGTTGGGCGCCTGGATCAGCATCCGGCAGAGGGTGAGGCGGCGGCGCTCGCCTCCCGAGAGCTTGGCCAAGGGGCTGTGCTGCTGGGCCGGTGGAAACAAAAAGCGTTCCAGAAGCTGGGATGCGGTGACTTGCTCACCCCCCAGATCGATCCGGCTGGCGGCTTCTTCCACGAACTCGATCACTTTGCGATCGAGCCCTTTGCCTTTGTTGAAGTCTTCGGTGTGCTGGTCCAGGTAACCGATGTGAACGGTCTCCCCAAGCAGCAGGCTGCCCTGGGTTGGCTCGCGCCGTCCGGCGATGAGATCAAGCAGGGTGGATTTGCCGCTGCCGTTGGGGCCGATGATGCCGATTCTGTCTTCAGGGCTGAAGCTGTAGCTGAAGCCATCGAGGAGTGGGCGACCGCCCCCACTGCCATCGGCTGTGACCCCAACGGCTTCCGCTTCGATCACCTGTTTGCCGATGCGCCGGCTGATGCCGGTCATCTCCAGCTTTGCTTTGCCTTGATTGGGTTTCTGCTCGCGCATCGCTTCGATGCGTTGCAGTCGCGCCTTTTGTTTGGTGCTGCGGGCCTTGGGGCCCTGGCGTAGCCAGGCCAACTCGCGGCGAAGCACGCTTTTGAACTTGGCCGCTGAGGCCGCTTCAGAGGCCTCTTCTTCGGCTTTGTGCTGCAGAAAGGTGCTGTAGTTCCCCTGATAGGTGCGGGCCTGGCCTCGGTCCACCTCCACCATCCGCCGCGTCACCCGATCGAGCACGTAGCGGTCATGGGTGACCAGCACCAGAGCGCCGGGATAGCGATCCAGCCAGCTCTGCAGCCATTCCACGGCAGCGGCATCGAGATGGTTGGTGGGCTCATCCAGCAGCAGCACATCGGGGCAGGCCACCAGGGCTGACGCCAGACCCACCCGTTTGCGGTATCCGCCGGAGAGGTCGTCGACCGGGCGCTGGAGATCGCTGATGCCCAATTTCTGCAGCACTTCCCGGCATTGCTGCTCCAGGCTCCAGGCGTCCTCTTCATCCATCCGTTGGCTTAGCTGACCCAGCTCCGCCATCAGTGCTTCATTGCTGGGGTCAACCGCGATGGCGTCGCTGAGGGCGCTGAAGCGCACCAGCAGATCCCGTTTGGCACCACAGCCCTCCAGCACCTGCTCCAGCACCGTGAGCCCGGGGGTGATCCGGCTCTCCTGACCCACCAGCTCCACCCGAAGCCGGGGTGAGCAGCGGCGTTCCCCTTCCCCGAGCGGTTCTTTCCCTGCCAGCACCTTCAGCAAGGTGGATTTGCCGGCGCCATTCGGACCGATCAGTCCCAGCCGCTCCCCTTCACCGATGTGGAGATCGAGATCGGAAAAGAGGGTGCGGATGCCGAAATCCTTGGCCGCACCCACCAGGCTGATCAGACTCACGGCGTGCCAGCGGGCAGTTGACCGTCCAGATAAGCAAACACGCTCTTGTCGCCCACATCCGCTGCTGCCTCCATGCCGAATTTGCGCAGGGCCAGCAACACCAGCAGCAACGCTGCACTTTCCAGTAAAGCCAGGCAGAGGGGGCCATTGATCAGACCCACCAGATGCCCCAGCAGCGCTGCCGGCAACAGCAAAGTGAGGCCGATGGCTTCGGGCCGTTGGAAGCAGAAAAACTCCTTGAAGCCGATGCCCGCCAAGGCGGCAAACAGCGGCCCGATGGCCAGGATCCACAGCGGGTGATCCTGGAGGGTTGAGAGCACTTCGGTGGGGCCGGCCTGCAGCAGCAGTGCCCCCCAACCGATGCAACCACTGAGCCAGAACAGTTGAAGGGCGCGGTGCAAGGGACGGAGATAAATGTGAATCCAGCGCAGGGCCAGGCCCAGGGCCGTGGCCATCGGCAGCACCCAGAGCCATGCCCAGGGGCTATCGGTCTGCCACCACTGCAGCACTCCAGCAGCCAGGCAGAGGCCGGTGATCAACAGGGCGATCCGATAGGAACGCACCTCCTGGCGATCGGCAGCGGTGATCGAGTAAGGGCCGTAGACACCCTCAAAGGTTGGATCTGCGCTGGTCATCCCGCCGCCGCCGTGCTATTCACCAGTGTGCTCAGGTCAGGACCGGCTGGAACGATGCCGCCGGGATTGAGGGGGAACAGGGCACCGAAGTAGTCGTGTCGCCAGGCATTGCCGTCGCAGGTGTCCGCAACGCCCGGCAAGGCGTAAAAGCGTTGTCGCCATGCCCAGAGGTGTGGGTAGTGCCAGAGCGGTTGCCGAGTGCAGCCGAACAGGGGCGCATAGACCAGCTCCCAGCGGATCAAGGTGGGGAACAACCGCACGTCCGCCAGGGTCAGTGCCGTGCCGCACAGCCATGGACCATTGGTTTCGAGGCTCTGCTCCACCGCAGCCAGGGCAGCGAAGAGATCGGCTTCGGCGCGGTCGTATGCCGCTTGGTTGCGGGCGAAACCGCAGCGGTACACCCCATCGTTGATGCCCGGTTGCAGTCGCTGCTGCCAGGCCTGGATCCTGTCGGTTGCTTCCGCCGGTGCCAGATCCACAACCGCGTCTTGATGGGGCCAGCGGTTCAACAGCTCCACCAGTGGTGCACTGTCATTGCCCAGCAGGCTGCGCGTCTTGGGATCCACCAGCACAGGCACGGTGGCCCGGTAGCTGGGGGGGGCGCCGCAGTGCTGATACAGCTCCAGCAGCGTTTTGCACCCCTCCCAGGCTGGATCGAGGGCCCAGCGTCCAGCGTTGTGATCCGCCCGTGCCATCACGAGGGTGACGCTGTCGTGCAGATGGCGCAGCTGATGCACCAGCCAGGTGCGGTGGGCCCAGGGGCAACTGCGCCCGATCACCAGGATTGGCCTTTGGTCTGCGCTTCGCTGGAGCAGGTTTTCGGGGTTTAAAGCCGGCGGTGTGAGCGGATCGCTGCTTGGGCGGGTGTAATTGCCGGCCGCATCGGCTGGGCCCAGCCCACCCATGAGCCGTTGCCATTGCCATCGCCAACTGCGACGGGCGGCCGTGACCACAACAGGTGGGATCGACATGGCGCGGTTTGGATCGCTTTCATCCTCGCTATGACTCGTGCTTCAGTCAGGACTTGGTTCGCTGTGGTCCATGAGCAGCTGTGGCGTTCTAGTGGTGGCCGGCACCCACGGCAATGAGGTCAATGCCCCTTGGTTGCTACAGCAGTGGCAGGCCAACCCTGATCTGATCAACGCTGCTGGCTTGGCGGTGCAGAAGGTGATCGGCAACCCGGAAGCGTTGCGCCGCCGCTGCCGCTACGTCGATCGTGACCTCAACCGCTGCTTTCTCCCGGAACAGTTGGAGCAGGGGGCCCCCGGCTTGGAGTTTCAGCGTGCTGGGGAACTCCTGCGCTTGCACGGCCCGACCGGCGAGCAGCCTTGTGTCGTGGCCATCGATCTGCACAGCACCACAGCGGCCATGGGCAATTCCCTGGTGGTGTACGGCCGGCGTCCCGCTGATCTCGCCCTCGCGGCTTTGGTGCAGGGAGCGCTCGGCCTGCCGATTTATCTGCACGAAGCCGATGCTCAGCAGACCGGCTTCCTTGTTGAATCCTGGCCCTGCGGCCTGGTGATCGAGGTGGGCCCTGTGCCGCAAGGTCTGCTCAATGCCCGTGTCGTTGAACAGACCCGTCTTGGCTTGGAAACCTGCCTGATGGCCTTGGATCAGGCAGATCAGGGCTTGGCCCGGCTGCCGGATGCTCTGGTGGTGCACCGTCATCTCGGCAGTCGGGATCTTCCGAAGGCGGAGAACGGAGAGCCTCAGGCGCTTGTGCATCCGGAACTGCAGGGCCGCGATTGGCAGGACATCAGCTCAACCCAGGCGATGTTCCGTGCTGCGGATGGCACCGATCGAGGTGAAGCGTGGGTTGAGGGGGAGATTCCAGTGTTTGTAAATGAAGCGGCCTACGCGGAGAAAAGCATCGCTTTCTCCCTCACGCGCCGGGAGGTGTGGCCCGTGCAGCCCACCTGGCTGCTGGCCTTGCAGCAGCTGCTCTCTGCGACTTAACCGCAGGCCCAAACACCCTTCCCTTCTTGAGAGCAGATCAGATTGCTCGTCTGACCATCGGCCCAGTACATCCGCAATCGGTCGTCCTCGGTGCCGATCCGCAGGGTGAGGGATCGCAGCGGACCGGCCGGGGTCTTGCTGTCGGCATCGCCGCCGGGCAACTTGATTTGTTGCAGCTCCTGCTCCAGCTGGTTGATGCGTTGTTCCAGCTGTTTGATCGAAGCGCTTGCGTTTGGTTGATCGCCGCTTGAGCTCACCAGTCCACAGCTGGTGAGACCAACCGAGGTCAGCCCAAGACCAATCAGAGGAATCAAACGCTGCATGGGACTGTGCTGATTGGTCCCAGCCTCTCAACAGAACTGGCCCTGGGCCAGACGTTCACTCCAATAAACGGTGGCACCTTGAGCCTCCAGCTCCAGTCGCCTGTGGCGGGCCTGCGTCAGAGGAACGGTTTCCTCCAAGCGGTGGCCGGCTTGCATCCAGCGGATCAGAACCAATAGCGCCTTGGTGAGTCTCATAAATCTTAAGTCTTTCGGAAGCATCGCTTTCCTCGCCTGGGGCGCTTAAGCGTTGGTTTCGCAATCTGTGGACACACAGCGCAAACTTCCTTTACAATCCCGATCAGGCAGGGCTCTCCTGCCCTT
>NZ_UCND01000003.1:0-169077 GCF_900473895.1 Synechococcus sp. N32
AAGACTTTCGCCTCAAGCGCTTCAGCCTGCACAGCAGCCTCTCGGCTCCCGCGCAAGACAAAACCATAACACCACGGACCTCGCTGTCGCAATGGGCAAGCCCCCTGAAGATCTGAAGGGTTGCTTCCACTGGCGAAACCCATTGCCAGAACTACGTTTCAGTTGGAGGTCACCGCGATGCCAACGCGTTTCACCGAACAAAGCCAGCGTTTCCGCCCCAACTCAAACGAAGAGCAGGTGCTGCAAAAAGCACGGGAACACTTCGAAACCACGCTGATTGGCGTCCAGGGGGAACTCGCCGGCAGCGTTGCCGCGATGGAACATCGCCGCGCTGACGACGCCCTCAACTACGGCGAGATCTTTCTGCGGGACAACGTTCCCGTGATGATCTACCTGATGCTGGAAGGCCGCTTCGCCATCGTGAAGCAGTTTTTGAGCGTCAGCCTTCAGCTCCAAAGCACCAACGTTCAAACCCGCGGTGTCTTCCCCACCAGCTTTGTGGAGGAAGAAGGAGAACTGGTTGCCGACTATGGCCAGCGCTCGATCGGTCGCATCACCTCAGTGGATGCAAGCCTCTGGTGGCCGATTCTCTGCTGGATCTACGTCAAACGCAGTGGGGACATCGACTTCGGTCGCAGTCCGGAAGTGCAACGCGGTTTGCAACTGCTGCTCGATCTGGTTCTTCACCCCAGCTTCGAAGGCACACCGGTGCTGTTCGTTCCCGACTGCGCGTTCATGATTGATCGCCCCATGGACGTGTGGGGCGCTCCACTGGAAGTGGAGGTGCTGCTCTTCGCAGCGCTGCGCAGCTGCGTTGGGCTGATGGAACTCTGCCAACGCCACGAGAACAGCGTTCTTCTGGGGGAACGATTGCGGCTGAGCCGGCAATGGACCCATGACCTGCGGCAGTTCCTGCTGAAGCACTACTGGGTGACCAGCAAAACGATGCAAGTGCTTCGGCGACGGCCCACGGAGCAGTACGGCGAAAACCAGCACCACAACGAATTCAACGTTCAACCCCAGGTCATCCCCGACTGGTTGCAGGACTGGCTCGAAAACCGTGGCGGTTACATGATCGGCAACATGCGGACCGGACGACCGGATTTCCGCTTCTACTCCTTAGGAAATTCCCTGGCATCACTGTTTGGGTTGCTGACCGCGCCACAGCAACGGGCTCTGTTCCGACTGGTGCTGCACAACCGTGACCACCTCATGGCCCAGATGCCGATGCGCATCTGTCATCCCCCCATGGAGGGCGTGGAATGGGAGAACAAAACGGGCTCCGACCCCAAGAACTGGCCCTGGAGCTATCACAACGGTGGCCACTGGCCGAGCCTGCTCTGGTTTTTTGGAGCGTCCATCCTTCTGCACGAACGGCTGAATCCCCAGGCCGATGTGTTGCTGATGGGGCAAATGAAAACGCTGTTGGACGAGTGCTACTGGAGCCATCTCAACCAACTGCCCCGTCAACAGTGGGCTGAATATTTCGATGGCCCCACCGGAACCTGGGTTGGACAGCAATCACGCACGTATCAGACCTGGACCATCGTTGGTTTTCTGCTGATGCACCACTTTCTCCACGTCAACCCCGACGACGTGCTGATGCTCAACCTCGACGAATCGATGGGTCACTGACGAACCAGCGCAGCCATGGCACAAAAAAACCCCGGCTCGTCGAGCCGGGGTCCATGAAATGCACTCAAGCGAGTGATCAGAACAGTCCGAGGGTGAGGGACTTGTCGATCGGAAGTGCTGCACCAATACCGAGGTAGATGGTGACAAGGGTTCCGGTCAGGAAGACGGTCATCGCCACGGGACGACGGAAAGGGTTCTGGAACTTGTTGAAGCTCTCGATGAAGGGAACAAGCATCAGGCCCAGGGGAACCAGGGTTTGCAGAGCAATACCCAGAAGCTTGTTGGGAACAACCCGCAGAATCTGGAACACGGGGTAGAGGTACCACTCAGGAAGAATTTCCAGAGGGGTGGCGAAAGGATCAGCCTTGTCAGCGAGCATGGCTGGATCCAGGACGGCCAGACCGACCACACAGGCGATCGTGCCGAGGATCACCACAGGAAAGATGTAGAGGAGATCGTTGGGCCAGGCAGGCTCGCCGTAATAGTTGTGACCCATGCCCTTGGCGAGCTTGGCCCGCATCTTGGGGTCAGAGAGATCAGGCTTCTTGAGAATGTGCATCGTTTAGTCCAGGTGTTGAAAGAACAGTAGGAACGCAGATCACAAGGGACCAGAAATGCCCTGCTTCCGAATCATCAGGAAGTGCATGAGCATGAACACCGCCAGCAGCCAGGGCATGACGAAGGTGTGAAGGCTGTAGAAGCGAGTGAGCGTGGCCTGGCCAACGCTTTCGCCACCGCGAAGCAGTTCCACCATGAAATCGCCAACAACAGGGATGGCAGCAGGGACGCCGGAAACGATCTTCACAGCCCAGTAACCAACCTGGTCCCAGGGCAGGGAGTAACCGGTCACACCGAAGGACACGGTGATGACAGCCATGGTCACGCCGGTGACCCAAGTGAGCTCACGGGGACGCTTGAAGCCGCCGGTGAGGTACACGCGGAACACGTGGAGGATGAGCATCAACACCATCATTGATGCGCTCCAGCGGTGCACCGAGCGGATCAGCCAACCGAAGCTGACGTCGGTCATCAGGTATTCGACCGACTTGTAAGCCTCAGCAACGGTGGGCTTGTAATAAAAGGTCATCGCGAACCCAGTCGCGAACTGGATCAGGAAGCACACCAACGTGATGCCCCCCAGGCAATAAAAGATGTTGACGTGGGGGGGCACGTACTTGGAACCAATGTCGTCAGCAATGTCCTGGATTTCCAGACGTTCCTGGAACCAGTCGTAAACCGGTGATGAGTTCGCCATGCACAAGCGGGCTCGAGTTGCGAAAGTCTACTGAGCACGCTTCTGCCACTGAGGCGAACCCACCGCGATGTATCCAACTGTTAACGATCTTTCAGACTGGCTGCGGCGCAAAGGTTTTCAGGCGCTGAGGCAACTGATCGCAGCGTCTCTTTGCTGCTTTTTGGTGCTGGGCAGCGCCTGCACAGCCGTTGCACTTAGCGACACACAACAGCTCGTGGTGGACAGCTGGCGGCTTGTGAACCAGGGCTTTTGGAACCCAGAGCAACTTGATGCGGTGCGTTGGAAGCGTCAACGGCAGAAGGCCATGGAACGCAGCATCGAGAGCAGCAACGATGCCTATGCAGCCATCGAGTCGATGCTGGCTCAGCTGGGCGACCCCTACACGCGGCTGCTTCGTCCAGAGGACTACACGGCACTGAAGAACAGCACCAACGGAAGTCTCAGCGGTGTGGGCTTGCAACTCGGGCCGGATGAAAGCAGCAATGGCGTTGTGGTGATTTCTGCCCTCGAGGGTTCACCTGCCGGCGAGGCGGAGATCACCAGTGGAACGCAATTGCTGTCTGTTGACGGCCGGGACGTAATGGATCTGGGTCTGGAGGGAACCGTGGCAGCGCTGCGCGGAGACGTGGGTTCGCAGGTGGTGCTGATGCTGGACAACGGCAGCGGTGAAACAAACGAGCTGACCCTGGAACGCCGCAGCGTGGACCTCAGGCCAGTGCGCACAAGACGCTTGCGCACCGGCAGTCACACCCTTGGCTATCTGCGGATCACCCAGTTCAGCGAAGGAGTTCCCGAACAGGTGAAAGAAGCCCTTACAGAACTGCAGAACAAAGAGATCGAAGGATTGGTGCTCGACCTCCGCAACAACTCAGGCGGATTGGTGAGCGCTGGATTGGCGGTCGCCGACGACTTCCTTTCCGGTGGCGCCATCGTTGAAACCCGCAATCGCGAGGGCATCAATGACACCATCCAGGCCAGTCTCCAGACGGTGTACGACGGACCGATGGTCACCCTCGTGAACGGGGGGACGGCCAGTGCGAGTGAAATCCTGGCTGGCGCCCTTCAGGACAACGAACGCGCCACCCTTCTCGGAGGACAGACATTCGGCAAAGGGCTGATTCAAACGCTGACCAACCTCAGTGATGGCAGCGGCCTCGCCGTGACCGTTGCTGGCTACGTGACACCGAGTGGACGGGACATCCAAGGGGAAGGCATCGCTCCCGATCGTGGATTGTCAGATCCGGAACCCCTGAACCCCGGCGGTGACGGTGATCGCTGGCTCTCGGAAGCTGAGCAATGGATGGAGGCCCTGCTGGAACTACCCGCTGACGAGACCGAGGCATGAGTCAGCGGACCTATCACGACCCTCTGCATCGCGGCATTGGTCTTGACCGCCAAGCCCCAGCCGAGGGAATGGTGATGGACCTGGTGGACACGGCGCCATTCCAGCGCCTGCGACGCATCCGCCAGCTGGGTCCGGCCTACCTCACCTTTCACAGCGCTGAATCCAGCCGATTCACCCACTCGCTGGGGGTCTTTCATCTGGCACGCCGTGCGTTTGAGCGGATGCTGCCGTTGGCACCCGAGTTGGAGACGTATCGGGGGCTGCTCTACGGAGCTGCTTTGCTCCATGACATTGGCCATGGCCCCCTCAGCCACACCGGCGAAGAGATGTTTGGCCTGCACCATGAAGCGTGGTCAGCGCGGGTGATCCGGCATCACCCAGAGATCCATGACTGTCTGGAGAGCCATGCATCCGGCACGGCTGAGGAGGTGGCGAACCTGCTGGAGCATGGACGCAGCCCTCACCCCCTGATCAAACACCTGGTCAGCAGTCAGCTGGATTGCGACCGACTGGATTACCTCCTGCGCGACAGCTACAGCACCGGAACGCGCTACGGGCAACTGGATCTCGACCGCATCCTGGGAGCACTGACCCTGGCCCCTGACGGGGACATGGCCATTCATCCCAAGGGTCTGATGGCTGTGGAGCACTACCTGGTGGTGAGAAACCTCATGTACAGGAGCGTCTACAACCACCGGTTGAATGTGGTGTGCAACTGGCTGCTGGAAAAACTGATCCTGACGGCACGACAACTGGGGCCTGACCAGGTGTGGGCTGATGAGGTGATGGCCACCTGGCTCTGGCAACCAGACCAGATCCACTTGGAGGACTTCCTCGCTAACGATGACCAACGCACCGGCTACCACCTCCAGCGTTGGCAAGCCGAAGCGCCAGCAGCCCTGGCTGAACTGAGTGGGCGTTTCCTGGATCGACGCCTGCTCAAAGCAACGGCCGTTGAACATCTTTCCCCGGCGGATCAACTGCAATTGCTAGCAACAGCCAGGCGCCTGGCCGATCGTCATGGCCACGACCCTGAACTCTGCTGCGGATTGCGTCATCAACAGCTGCGCGGGTACCACCCCTATCGAGGCGGCTTGCGCCTCTGGGACGGGCAACAACTCCAAGCCCTGGAGAAAGCCTCTCCCCTGGTCGCAAGTCTGGCGACCCCGGCGGCAACCTCCTGGTTGATTCACCCCCGCGACATCAGCAACGAACTCAGGCAGGAGATGGACGTTGAATGGCCCCGAGCAGCAGCAGCGTGAAGCAGCCATGACCTTGAGGCTTCCCGACCAGCGCCTTGATCACTGGAGGGATCGTTTGCCGGATCTGCTGAGCAGGTGTTCCCAGCCGATTGTTGATCTCGATTGCGGGGACTGGGTCCTGACCTGCAGCGACCTCGCTAATTTGTGCGCCGCCGTGAGCGAGGCAGGCCATCAACTCGGACGCATCACCGGCCAGGCAGCCGAGACCGTTGTGAGTGCTTCAGCCTTGGGACTGGACGCAAGCCGGTCCAACACGCCGTCCAGCCGTGAACTCCAGCCCAATCCTGTGGCGAAAGCCCCTTCCGAGCTGTTGTTTCACCACGGAACCCTGCGCTCCGGTGACCATCTCCAAAGCGAACGCACCATCCTTCTCTATGGCGATGTGAATCCCGGAGCACGGATCAGTTCAGCCGCTGATGTTTTGGTGTGGGGTCGCCTGCGGGGCGTGGCCCATGCCGGATGTGAGGGGTCAACAACCGCGAAAATCGTTGCCCTGCAGCTGCGGCCACTGCAACTGAGGATTGCTGAAGTTGTCGCCCGAGGCCCCGAAGATCTGCCCCAGGCGGGTTTGGCCGAACAGGCCGAGCTCAAGGATGGCGTGATCGCCATTGAACCTGCCGTCATCCAGAGCTTTCAAAAACGCTGACGTCGTTGTCAGGCCCAAAAGCCAGATTATTCTGGCCGCACCAAAGCAGAACCCTGGTGTCGACGACCCGAACCATCCTCATCTGTTCTGGCAAGGGCGGTGTCGGAAAAACAACGACCACGGCCAACCTTGGGATCGCCCTTGCCCGCCAAGGCGCCAAGACCGTGGTTCTGGACGCGGACTTCGGTCTGAGGAACCTCGATCTGCTCCTGGGCCTGGAGAACCGCATCGTCTACACCGCTCAGGAGGTGCTGGCCGAGACCTGCCGGCTGGAGCAAGCCCTGGTGAAGCACAAGCAGGAGCCCAATCTGGCCCTGCTCCCTGCGGGCAACCCTCGGATGCTCGAGTGGCTCAAGCCCAAGGACATGCAGGCCATCGTTGCTCTGCTGGAACGCCAGTTCGATTACGTGTTGATCGACTGCCCGGCAGGCATCGAAGACGGATTCAAAAATGCCGCAGCCGCAGCCCGAGAAGCAGTGGTGATCACCACCCCGGAAGTGGCCGCCGTGCGGGACGCTGATCGGGTGATCGGGCTTCTGAACACCCAGGGCGTTCAGCCGGTGCAGCTCGTGCTCAACAGGGTGCGGCCGAAGATGATGTCGAACCAGGAAATGCTTTCGGTGGACGACGTCACCGACATCCTGGCGTTACCTCTTCTGGGGCTTGTTTTTGAAGACGAACAGGTGATCGTGAGCACCAACCGCGGTGAACCCTTGACCCTGAGTGATTCCTCGTCCCCAGCGGCCCAGGCCTACGGCAACATCGCTCAACGGCTTCAGGGTGAAGACATTCCTCTGATGGACCCCTCCCAGGCCCGCCGCGGCCTCCGCGCCAGGATGCGCAAGCTGATGCAAACCCGGATTTTCTGAGGCGATGACACTCAAGGAATTCATCGACAAACTCCTGCGCCGTCAGCCCGCCAGTGCAGAAACAGCCAAAGAGCGGCTGCAGTTGGTGCTGGCCCACGACCGCAGTGACCTCAATCCGGAGCTGCTCGAACAAATGCGGCGCGAGATCCTCGAAGTGGTGGCCCGCTACGTGGAGATCGACCTCGCTGAAGGTGATGTAAGCCTCGAGACAGAAGATCGCGTCACCGCCCTGGTGGCCAACCTGCCGATCCGTCGCCCGATCGCCCAACCCGCAAAGGTGGAACCCTCTGAGCAGCAACCTGCTCAAGCTTGAAACCTCGAATCCCAAACCTCCTCACCCCCGCTGAACAGCGGGTGGTGCTGTTGTTGCTCGAAGGCCTCAGCAACCGAGCCATTGCCCAGCGGTTGGTGATCAGTCATCGCACCGTTGAATGCCACATCAGCAGGGCACTCCGGAAAAGCGGATGTCGCAATCGACTCGAGCTGGTGCTTTGGCTGATCAGCGATCAAGGCCCCGCCTTGAATCGCCTGGCAGCCGGTACGATGCAGCCCATGCCGGCTTAGCTCAGCGGTAGAGCAGCGCTTTTGTAAAGCGAAGGCCATCGGTTCAAATCCGTTAGCCGGCTTGATCTGGATCAGGGCGACGTACTGCGGTCTGACTTGCCCGCCAGCAGCCAGATGAAGAACACCCCCAACAACCAGGGGAGAAGATTCAGTTGAAGCGTCCAGGTGAAGACCGCTTCAAGGGGTTCGAGCACCCAATGAAGCAAGGCCATCACCAGCAGGCAGAGCCCAACAAGCGAGATCACTCGAGCACCTCAACCCCTGCTGGAATCACAGCACCCCGGCGCACCAGGCGCCAGCGTCCTTCCTCCACCCAGACCAACACCGTGCTGGCCTGGCCCGAGGGTTGAGGCCAGGGCTGCGGTCCCAGCTGCGCGACATCAGGGAAAACCAGAGCCGCCTCTGCTGCGGTCATGCTGGCGGGTTCACCGGAGCGATTGGCACTGGAGGTGGCCAACGGCCCGCTGATCTGAAGCAGCGCGCGGGTCTGCTCACAGGCCGGAATGCGGCAGCCCAGCGTTGTTCCACCTGGGTTGAGATACCGGCCCGCACCACCATCACGGGCAGGCAACACCAGCGTGAGCGCTCCAGGCCAATAGCGCTCAGCCAAAGCTTCAAGCTCCCGATGGCAGGGCCCCTCAACCTCTTGGAGCAAGTCATTGACGGATGCACCCATCAAAATGAGGGGCTTATCGGCTGGTCGGCATTTCAAGCGCCAGAGGGTCTGGGCTTGATCGGGAAGCACCGCCAGGCCCGGCAGCGTGTCGGTGGGAATGATGGCGGCTTCACCGGCACGAAGCCGCAGCACCAGGTCGGAGGCGGCCAGAACCGGAGCAGGCATGAATCCTTCCTTCATCGCAGGCGTTGCATCAGCTTGATGCGGCAGGTTTGCAAGCAAGCGCAAAGCGGAGGGTCCCCTCAAGATCAGCGGCCGCTCTGACCTCCACCAAGCCGGCATCCCGCAGCAGCTGCGTCACCTGAGCGCTTTGGTCATGGTGGTGTTCGAGCAGAAGCCAACCTCCGGGCGACAGCCCCATTAGGGCGCCATCCACCACGCTGCGGATCGCATCCAAGCCATCTGCTCCCCCAAGCAACGCCAAGTGAGGTTCGTGGTCACGCACCACAGCCTCAAGACCGTCAACCACAGCACTGGGGATGTATGGAGGATTGCTGACCACCAAATCCAGGCTTCCCCACCAGCTCTTGAGGGGAGACCACCACGACCCGAGGTGCAGCGAACAGTTGTGATGCGGGGCGCAACGCTCAAGATTGCATTCTGCCAACTGCAAGGCATCGGAACTGAGGTCAACGCCATGCCCTGGTGCCATGGGCCAGGCACGGGCCAGAGCCACAGCGATGGCTCCTGAACCAGTGCCGAGGTCAGCCCAACGAGCGGGAGGGGTGGCTTTGAACTGGCTCATGGCCAGATCCACCAGCAGTTCCGTTTCCTGACGGGGAATCAAGGCGGCAGGCGACGACTCAAGCAGCACATCCCGCCAGGGACAGAGCCCAACTAGGTGCTGGAGGGGAACATTCCCATGCAGGTGACGCTCCCACAGCTCAGAGAGCACCTCAAGGGACTGCTCCAGGGCGACGGTGCGCGTGGGGTCCAGCAACAGCCGTTGCAGGCTGGCCCAACGAAGACCAGCGGCCAGATCAAGCAACCAATCCAGATCAGCCGCGGTGCCACCCCGGGCTAGTTGTTGGCGCCGCCACTGCAACACATCAGTGCCGGCAACGGTTGTGCAGTCTCTCAAGGCCGAGGCTTGCGCCAATGCAATCCAGATTCACACAGCAGTTCGCGCCGACATTCAAGGGCCAAAAGCTGGGGGGCCAGCTCAGCGGGGGAGCACTGCAAACGAAGCACCAGCTGATCAAAGGTCGCCCCTGAGCCAATGGCCTCCATCAACCGCCGATACTTGCCGCATGACTCCTCTGACTTCAACGGGCCCTCGCCAATGGAAGCGAGCAGATCCTCAGGGTGAATCAAGGCAGTTGCACCATCGCGAAGCAGGGCATTGCTGCCCCGACAGGACCAACGGCGGGCATCCCCCGGAACCACCCAAACGGGGCACTGCATCAGACTCGCCCAGCGGGCCGAAATCAGTGCTCCGCTGCGTTGCGGACACTCCACCACCACGAGCGCCTGGGCAAAGGCCACCAACCAACGGTTCCGCGCCACGAAGTGCCCTGGGCGCACACGGCAGCCGGACCGACTCGGACTGATCAACAGCCCTTGCCTGCCGACCTGCTGTTGCAACGATCTGTGGTGGGCTGGATAGACACGGTCCAAGGGTGTCCCCAACACCGCGATGGGTGCACCGTTTCTGGCCAAACAGCCGCGATGGGCTGCAGCATCAATCCCTTCCGCAAGACCACTAAGGACGGGCCAACCCGCCTCAGCCAGAGCACGGCCCAGTTCTTCAGCCATGGCAAGACCATGGTCCGAGGCGGAACGCGTGCCCACCACCGCGATGGCCGTGCGGGCATGGATGTGCCGGAGCAGCGATCGATCCCCTTCGACGTAGAGCCCGGAAGGGGGTGAGTGCAGATCATCCAAGCAACGAGGCCAATCAGGATCACCCGGCAAAAGGACACAAGCAGGCACGTCAAGCTTCGGAGCAGCCCCGTGCTCGAACCTGTAACGCTCAACGTCGCGCAAACAGTGCGCCGGCCAAGCCAGCACCTGGCCCAAGCGTTCGATCGGCCACCCCCAGAGCTGATCAGGGCCGATGGCTTGGTCGCGGCAAAGCCTGCGCAGATCAGCCATGCGGGCGTTGCCTAAGCCAGGGCAACAGGTCCAGAGCCACCACCACCCCCGCACCAGCCCCGAGCAAGTACACTTGTACTAGCACGGCAGTGGTGGCTCAGGGCTCGATTCAGAGCGCTTGGCGCACCAGCTGATCCATCACCTCCTGCAGCTGCTCCGGCACGCGCCTCAGCACGCGCCCCTCACGCATCATCACCAGATTCACCGACGCCTCCGCAACCACCGCATTTCCGCAGACAAAGCGAGAGATCCATGGCCAGCGCACCCCCTGCTGACCAGGGCATCGGCTTTCAACACACACTTCGTCGCCGTGCCGAAGTGGCTGGCGGTAATCCAGGTGAAGGGACACCACCGGCATATCGACACCCATCGCGGTCATGGCGGCATAGCCAAGACCCGCAACCTGGAGAGCCTCAACCCTGGCCTCCTCAAGCCACTGCACATAGGCCCCGTGCCACATCACACCGGCGTAATCGGTGTGCTGCGGGAGCACACGCTTGGTCAGGGTGTACATGATCCGCGTAACGCTGTGACATCAGCTTCTCTCCACGGAGGCAACCACCCATAGGCTTCCGCAGAGGCTGCTTCATCTCCCTGTGTTCAGGAACCTTCTGATTGCCGACTCGGGCAAGGGTCACGTCGAGGAAATGATCCGGATGCTCCAGGACATCCCCAGCCTGAAGGCCGCAAAAATCAATTTGCTGCATGTGGTGTCGGAGCAAAGCAAGTCGCAATCCGACGGCCATCGCGACGAAGCAGAAAACCTCTTGAACAGCGCAATCACGCGCATGGGCCTGAGCCCATCAAGCGTGAGCACCTTGATTCGCGAGGGCGACACCAAGCAGACGGTGCTCAAGGTTGCCGATGAGGTTGAGGCCGACCTGATCGTGATGGGATCCCGCGGCCTTGGACGGCTTCAATCGATCCTGGCCAACAGCACCAGCCAATACGTCTTTCAACTTTCCACGCGGCCGATGCTGCTGGTGCGGGATGACCTCTACGTCAAGCATGTCAACCGCGTGATGGTGACGATCGACGGAACAGGCGTAGGGGACGACGCTCTACGCACGGCCTGCGAACTGGTGCATGAAATCCCCGGCGGAACCCTCACCGGTGTTCATGTCGTACGCCAGGAGTCAGCACCCTCCCGGGGAGGCCGCACAAAAGCAGACGAGGTTCTTGACGCCGCTGTTCAGCGGGCCAGGGGTTTCGGCGTCGACATGAAAGCCATCCACACCGAAGGGAAGGACATCGGTCGCAGCGTTTGCCTGGCTGCATCGGAATGCAACGCCGACCTGGTGGTCATCGCCTCTCAGGACCGACGCCCTCTTGTCGCCAGAGGACTGGTGGATTTGGACAAACTTCTGGGCGGATCAGTCAGCGATTACATCCGAGTGCACGCACCAGCCCCTGTGCTGCTGGTGCGTGAGCCTGAACAGGGCTGAATCAGGCCTCGTTGTTCTGCGTGCCGATGTAGAGCACGATCAGGAAGATCGCCGGAACCAGGATGAACAGGAGGCTGGCGACGAATCCGAGATCGTTGGTTTCCATGGCCGTTGGAGGGATCCAGGCGAAGGTATCACCGACAAGAGGCCTGGGGAGCGTCTGCCCTAGGCCTCGTCACCGGCGGTAGCAGCCTTGGCATCTCGGCCGTCGCCATCGCCCCCATCCTGCTCCTCCTCATCGAGCTCACTGGCCGGAGGCGCTGGCCATGCCGTGGGACCCGCCGGCAGCGGAGCCTGCCTGGCCGCAGCCAATCTCGAATCGGCATTGGCGAGCCTCACCTGAGGCCGGGTGAGAACCATGACGGACTTCTCCACCAGGGCCTGGCATGCCAGACGCCACTCCTGGGGTCGGCGGCGCAACTTGCTGTCTTCGACGGCAGTGCGTGCCGTCAGCGCATCGGCGTTGTCTTCGTCCACCACGGAAACGAAGCAGGTGATGCACTGACCACACCCTCCGCAATTGCCCAGCTGCCCCTTCAGGCCGTAGAGCTCGATCCCCTCGCGACGGGCCACCTCACGCAGATTCTCACCGGGGTAACACTCCACATCACGCCCTTCGCGAACAAACCGGATAACGGGCATGAGCTCACAAGCAACCAACCCCCATCATGGGCTGAAGCATTGCGTTTTGTGAACAGCGGGGTCCTGACTTTCATGTCACTGACCGTTGCGGGCAGGTCACTTTCCCCCCGCCCTATGGACTGAAGCCCTTACGATCGCCCATGTCTGACTGCATAAGCAGTCTTGTCCCCCGAACCTGACCCATGGGATTGCCCTGGTATCGGGTGCACACCGTTGTCATTAACGACCCGGGCCGCCTTCTGGCTGTGCACCTCATGCATACAGCCCTCGTAGCCGGCTGGGCCGGCTCCATGGCTCTCTATGAGCTAGCCATTTTCGATCCGTCTGATCCTGTCCTGAACCCGATGTGGCGTCAGGGCATGTTCGTGATGCCATTCATGTCCCGCCTGGGCGTGACCGGCAGCTGGGGTGGATGGAGCATCACCGGTGAAACGGGTGTTGATCCCGGCTTCTGGAGTTTCGAGGGCGTCGCTGCCGCTCACATCGTTTTCTCCGGCCTGATGATGCTGGCCGCCATCTGGCACTGGACCTACTGGGATCTTGAGATCTGGCAGGACCCCCGCACCGGCGAGCCTGCTCTCGACCTGCCGAAGATCTTCGGCATCCACCTGCTTCTCGCTGGACTCGGCTGCTTCGGCTTCGGTGCTTTCCACCTCACTGGCGTCTTCGGGCCAGGCATGTGGATCTCTGACCCATATGCACTAACAGGTCATCTCGAGGCGGTTCAACCGTCTTGGGGACCCGAAGGTTTCAACCCCTTCAATCCCGGTGGAATCGTTGCCCACCACATTGCTGCTGGCATCGTCGGCATCATTGCCGGCATCTTCCACATCACCACGCGTCCGCCCGAGCGTCTCTACAAAGCGCTTCGGATGGGCAACATCGAAACCGTTCTGGCCAGCGCCATCGCAGCTGTGTTCTTCGCCGCTTTCATCGTGGCTGGAACCATGTGGTACGGCTCTGCTGCGACTCCCGTCGAGCTGTTTGGCCCCACCCGTTACCAGTGGGATCAGAGCTACTTCAAGACTGAGATCAACCGTCGCGTACAAACCGCGATGGACGATGGCGCTACCCAGGAAGAAGCCTTCGAGGCCATCCCTGAGAAGCTCGCCTTCTACGACTACGTCGGCAACAGCCCTGCCAAGGGCGGTCTGTTCCGCGTGGGTCCGATGGTGAACGGTGATGGTCTGGCAACCGCTTGGGTTGGTCACATCGCATTCAGCGACAAAGAAGGTCGGAACCTCGAAGTCCGTCGTCTGCCGAACTTCTTCGAGAACTTCCCTGTCGTTCTGGAAGATGAGCAGGGCATCGTCCGTGCCGACATTCCTTACCGTCGTGCGGAAGCCAAGTTCTCCTTCGAACAACAGGGCGTGACCGCCAAGGTGTTCGGTGGTGCACTGGACGGCCAGACCTTCACTGACCCTGCCGACGTGAAGCGCCTTGCCCGTAAGGCTCAGCTGGGTGAAGCCTTCGACTTCGACCGTGAGACCTACAACTCTGACGGCACGTTCCGCAGCTCCCCGCGCGGCTGGTTCACCTTCGGCCACGCCACCTTCGCACTGCTGTTCTTCTTCGGCCACATCTGGCACGGTGCCCGCACCCTGTACCGCGACGTGTTCGCTGGTATTGATCCCGACCTCGGAGATCAGGTGGAATTTGGCCTCTTCGCCAAGCTCGGTGACAAAACCACCCGTCGCCTGCCCGAGGGCTACGTTCCCCCCGCTGGAACTCCCCTCAACTGATCGCCCTCTAGGAACAACACGATGGAAAGCTTCGCTTACGTCCTCATCCTTACCCTCGCGATTGCCACCCTCTTCTTCGCAATCGCCTTCCGCGATCCGCCGAAAATCGGTAAGTGATTTGATCCCCCAAAACCCCGCCTCGGCGGGGTTTTTTCATGCTTTCCATCGCCCACCGTCGCAAGCCGGTCTCGTCCGCGCGAGCGGATCACAGCAGTCTCACGTCAGCAACAGCCGTCGACGCAATCCTCAAATGAGACTGATGTCCACGAGGCCCTTCTCAAGTCTCAAATCAGTGTCTACAGTTGGTGCAACTAATTGATGCCCTCGGGGATGCAGTGCCCCTCCTGCCAAAACACAGATAGTCGCGTTCTCGAATCCAGGGCAGCGGATGGTGGACGCAGCGTGAGACGACGGCGTGAATGCCTCAACTGTGAATTTCGCTTCACCACCTATGAACGGGTGGAGACCGTTCCGATCACGGTGATCAAACGCAACGGCAACCGGGAAATCTTCAGTCGCAGCAAGTTGCTGCACGGCTTGAATCGAGCTTGCGAGAAAACGGGCCTGGATACCTCTCGACTCGAATCCCTCGTGGAAGAACTCGAACTGAAACTTCAGCAACGCACCGGCAAGGAAGTCAGCAGCACCGAGATCGGTGAATTCGTGCTGAGGGATCTCAAACAAATCAGCGAAGTGGCCTACATCCGGTTCGCATCCGTCTACCGCCAGTTCCGAGGCATTGACGACTTCGTCTCGACCCTGGAAACACTGAACGCCGATCAGGAACAGAACCATCTGGCCACTGTTCGTTGAATCGTTTCGCTGAACCAGTGCACTGAATCGGTTCGTTGAACCCGTGCATGCCATCGCTGCGCAAGAAGAGCTATCGGTCGTATCTGTAAACTCAGAAGTTCTCCGTGAAACGTCGGCGGGCGTTCCATGCGATTTTTTCGAACTACCCACCTGAGGTAGACCGCCAGCCCCCCATGTCTGCGACTCCGACAGAAGATCAGATCCAGGATCAGGTTCAGGACGCGAACGCCACAGAAGCCTCTGCAGAAACCGCCGCCGCCGAACAGGCGTTTGAGGGTGAGGACCTGAGCATTCCTGAAGACGTCCCCACAGCGGATGATCCAACCAGCCGCGCCGCCAGCCGCAGCCTGGACGACGCCGGATTCACCCTGGATGAGTTCGCGGCTCTCCTCAGCAAGTACGACTACAACTTCAAGCCTGGCGACATCGTCAACGGCACGGTCTTCGCCCTGGAATCGAAGGGCGCCATGATCGACATCGGCGCCAAGACGGCTGCCTTCATGCCTCTGCAAGAGGTGTCGATCAACCGGGTCGAGGGTCTGGGCGACGTGCTCCAGCCCGGTGAGATCCGCGAGTTCTTCATCATGAGTGAGGAGAACGAAGATGGTCAGCTGGCGCTGTCGATCCGTCGGATCGAATACCAGCGGGCATGGGAGCGGGTTCGCCAGCTCCAGAAAGAAGACGCCACCATCTACTCCGAAGTGTTTGCCACCAACCGTGGTGGTGCCTTGGTGCGCGTGGAAGGTCTGCGGGGCTTCATCCCCGGATCCCACATCAGCACCCGCAAGCCGAAGGAAGAACTGGTTGCCGACTTCCTGCCTCTGAAGTTCCTCGAGGTGGACGAAGAGCGCAACCGCCTGGTGCTCAGCCACCGCCGCGCCCTGGTGGAGCGGAAGATGAATCGCCTGGAAGTGGGCGAAGTTGTGGTGGGTACCGTCCGCGGCATCAAGCCCTACGGCGCCTTCATCGACATCGGTGGTGTCAGCGGTCTGCTGCACATTTCCGAGATCAGCCACGAGCACATCGAGACCCCCCACTCGGTGCTGAACGTGAATGATCAGATGAAAGTGATGATCATCGATCTGGATGCCGAGCGCGGCCGGATTTCGTTGTCCACGAAGGCTCTCGAGCCCGAACCCGGCGACATGCTGACCGACCCCCAGAAGGTGTTCGAGAAGGCCGAGGAAATGGCTGCTCGCTACAAGCAGATGCTGATGGAGCAGGCCGAAGAGGGCGAAGATCCGATCAGCTCCATGATGATCTGAGCCTGATGGCCCAACTGCTGCTGAAGGGAGATCCCATCGGCAATTTCCAAGGGGTGCTGTTCGATAAGGACGGCACCCTTTCCCATAGCGAGCCGCATCTGCTGGCCTTAGCAGACGCACGCATCAACAAAGCCGTCAAGGTTGCTCAGAAACAAGCCCCTGCGCTGAACCCCTCTGAGTTGAGCCACACCCTGCGCAGAGCGTTTGGTGTTGATCAAGGCATGCTCGATCCCGGCGGAACCCTGGCGGTTGCCTCAAGGCAGGACAACATCGCCTCGACTGCAACGGTGTTCTGCCTGATGGGTTGCTCATGGCCCCAGGCTCTCTCCCTGGCCCACACCTGCTTCGACGCGGTTGACCAGGAGGGCCTGATCGACACAACCCCAAGCCCGTTGATCAACGGGGCCGGGCAACTGTTGCGGAACCTGCACCAGCAGGGCGTCTCCGCTGCTGTGATCAGCAACGACACCCATTCCGGCATTGAAGACTTCCTGGCTCACCATCAGCTCGGCGCAGGCATTGCCGGCATCTGGAGTGCTGATGACCATCCGCGCAAACCCGATCCACAGGCCGTTCTGGAGCTGAGCAACAGGCTTGGCCTGCCACCCCAACGGTGTGCCTTGGTTGGCGATGCGGAGACCGACCTCCAAATGGCCCTCGAAGCCGGTATCGGCGGCGTGATCGGCTTCACCGGTGGCTGGAAGCGTGCTCCGAAACTGCCATCAGCCCAGCATCTGCTCCACAGCTGGGATCACCTCTCCGTAAGCACCAACTCGTAAAGTCGCCCGATCTGGAGCGCCGAATGAGCCGTTACGTCTTTACGTCTGAGTCCGTAACCGAAGGGCATCCCGACAAGATCTGCGACCAGGTGAGCGACGCCGTTCTTGACGCTCTGCTGGCCCAGGATCCCGCCAGCCGTGTGGCTTGCGAGACCGTTGTGAACACCGGCCTCTGCATGATCACCGGTGAGGTGACCTCCAAGGCGCAGGTGGATTTCATCCACCTGGTGCGCAACGTGATCAAGGAGATCGGTTACAGCGGCGCCCGGGCCGGTGGCTTCGATGCCAACAGCTGTGCGGTGCTGGTGGCCCTCGACCAACAGTCCCCCGACATCGCCCAGGGCGTGAATGAGGCCGACGACCACGCCGGTGATCCCCTTGATCTGGTGGGTGCCGGCGACCAGGGAATCATGTTCGGCTACGCCTGCAACGAGACGCCCGAGCTGATGCCGTTGCCGATCAGCCTGGCCCACAGGCTGTCGCGCCGCCTGGCCGAAGTGCGCCACAACGGAACCCTGGGTTACCTGCTTCCCGATGGCAAAACCCAGGTGAGCGTCGTCTACGAAAATGACAAGCCCGTCTCGATAGACACGATCCTGATCTCCACCCAGCACACCGCTGAAGTGGACGGGATCAGTGATGAGCAGGGCATCCGCGAGCGCATCACCGAAGACCTCTGGACCCATGTGGTGGAGCCGGCGACCGCCGATCTGGCCCTCAAGCCCTCCCGCGAGGCCACCAAGTATCTGGTGAACCCCACCGGCAAATTCGTGGTGGGCGGTCCTCAGGGCGATGCCGGCCTCACCGGCCGCAAGATCATCGTGGACACCTACGGCGGCTATGCCCGCCACGGCGGTGGTGCTTTCTCTGGCAAGGACCCCACCAAAGTGGACCGTTCAGCCGCCTACGCCGCGCGCTACGTGGCCAAGTGCCTTGTGGCCGCAGGGCTCGCCGAACGGGCCGAAGTGCAGCTGAGCTACGCCATCGGCGTGGCCAAGCCCGTGTCGATCCTGGTGGAATCCTTCGGCACCAGCGCACTGGCCAACGATGCCCTCACCGCCTTGGTGCAGGAGCACTTCGATCTGCGCCCCGGCGCCATCATCGAGACCTTCGGCCTGCGCAACCTACCCCAGCAACGGGGCGGGCGCTTCTATCAGGACACTGCGGCTTACGGCCATTTCGGGCGCAACGACCTCAACGCCCCCTGGGAAGACGTGACAGCGAAAAGCCAGGAGCTGAAGCAGGTCGCCGCGGCCTGAAGCCATGACGGATTCACCGCTGGTGCTCGGAATCGACCTGGGCACCAGCGGAATCCGCACAGCCGTTGTTGCCGCTAACGGCGCGGTTCTCGACAGCCGATCCCAGGCCTACGGCGGAGACTTCACCAACCCCCACAGCTGGCGCGAAGGCTGTGGAAATCTGATCAGAGCAATCCCAGCCCAGCTGCGATCCCAGCTGCAAGCACTCGCCGTGGATGGCACCTCCGGCACGCTGCTGGCCTGTGATCACGATGGTTCCCCACTGGGGGAAGCACTGGCCTATTCCCAGAGCTGCCCTGCGCTGCAGTCAGCCCTGCAGCCTTTGGTGGATCCCGGTAGTCCAGCCGCCAGCTGCAGCGGCAGCCTGGCCCGGGCCTTGCGGCTCCTCAACTGCCATGGCGAGGCGATCCTGCTGCGGCATCAGGCCGACTGGATCAGCGGATGGCTGCTGAACGATTGGCGCTGGGGAGAAGAAGGCAACAACCTGCGTCTGGGTTGGGATCTGATCACGAACAGCTGGCCAGCCCGTTTTGCCGAACAGTCCTGGCGGCAGGCACTGCCTGAAATCCGTCCCAGCGGTAGCATTCTCGGGACGATCGCACCGGAGCAGGCGAAGGCCTTGGGCCTGGAGAACGATCTGATCGTCGTTGCCGGCACAACGGATTCCAATGCCGCCGTTCTCGCCGCCGATCCCGGTCCCGGAGATGGGATCACCGTGCTGGGAACCACCCTGGTGATGAAGTGCTTCACCGAGACGCCCCTGCACGCCCCGGGCGTCACCAGCCATCGCGTGGGGGGACGCTGGCTCTGTGGAGGCGCCTCCAATGCAGGGGCCGGTGTGCTGCGGCGTTTTTACAGCGACGACCAACTCAGCGAACTGAGCCGCCAGATCAACCCGAACACCGACAGCGGACTCCGCCTGCGGCCGCTTCCCGCCCCGGGGGAACGTTTCCCTGTGGATGATCCAGAGATGCTGCCGGTGCTTGAACCACGGCCGGTGAGCGATGCTCTCTACCTGCATGGACTGCTGGAAGGTCTCGCCGAGATCGAAGCGCAGGGTTGGCAGCGCCTGAACGAGCTGGGTGCTGCTGCACCCAGGCGGATCATCAGCATCGGCGGTGGAGCGCGCAATCCCCAATGGCGACGGCTGCGGGAACGCCGCCTCGGCTGCGCTGTAACGAGTTGCCAAACTCCCCCTGCTGCAGGGGTGGCACGACTGGCCCAACAGGCCCTGGTCGGGTGAGAATTCCGGCATCACGCCCCACCCCTATGCCCAACAAGCTCCGCGATGGTCTGGCCATCGGCCTGTTTGTCGTTCTGGCCGGGTACGTGGGCTTCAGTGGCATTCGCCTCGGCCTTTTGTTGATCGAGCGCTTCGCTTGAGCCGATCACTGCAAAAATTGCACTCACCTGTTTGATCCCAATGCCTGCAGACCCCCTTACTGATGCCGTCAGCACACGGATCTGCAAACACATGAATGACGACCATGCCGAAGCGGTGCTGGCCTACGCCAAGCACTACGGCGGCGTCAGCAACCCCGCTGCAGCACGCATGGTGTCTGTGAAAGCAGAAACCATGGAATTGGAGGTGGATGGCGCCAGCGTCAGCATTGCCTTTGATCACACCCTCACCGACAGCGAAGACGCCCATCGCACCTTGGTGGCGATGCTGCGGGCGATGCCCAAAGAAGGCGCCTGATCTCTTAGCGATTCGGCAAAGCAGTGGAACGCTCATTGCAACGATCGACCCGTTGTGCATCGCGCGCTCCTGAGCTTTGCCCAAGCCCTGCTGATCGAGCCCCGCTGCCCGATCTGTGATGGACCCTGAGACAGCCCGCTGCCTCCGACGGCTCCCTGCACCACGTGCCTCGACGCACTTGCACTCCCTTCACAGGGACTCAAGGGCTTGCTGACCTTTCCGTGGTGCGCTCTCGGGCCTAACGCAGGCCGGCTGCGCCAGCGGCTACTGAAGTTGCGTGAACCACGCAAAGGCAAAGCGCTTGCGGCGTTGGTTCAGCTGCTAACCGACCGCTTCACCCTGCTTGCAACAGCAGTGCAGGTGGCGAATTCCAAGCTGAAAGCGGCAACGATCCTCGCGCAGTGGGTGCAGTGCGCACTTACAGCTGGGTTCCACCTTGTCCGCCTGAGCCAATGACTCGGCGGCGGATGCTCAGGCACAACTCGATTGAGGCTTGGGAGACAGCGCAAGACAGGCTGGAGGTGCTGTCCCCCGCCTGTCCGCTGATGAGTGAGGGAGGCGCGGGCGAGGGAACCCGCCGGCCCTCTCTCCCGAGGCGTTTGCAGTGGTGCCAGCGCCAGATCAATTCTCAGAGAAAACTTGAGGAGATCTGGATAGTGATTAATTCCTAATTAAGCGCATTTGATACTCGGCAAGGGACCCCAGTCAGAGAGAATTAAACCGAAGGCGTGGTGCCTTCAATGCGTCTGTTTGGGGTGGGCTGAGGGGCCTGCCTCTTTTTTTGTCGCCTGAGTCGAGGCCTCGCAGGCGAGTGTTTCGGCATAACGCCATCAAGGCGGTGGACAAGATGCTGAAAACAGGCTGGCGTCGTTGTTCACCATCCTCCAGATAACGCTAGGGCAGGCACCGGATGTTGCTATGACAGATTCAATCAATTTATCGATCGCCCAGTCTTAAAAGTTTTTCTAGCCTCAGAACTTTTAATAGCTTTAATCCCCATTCCGCAGGAGCAGGTCGAACTATTGTTTGCTCAAACTGTGATTGATTTTTGTTGTTTTTTGAGCCAGTCATAATTACTAAAAGGCGCTACGAACGCAGTGCTTTTGGCGCCCCCTTAGACCAAACCGAAACTATTTCATTTTCTGGGAAAGCACTCGCCAATCAATAAAAATTCAGCGAGAGAGACTTGAGTTCATTAAGTTAGGCAAGCAAAACCCCAAGCCAATGATCAGGCATTACGCCAATGAGTCTTGGGACAAGATGCTCATAACAGCGGGGCTGCGTTGCAGGCCATCAGTTCGGGAAGATCAATCGTTTTTTCGCTAAGACAGACGGACCCAGCAGTTTGCCGCTGACGTGGGTCCGCGTCCCGGCCGGAGCCCTCCAGAACGGGACGCATCTCAAATACGCCAGTAACAACAGTCGATTCAGCGTGAATTGATACCGACCAAGGCATTTTGTTACCAGCAGAAAAAAAGGAGTGGGGCCAGAGTGACGCCATGAGCAACACCAATGATCTGCACGGATGGGATGAGGGCCTGCGTCGGCCAATGGGAGGCGACCCTCTACAAGAACCCGTCATGGCGGCGATCTTCGGCTATAGGTTCAACGACGAGTTATGGCGACTTAACGACCAGGGTTATCCAGAACTTTTGTTAGAGCCCATGCTCGGCCGGTGGGAACAGTTGCACGATCCCGAGGGTTAAACCTGAAGATGGTGCTCACCACCAGTCAGATAACACTGATCTGACTCCCCGGATCGCTCATGACTGAGGAGTCAGTGGTGTTATCAGCGCCCAATGGTCATTGAAGAAACCATTGGATGGACGTTCCATTGCGGCAGAACTTCCGAAGACACCATCACCCTGGCTGGGGTTCACTGCCGTGCAGATGACGCAATGGCAGTGACCAAATGTGCTGCTTTAGAGCGCAGGGGGATGCGAACCCCTGAAATCAGCCAGAAAAATCACTCGGACGGGGGAGGTGGGGTCACCCCATTTCGAAGACCTTGTCTTCAGAGAAATCAAATTCATGAAAGATCTTCCGCGCACTGCTGCTTCCGGTTTGGTTGGTGGGGTCGCTGGTGCCCTGATGGGTGCCACCGCTTGTACAGCCCGTCAGGCCCTTGAAGCTGCTGGCCACCACGTGGCTGGATTGATCTGCCTGGGACGAACCCCCGCAAGGGAGCGCAGGCGGTGATTTAAGATTCCGTTGTCGCTTCGGCGGCGCGCCGGGATAGCTCAGTTGGTAGAGCAGGCGACTGAAAATCGCCGTGTCCCCAGTTCAAATCTGGGTCCTGGCATTTCCCAAAAACGCCTAAAAGGCACGTGAAAGCACCGTATCTGGTGTTGTTACGTGCCTTTTTAGTGCTTCAAGCACCTAATTGAATTTTGCCGAAATGGTAGGGGAGCAGTAGGGGAGCACTCCCTTTCGATCAGACGGGGAAAGGTCCCCAGATTTCCCCTACCCAAGGGCAAAAAAAGACCCCTGGAGTGCCCACACCCCAGAGGTCCCGTCCTCTCGTTCTGACGCCCCATCACCTTCTTCCTGGTCTTCTCCGGTGGGGAGTAGGAGAACCGTCAGACAAGGTGGTGAGGACCGCTCATGGTTCGGTCGCCCGTAAGCAATAAAAAAGGCGGCAGGGAATGCCGCCCAATCGGGGTATGAATGCGTCGAACCGGGTGGTCCATGCCCAGCATCACCGGCGCAAAGGAAGCGTCGAGAGGACTTTTTACAAACTGCCAAAAAAATGGGGGTGTTCCCTAAGCACCCCCGCGTTCGACGCATCGCCCCCTTTCACCGAAAAGGAAGCATCCAGAGGATGACGCGAGGGATGGCAACACAACGTCGCCATAACGACTGAACGACTACTTGGGTCACGGGACGCACAAAAAAGGAGGGCTCCCTAGTCCCTCCCAAGAAGACGCATTCACCCCACCAGAGAGGGTTGATGGAACTTTCACGTCCCTGGAGTGCTGCCGCCATCCGTAGAAGCGCGCATTTAAAAGGGGGGTGCGGCCCCCCCCCTGAAGGTCGTTGAGACCTGGTTACTGCTTCAGCGGTCTCTGACCTCATTCCTGTTCTAAGGGGGTTCAGAGCACCGGGGCATGAGAGGAACTACCCCTTTCTGCGCCCCATGGACACAAAAAAAGGACCGGTATCCCTATCGGTCCTTCGGAAACTGAAAGTGCCGCTGGGCGGGACGACGCCGAGCGACGACCACCCTCACCGATGAGGGGGGACTGCCGTGGGTGCCGTGAGCGTTTTCCAAGAAAAGACCCAGGAGTGTTTGACCTCCTGGGTTCCTCGCTCTCATGCGATACGACTGGTCTAACACCACCTAATAAGCATTTGTGCTTACGGGTTGCCGAACCGCTGGGGCGTCCAGTGCTCACACCTGAAGAAGCGCGAGCGCCAAGCAGGAACAATGTGCTGCCACACACGGCAAATACCGCTGAAACCAGGTTCTCCCTGGAAGTTCTGGCAATTGGCGCACTTAGCAGACATGCCAGGGAAGTGACGATCTTTCAACTGTCTAATCCCAGCGGAAGCAAGACGTCAGACGCTGCTTCAAGGTTCTTCAGCAGAAACGCCCCAGTCAGGAGTCTTCAGAGGTTTCCGACCCTGCCTCTAAAGATGCTTACCCATGAAGAAGGGCGGGAGTGACCCGCCCCTTGGCACCTAACCCCGTCCTAATGAAGTGCGGTTCCGTAGGTGTCGTGTTCTCTTTCTAGGGATACAGGAAAGGCACGCCATCCGCAGAAAGACCTGCTTCAGGGTTCAGCAGTCGCACCCCAAAGCGGTCTTGTCTTCTTCCACCCCTGCGTTTGAAGCGACTTCCACAACTGCTCCGCGGCGTCTTTCCTCAGATACCGACGCTCCTTGAGCAGCGGCGGACCTTCGGGCATCTGACGCCCTCGGTCGATAAAGACCTTGGGATCTCTTACCCAGGCGGAGTTGTCCTGGTGAAACCGCCAGACCCAATGGTCGTTGGCATCGATCAACCATCCCTCTTGCATCACGCCACCTCCGGGCACCAACCCATTTCCGCTTCCCTGCGGACCATCCAGTTGCGACACCTCTTCGTCAGGTGCTCGCCATGTGGAACCTGACGACGCTGAAGACCACAGGTCAGCAACGTGTGGCAATGCTGGTCGCAGACATAAGAGAAGTGCTGGCACGTCATACAGACGCACGACGATCTGGTCTGCTTCAGACCATCCACAAAGTCCCATTCCTCTTCCGCCATCGAACCCTCCTCAGGTGTAGTACACATGTTCTACACCTGGTTGGCGGAGTTTGGTCAAGAGCGAAATCGGAAGAAAGTGCCGCTGGTGGCGCTGAACGATGGGCACGAACAAGATGAGTGTGGGCAAAGTCCAGTCGTCGTGAGAACTTTCCGAGAAAAACTCTTCCACTCGTTGAACTCTGAGGACGAGCGAGGGGAAGCGACTAATGCCGTCAAAGCGATAGGTCTGCTGATCGCCTTGTCAATCGGTTTGGCAGTTGTGGCGACAGAACCTGTTGTCCGCTCATCACTGGGAGATTTACTCGTAAAACTTGATATCACGGTCGCAATAATCTTTCTGATCGAATACATCTTGCGACTCTGGGTTGCTCCACTTAGGAAAGGAGCAAGAAGAGGCATTCGAGGTGTCTGTGACTACGCCATTACGCCACTGGCAATCCTGGATCTAATTGCAATTGCCCCAACCATCCTAGGTTTCATCACTCCGGAACTGTATTTGCTCAGGATTATTCGACTGGCACGCATTGGGCGTGTAGGTCGTTCAAAGCGTTTTCGCAAGAGCATCAGGCACTTCAACGAGGCGATCACTGCCAAGAAGGAAGCACTTCAGATTTCTGCGATTTACTCGGGGATCGTCATCTCCGCAAGCAGTATTTTGATGTTCTTGGCAGAGGGAAATGTTCAGGAAGAGCAGTTCGGATCAATACCAAGATGCCTTTGGTGGGCAGTGGTTACCGTGACAACGGTTGGTTACGGCGACACTTATCCAGTGACAGCACTGGGAAAATTGGTGGCAGCATTGACCGCCATAAGCGGAATTGCAGTGATCGCCATTCCGATCGGAATCATCTCAGCGGGTTTTACTGAATCCCTAGGGTCAGAGACTTCTAAAGAAGACTCTTAAATGCTTGCAGAGTATTGGCAAACTCCTCCGCTTTTCCAGGATCGCTGAACATATATTTCTCACAAATTCCAGACCCCGATCTAAAGGTAATTTCTCCATATTCGATCACAGGCAACTGGCGATTTTCGGCATACCGCTTATCCCTGCTTCCGTCTTTATTCGACTTTTCCCACACCTCTCCAACCTGCTGACTATCTGGAGGAATTGCATCGGTTTCCACAAATCTTGTCGCTTCGTATTCAACCTCCAGTTCTGTGATATCGAGGATGCCCATCCGTGATGGCGACTCAAACATCACGAAGAATCCTGAATACATGTAAATGTCTGCGCCATTTCGATTGAGGAAAACCAGGGGGGTCTCAGGGGAAGTGATCCCTGGGAGGTCTTTCCGCAGACACTTTGTGATCGACCGCTCGACGCTCATCGAAGCAGCAGAGCGCGATTTGACCCGATCGATGTCGGTGCCCGAAGTGATGTCCCAAATGCAGGAACAACGGGTAAGTGCATCGAAGGTGCTTTGAACATTTTGATGAGCGGAACTGCAGTCGGCATCCATCTCCACCGCGAGCGAAACGGCAGATGCGGCAATGGATTCGATCACCTCCTTCAGAGCATCCTGTCGCCCCTTGATTCCTGCCTGGATGCTCCTTTTGAGGGAGGGCACGAAGAAGTAGATCAGGCAGACCTTGGACAAAACCTCCCCAAAACGCAGGAGAGACAGAGACCCCTTGATGGACTCAGCATCACTGGTCAGTTCTTGCTTTTGGCGATTGGCATCGATGACTGCCTGCTGGAGTCCTTGAAGTCCTTCGCTGGTGACCGCAAGAGGGTCGGCGCTGATGAAGGAGTAATCAGGTGCCGCGACTTCACATGCTTCATCAGGAGCGAACTCTTGATCCGCACCTTCATCTCGCGCACTACCGCCATAGTCACCAACCTTTTGCCTGCTGTAGACACCTGTTCCAGGAAGACCAAGGTTCCGATAAACGCCGTCTGACCTGAATGTCAGGGAGGCACCCCTGACACCCGTATTGGCGCTGATCCCGCTCTTGCTGAGGTTGATGTAGACGCCAGGAATGACCTTGATGCGCTTGCGGAATGCCCACGCCATCTATCGGTGTCGAATGCTCCATCAACTTTGGCGCTAGTTCATGAGTGTTCCAACAACCGATCGGAAACAAGAACACTCAGCAGAAACCTCTGGCACTGGGATCTAGGTGTTCCAAAAACAGCGTTCGGTTGCTATGGTTTCTGAAACGACCCTTTTTGGAACAGTGACCTCCCGAAGCATTGGTTACGCAAGGACCAGCGGCGGTGGAGACACCAAGCAAGCGGCGGGTCTGGAGGTTCAGGTCAAGGCGCTGAAGGATGCAGGGTGCGCTGTGGTTTTCCAAGAGATCGTCAGCACCCGCACCGCAGAAAAAGACCGCGCACAACTCCAGGCAGCACTCAATGCAGTGGCGAATGGCGATGAACTCGTCATCACCGCTCTGTCACGTCTTGGCAGGACTCAGCGTGAAGTGATCAACCGCCTGCACGACCTCCAGGAGCAAGGCATCCACGTCCGGACCCTTGATGGTCTGGTGAACACCAAAGCGATGGGAAAGATGGCACCCGTCCTCATTGGTCTGCTGACAGGACTGAATGAGGTGGAACGTGAGATGACCCGTGATCGGGTGATGGAGTCGATTGAGCACCGCAAAGCAACGGGTGGTTCGATCGGCGGACGCCCAAAGACCAATCAGGCAAAGGAACGCCTGGTGCTGCGCCTAAGGGACGAGGGATGCTCCTATCGCTCCATTCGTGAGCAGACAGGACTGGCGCTCTCAACAATCCGTCGGATCATTGCTGAACAGGAGGCGGTGTCGTGCTGAAAATCCTTGTTGGAGTTGGACTTGGGTTCCTTCTCTTCACCAACCCAGAGGCAAGGCAGATCACTGCAGACCTGCTGAGAGCAACTGCCAATGCGATTGCTCCTGAGGAAGACGGCAAGACATTTCAGGACAGGGTCAAGGATGCCGTGGTGGAGAAAGTTATGGAGGAGCAATGAAAGCACTCCTCCTCCTTCTGGTCACAACACTCCCAGCAGCAGCAGTTCCACTTCCATTGGTCTGCGAACTGGCAAGTGAAGAGGTCCCTTCAATCAAGGTGCTGCTGACTGAAAGAACTGCTGTCTCCCTCAAGGGTGAGTTGCTCCAGGGAAACAAGACCTTGGGAACCTTCCAGACAGGTCAATCCAACGGATACGGGAGCGTCTGGTGGTCCTTCCATGACCAGCACGACAAGAGTGATGGAACCTCAGTGCTCTTCAAGGACGACCAGCACTGGAACCCTCACCGACGCACGCCCAGACCCTCAGAGACGAACAGGGTGCTGTTCGTAGGGTTTGCTTCTGACCTTTGGTATTGGAAGAACCCTGAAGCACCTGGTGTCTTCAGGGGGAACAGAGATCTCCTCAAGGCAGCAGCAGGGTTCTGGACCATCTCTGAAAGATGTCTTGGTGGTCGGATCATGCGTGGTTAAAACCACTCCCCACCAATTCGGTATCAACTACGCACTCAATTCAGAATTTCTTCCGTGAATCTTCGGGGAGCATTGGCACAACAGGGATCTCAGCGTCCTTAGTTTGCAAGAAATTCACCTCAGACGTCATGTGCCCACCTGACATTTCCAGTCTCAAGTGGGGCGATGACGGCGACTTGTCTCCTAATGACACTCTGAACCTGGTGGAGAAATTGACCAGAGCAGAACAAGAGTCCAAAGAGGCAAGCGGAGCGACACTCAATTCCAGTTCTCTTTCCAAAGAGGATCCCTCCTAAGAGTCTTAAGCGCTGGGTACACAAAGGGACATGGCAAGCGGGCAGTTCCGAGTCCAAGAACTGAATCCGTTTATGGAATGGCACCTTCACACCACTGCAACGTCTTTGGAGGTCGCCTCTGAAGAAGCAAAGAGGATCGCCAGGATGATTGGACGAAGAACACGAGTCCTGAACGAAGACGGAACAGTCCTTACTGAGGTAGATCCGTGAAAGTGCAACGTGATGGACAACCGCGAAGACGCAGAGGAGGCAGCAAAGGCAAGGAACCCTCACGCCAAGGTCATCGCCAGAAACCCTGTCTGCCGGTAATCCTTAGGCAGAGCAATCAATCTTCCTCATCAAGGATTCCTTGTAGAGCAAACAACTTGTCCTGCTCCTCCTCTCCAACAATCACATGGACCGCCGTGCCGTCAGGAAGGGAGTAGTCCTCAGTAATAACAGCATCAGGATGGACTCCCAAAGAGACCTTCTGACCTTCCAGAAGCATGTAGCAGTGATGGTTCATGCCTTGAAGGGGAGTTAGTCCACATGCTGACGGGAGAAGGAGAAAGAGCACCCAAAGCACAAACAACTTTACGGATTTAAGTTCCATTCAATCCACAAATACTCCATATTCCCTCAATAGCATTTGACATAATAGTGATTATTCAGTAGAATATCTTTACCAGGATTGATAAGTAAATTAGAAACTATTTGATACTCAATTGTTTTGATCTCTTAACATGAACTGTCAGTCAAACTCCTAAAAAGCATAAGCAGGTTTGTCCTCTTTGATCTGAGGGGTATATCTAAACAGGTTCTAAAGGGACGAAAAACTATAGGACCCGTTCCCGAAGGGAACAATCCCCGAAGGGGATTCAATTTAAATGTCCAAATAAATATGATTGGATTTTGTAGTTAAAGACTGCAACCCAAAAGAGACCAGTCGCAGCAACTGGTTTCCTAAATAATTGAGACTCCAAGAAAGCACCTAATTCGCACACAAGAAACACCATTATGAAAGCAAATACACCACGTTTCAACATGACCTACAGCAGGCATGAAGCACCTGTATTGATTCCTATTGAGTATGAACTAATGAAGCAATTAGGAATTGACCGAAGTTCTCTGCACAAGACGGCAATCAAAGAGTTTTACAACCGCCGTCAGCAATCAGCGCTGAACCTGATTTGAGGCAGACATGGCAAAGACAATCAAGATCTCAGACGTTCATTACCAGATGCTTATTGATATAGGCAAACACTGGAGGATGAAACCAGATGACTTGGTGGGGGAACTGGTTCAGGAGGCGTACTCAAGCAAGAGCAAGAAGAAATAAAAGGAGTTTGAAATTAAAGAGTCTCAAGGACCTCCAGAGGCAACCAAATCAAAAAGCAATAACGAATCCATTTTCTCAAAAAAATTCGTCCCAAAATTTTTGGCAGCAGGGTTTGACTGGTGTTGATCGGTGCGATTTAAGAGTCATCGCCAACCCGCTTGATGTTTGACCACTTCCCTGGAGTGATTGCTGCCCGTGCCTTTGCTGCTGTCTTCTCACGCTGGATAAAGCGCAAATAGCGCTCCTCCAGCATCTTGGGCGACGTATGACCGTTGCCTGCGAAATCCCTGATGTATTGAGTGGTCCCGAGTTCTGGGTAGTCCTCCAGTGTCAAGCGAAAGGCAGTGTGGCGGCAGGTGGTCCAATCAATCCCCTTGGTTGAGATGCCTGCCTTCTCACACGCCTTCTTGAGAAGGAAGTTGATGGTCTCTCCAACGTTGCTCTCGTTTTCACTACCTTCCGTCCTCTTGATGTGGGGGAAGTTCAACCATCCCTTTGGTTTCCTCTTGAGGATGCGGCGGACATTCTCCAAGGCATCAGGTCGATAGGCATAGGTGTCGTGCTTATCCCTATCGCCCTTCGTTTTCTCAAGGAAGCAGATGACCTGAGGTTCTCCCGCATCAGTGAGTTGATCGCTGAACCACTCACTTCTCAACCGAGGAGCGTCCTCACTTCGGAGGTAGTAAAACCACTCCAGGTGGAGCGCGTCATACAAATCCACCCAGTTCCGAGAGTTCTGACGGTTCGTCGGTGTCCAAGGCAGTTCCCGATATTCCTCCGCCGTCAGAGACCGACGAGCAGAACCACCAGACAGTTCGGCAATAACGCGAACCAGTTGCTCCCATTCCTGATGGGTGAAGTGCCGCTTCTGACGCACGCTCTTCTTGATCGCAGGAAACTCAGGGCAGGACAGCGCGGGAAAATCTGCCTTCGCCTCTTTGAAGAGGTTGCGGATGAGGGTCTTGTACTGCCTTCTGGTCTCTTCTCCTGAGTTGCCCTTTGCTTCACAGTTCTCCCTGACGAGACGGAAGAACTCCAAAAAGTCGTTGCTCGTGATCGCCTGAATGCTTTTGACCGTCGCCCAGGGTTGAACGCCTATGCCTGTGGTCCCGTTCCAAAGGTTCCTCTTGTCGCTCAACCAGCGGTTTTGGTTACTCCGTGGTTCCAGTTCCGCCTTGGCATACCAACGCTCCCAATAGACCGACAGAGCGTGTTGCTTCTCCACTTCCCGCACTTGGGACTGTGAGAGAAGGTCCTGCCACTTCTTTTGAGAGGCAGCGACCGCGACCTTTGCTGCTTCCCAGGGGTCGGTGGTCCCGCAAGTCCCCTCTATATAAATGCGCTTTCCCCGCCCCCGATTGGTTTTGCCAGCAAACGGACGAGGGTCATCTGCTTTCTCCGGCAGGAAGCGCCACTGGAGGTTCTTGGTCTTTCTGCTGTTCGCGCTGGGTTTCTGACGGACGACCGACAGAGAGGTGTGGGGGATATTCCCTTTCCCCCCCAGGTCGCGCACCACGTTGAGGGTGTGAAGGGTGCCGTCTATCCATTCCTGTGGCAGCGACGGTCCCATAGAGTTCCCCTACCGAAACACCTTCCAGGAGTGGTTCGGACCTACCGCAATTATCCCAATGGTATGGGAGCGGTATGGGAGCAGCAAGCAAAAACGCCTGTAAAGGGCATTTTCAGTATCGCTGCTATACAGATTGAGCGTTTTAAGGGGCGAATTGTCGCAACGCCCCCAGTTCAAATCTGGGTCCTGGCATCACATTGATGCCAAAACTGCCGTGTCATTCATCTCACCAGATGCAGGCACAGATCGTGTTTTCGATAACGCGGACAGTTTCGCCATGGTGTTTGACCGCACCTGGAAGCAACTGCGAAGCAGCAACAAGGCTGAACTCAGCCAGGAGGAGCATCTCGAAGCCGTGCTCGAGGCGATGGCTGATCACCCCTTTCTAATCAGTTCCCCAGACATGGCACGCCAGGTGGCTGCCTTCCGGATCAGGTTGCTGGAACTGGCCTGATCAAGCGGAGAGCAGATCGATCTGGGGATCATCCACATATTCCGTGTCATCGCTGAGGGGCTCATCACTGAAGGCCTCATCCTCGACTCGGTCGTCATCCATCTCCCCCCCCATCTCCATTTCAGGAGCTTCTGGAGAATCGTGATCGTGCTCTGCTGAAGCCTCCTCGGCTTGGGAATCAGCGTGAAGCTCCACGACCTCGCCTGTGCTCAGACGATCCCGAAGCATCCGCACCTTTTCTTCACTGGCCAAGAGCAGTTCGCCGGCGTCATCACTGACCGCAGCGATCTCCGCATCTTCCAGCTGCTGGCCCTCAACGGCGGCCAACCGCGTCTCCAGCTCCATCAAGCGGTCCGCCAGCGTTTCCACCACCTCACTGAGACTGAGCAGATGGGTGCACAGCTGTTGCTCGAACGCGGTGCGCGGGGAGGTGGTGGTCACCGGGCTGGCCTCGTGTTGAGAAATTTCGCTGATGGTATCGATGCTGAGCTTCGTGTCCACGGCTCTGGGAAAAGCCACGACTGGCCTACATTCCCCAGGGCTTTCAAGCGGTTGAAGAGATGTCCAGGCTGAAGACAGGGCTGAAGGTCAGTGCCTGGGTCGCCGTCTTCATTGTTGCCGTCGTTTATCTGCAGCGATATGGCATCGCACCGCTGCAAAGCGCCGTGAATGACATGGGCATCTGGGCCCCACTCGGCCTGTTCCTGCTGCGGGGGGTGAGCATCATCCTGCCGGCGCTGCCCAGTTCGGTGTATTCCCTCCTAGCCGGCTCGCTGCTGGGCTTCAAAGCGGGCTACCTCACGATCATCCTTTCGGACCTGGTGTTCTGCAGCGCGGCTTTCTTCATTGCCCGTCGCTGGGGACGCGGACCAGTGAGCCGTCTGGTAGGGGCCAGCGCAATGAAACGGATCGATGGCTTCAGCAAGAACCAGCTTGAGGGCAACTTCTTCCTGATGACAGGCCTGCTGATGACCGGGCTGTTTGATTTCCTCAGCTATGCCATCGGGATCAGCCGCACCCACTGGCGTCTATTCGCTCCCGCCCTGCTGATCAGCGTGCTGATCAGCGATTCGATCCTCGTGGCCGTCGGAGCAGGCGCCGCTCAGGGCGCCAGCCTCACCTTGGGCTTGGCTCTATTGGCCATGTTTGCTCTGGCCACCATCACCGGTGTGCTGAAAAGGAAATCCTCAGAGGCGCCCTCCAACACCCACTCCTGACAGGAGCCCTGGAGGATGACAGCCGATCCATGTCGATTCCCACGAACCGCTGACTGGGTCGAGGAAATTACTAGACACTGGTTACATTCGAGTTGATCGGCGTTTCTCGATGAGCGCACTGGCAGATCCGAGAATTGCTGTTCTGCAGAACCAGGCCGGTAGCAGCGGTGAGATTGATCTACCTGTGGGAGACGGCTGTTTTCGGATCAACCTCCGTGATGAAAACATCGCGCTCTGGCAGGAGACATTTGATCAACACACCACGGCGGCCAACCTTCTGCTGGCTTGCGAAGAAAGCAATGGTGATCTCAAGGACACCCGCCTGACCTGGGTGGTGGGATCTGCCATCCGTACAGCGACGGCCTCAAGCCCAGACGCCGTCGGCTGGCTGTTGTCGCAGTTGGGGGTACCAACAGAACTCACGGAAGCAGCCATCACCCGTTGCCCTGGATTGGGTGATGACCTGGTGTGGGCCTTCTACCTTGAACGCCACGGCTGGCTGATCGCCACACCGGTGGCCAGCGTCAACCCTTGAGTCTTCAAAACACCGACTTCAAGACCCTGGTGCAGACCGCACAGGTTCAAGGATTAAGCATCAACCAGGAATTGCCGCAGGCCACGCGCAGCATTGTTGAGCGTGCTGATCAAGCCCAACGGCAGCTCACGAGCGATGAGCTCGCAACGATCTGCCAGGTCTCCGGCATTGATGAATCGCTCGCCGACAACCTGATCCAACGATCGGACCAACTAGTGAACCAGGCACGGGGACATCTGCTTGAAACCCAGCCGCATCTGGTGCAACCGGGCGGGGCTCTTCATCCAGAAGACAGAGCAGATGCCTGCTGGCGCGACTGCTGGAACTTTCTACGCGTGATCATTTACGCGGTGGCCTGCAACCAGAGCTGCTTTACAAACCCCAGCGGCATGGCCGCCCTGAGGGAGTTGTACATACGAATGAATGTGCCCATCGAGGGGATGAACATCGCCCTCGGTCAGCTCAAAGAGAATGCACTGGAAGGGGTCTCGGGATCGAACCACCGGCAGTTGATCCGCGACTGCTTCCAGCACCTACACGCCGAGCTCAACAAATCTGCAGTTAAGAGCTGATAAGCACCACAACCAAAACCTTTTGATCAAGAGAGGATCACACCCAAGTATTTCTACTCACGGAGCACCCCATGGCCATCCCGCTTCTTGGGTACCCGCTCAACACCCAAAACGGCCGCGTTAGCAATCTCGCAGGCGACAACAGCACCATCAAGCCCCAAACGTATGCCTCCTCTGCAGCAGGCGATGACATCGCCAGAACAGAGATGGACAGCTTGATCGAACAGGCCTATCGCCAGGTCTTCTTCCACGCGATGCGCAGTGATCGCGAACCATTCCTGGAATCACAGCTCCGAAGCGGCAACATCACTGTTCGGGATTTCATCCGTGGTCTGCTGCTGTCGGAACGCTTCCAGCAGGGCTACTACCAGTGCAACTCGAACTACCGGATGGTGGATCAGGTTGTGGGACGCGTGCTTGGGCGCCCGACCCATGGCGACGCAGAACGCCGGGCCTGGTCGATCGTGATCGGTGAAAAGGGCTTTACCACTTTCGTCGACGCCCTGCTCGACAGCCCGGAATACATGAACTGCTTCGGGTACGACTTGGTGCCACAGCAGCGCTCGCGCGTGCTGCCCGGGCGCCCCCTTGGGGAAATCCCGATCTACCAACAATTCCCACGCTACGGAACCGACTGGCGCGACGCCCTTCAAGATCGGGCGCCCATCCATCAAGGCGCGCCGTCAGAGCGACTGGAGGTTGCTGCCACTTGGGTGAACGAGGAACCCCCTGCTTTCGCTCTCAAGCTCTGGCTTGGCCTGTTTGCCGTCGGTGGATTCGAAATCGTGCGGGTGCTACTTACCATCGTTGTCGCAATGCTGCGCAACTGAGATGTCGATGCCCAAATCTGGGGCTTTAAATCTGCGTGAGTGGACGGCACCCGAAACCTGCGGAGCAACAAGCTCAGTCACAAATCCAGTCGATGCTCGAGGGGCTGACTGGAGCGGTCAGGACTTGGGAGAACTCGACCTAAGAGAAGCCAAGCTCTGTCGCTGTGATCTGCGCGGCACAAACCTGAGCCAGTGCCAACTCGAAGGCGCTGATCTACGCCTGGCCCGTTACGACCAAACCACCCTGGCGCCTGAGGGCTTTGCACTAAACACAAGCGGTGCCGTTGGGCCCGGGGCGAAGCTGAATGGGGCTTTTCTCAACAGCACAGATCTGCGCGGGATGGACCTCAGGGGAAGCGTGTTGATGGGCGCCTATCTGAGTGGTTCAGATCTGAGTGGAGCTTTGCTCGATGGCGTTTCCTTAGCAGGCGCTGACCTGCGATCAGCCACGTTTCGCGGCGCCATGTGCCGGGGAACCCGCTTCGGAACCTGCGAGATGGACATGGCCGATCTTCGCGGTGCCAACCTTGAGGGGGCAGCTCTCGAAACCGTTACGTCGATTCGCGGGGCGGACTTTTCGCTCTGCACCGGGCTGGAGGATCAAATTGGTGCTCTGCTCAGTCGATCCGTCCAAGAACTCGACTGCTGGAATCCGATGACCCGCTCCACAACAAGGGCGAGCCTTGAGTCCCTGATCAAGGGGCAAGGGCAGGACGCCTAAAGCGAGCCATTTGAATCCAAACTTTTCCTACAGAACCCGCCGAGATCGCCGTCAAGGCGGGGGAATCAGTGCGTGACGCAACAGTCGGACACAATTGATTGAGGTTTATAAAGAATGCTCTTCGGGCGTGAGCTTCTGAAGGACTATTAGTCCAACCACTGCGTGTGAATTCATGCCTTTCGGTCCAGCCTCGCTTCTAGGGGTCGAACGCTTCTCTGAGGAGAGTGAAGCCCCTCTCGAGCTGATCCCAGGCGATGAGGACGCCAGGAAAGAACAGATCATCCGTGCTGTGTACAAGCAAGTGCTTGGCAATGCTTACGTGATGGACAGCGAGCGGCAGATCGTCGAAGAATCGCAGTTCAAGCTCGGTGAAATCAGCGTCCGTGAGCTGGTGGGCCGCATTGCCAAAAGCGACCTATACCGCAGCCGCTTCTTTGATAACTGCGCGCGATACCGCTACATCGAGCTGGCCTTCCGCCATCTTCTCGGTCGTGCACCTGCTGACTACGCGGAAATGCGTGAGCATGCCGATCGCCTGGACAGCCAAGGTTATGAGGCTGATATCGACAGCTTCCTGAACAGCGCGGAATACCAAAACACCTTCGGTGAATGGACGGTCCCCTATCAGCGGGGCTGGAAGACCGAAAGCTGTGCCACCTTGCAGGAATTCACCTGGAGCTTCCAGTTGCTGCGAGGCAACAGCAGCAGCAGCCTCAAGGGTGATCTTGCAGGCAACAGGAGCAAGCTGGGTGGTTCGGCTTATCTGAACCGAGCCATCGCAGTGGTTCCCCCTTCATCCAAAGAAACCGCTGGCTGGAGTTTCCGTCCCTCGACCAACCTTCAGGACGCACCCACACGTCTCGGGGTTGGCGCAGGCGATCAAGGCATCACGTATCGGGTCGAAGTCACGGCTTACAAAGCCAACAATGTCAGGCGGATTTCCCGCTACACCCGAAGCAACCGCATCTTCTACGTGCCGTTCGACAAGCTCTCAGAGCAGTTCAAACGCATCCATAACGAAGGCGGCAAAATCGCCAGCATTACTCCGGTGACCTAAACGCTTCATCCGCTCTCAGCTCGACGCACACGACCCCATCTCCCCTCACAAAACAATGGCCAGCACCCAATCTTCTCTTGGCTTCGGCACAACCACCAAGTGGAGTGATCCCGTTCGCTTCCAGCGCAAGGGAGTAGCCCAAACCGCTGCCCTCACCATTGGTGAGTTCCTGAAGCAGTCGTGTGATCAGATGGCGATTGGGGTTGGTCCCCGGAGTCACGCTGACTGCCCCCATCGCGTCACGAGCGAGTGCTACAGCCCAGAAGATGTGGCGTCACTGGAAACGGTGATCAGTGCGTCATATCGACAGGTATTTGGCAACGCCCACGTGATGGATTTCGAGCGTTGCTCGGAATTGGAAGCTCAGCTTCGGGACGGTCGTTTGACAGTGCGTGAATTCGTACGTGGTCTGGCCAAGTCCAGTTTCTACAAGGACCGTTTCTTCAGAAGCGTTGCTCCACAACGGGGTGTCGAGCTGACGTTCAAGCACCTGTTGGGCCGAGCACCTGAAACACAGGCCGAGATCTCAGCGAAAATCGCCCTGCAGGCAGAACACGGTCACGACGGCTTGGTCGACAGCATCGTTGACTCCGCGGAGTACCTCGAAGTCTTCGGTAGCGACGTCGTGCCCTATGCGCGTTCATGGAGTTCGCCCGCAGACCTATCAACAGCAGCCTTCCCAATGCTGGCCGCTCTTCAAAAGAGTTTTGCCGGTAGTGATAGCGCCCGCGGCGGAAGTCCTGCACTGACCCGCAGCCTCGCCAATGGAGTGGCTCCAAGGATCAGCCTGCCAAGTCAGCCCATTGGTCTGCGTCCCTCCTCTGGAAGTTTCACGGCCACGCAGTTCAGCAGCAAAGCACCTGGAATCACCTCAGGCAAAGATTCAGGGCCCATGCGCGGCGACGTGTATGTCACCTTCGGTCTTGGCCAGCGGGAGCAAGAGACATACCAACGTTGCCCAGGTGACGGCCCCGATCAACTCGCTGCACTGATTCGTTCCACCTACAAACAGGTGATGGGCAATCCCCATCTGATGGAGTTCGAACGAGTTGTGTCCGCGGAGAGCAAATTCATCGATGGCTACCTGAGCACACGTGAATTCGTTCGTGCTGTTGGCCTGTCAGCCGAATACAAGCGCCGTTTCTTCGAAACGAGTGCCCCGTATCGCTTCATCGAGCTGAACTTCAAGCATTTCCTGGGAAGAGCTCCGCAATCCCAGGCCGAAATCAGCGAGCACACCAAGATCCTCGCCGAAGGTGGCTATGAGGCTGAAATCTCCAGCTATGTCGATAGCGCTGAATACCAGAACACCTTTGGTGAAGACACAGTTCCGTTCGCTCGAATCCTCACCGAAAGCGGCCGCTCTCAAGTTGACTTCAACCGTCAACTGAGCCTGGCAGAAGGATATGCCGCAAGCGATACGGTCCTCGGCAGCTCCGCTTTGGTGAGTTCGGTTGCGACAGGGCTGGCGCCCAGTGGCTGGAGCAAAACCACAAGCCGGGCGAACCGCACCGGTACACAGTCTGGTGCCCCTGATCCCACCAAGAAGCGTTTCCGCATTGTTGTTGCCTCTCAGGCAGCGCGTTCACGTCAACGCACAGCAGGAAACAGCTACGTCGTGTCCGGTAAGGACATGAGCAGCCAGATGAAATACATCCATGCACGCGGAGGCAAGATCGTTTCCATCACTGAGGTGATGTAAAAGCATTCGATTGCTGCAACTGAGAGCTGCTTCGTAAAGAACAGCTCTCTCACATCACCTTTTAATCAGATTCCCATGACTGAGCCAACAACTCTTTCCTCAGCTGCCAATGTCGACACAGCACATGCGGCAGATGTGATTCGACAAGCCTACCGCCAGGTTTTTGGTAATCGACACCTGATGGAACTCGATGTGAACCCCTCCATTGAGGCGTTGTTCATCAATGGGGATCTAACAGTTCAAGGATTGGTAACGGCTCTCGCACAATCGGAAACCTATAAAAAGCTTTTTCTAGAAAGCAATAGCCCCTACAGGTTTGTTGAACTGAACTTCAAACATCTTTTAGGCCGTCCTCCCCGTGACCAAGCTGAATTGATGAGCCATGTTCGGCTTTTGCAGGAAGAAGGGTATGAAACAGAAATCGCGAGTTACACCTACAGCGATGAATACCTTTCTGCCTTCGGCATCGACCAAGTTCCATACAATCGTGCCACCCAGACCGTGGTGGGCGGGAGCACTCTGTACTTCACACGTGCGAAGGCTTTGGATGCCGGTTTTGCGGGATACGACAATGCGGAAACTGATTCAAAACTCTTGAATAGTCTCTGCACTGATAGTTCACCAGAGGCCCAAGACCGTAGAGGTGTTGGCAACGCCAATTCGTTGACCATCAACTGGACATCACGCCGCCAAGTGGGTGCCAACCGCCGCGCTGTACAGAAATCGGTGGTGACCCAAACATCGATGTCAGCCACGATAAAATCAATCCTCTCGCAGGGAGGCCAGATCCTTTCTATTGCGAAGGCTAACTCCTTTTGAAGATCTCGGAATTTCCTCTAGCTCATCAGTGATGATGGAAGGAATTCAAATTTGATCGTTTCAGCGATTCGGCTTAAAAATCGCGTCAAACAAACCTTTTAACGATGCCTATCCTTCGACCGCCATCCAGCGAAAACCCAAACAGGAACAGCACATTCCTCCAGTCAGTTGCATCAACACCCATGGCCATGTCCATGATGGTCGACTCCATGGTTAACATGATGCACATCAACTCTCCTTCGCTGGATGAGCTCAGCTCAGAAAACAACACAAGCCTGCATGACAATTGAGCAATTTGTTGCTCAAAGTTCAGGCAAATGGCGCTCAATGCGTTCGGGTCATTCCTTGGCCTTCCAGCAGTTTGAAGAGGTTCTGAGCGAAGTTACGATCGAAGCGATCAGCAAAGATGATTCTGCCGTCAAACAGTTACTTGAATCATCCCTAGCCAATAAACATAATTTAGAAACTATTTCATCTCCATTCAAAATGGAATGGTGCGCAGAAAGTGACTGGGAACCTGAAGACCCATCAGAAGTGTCATCTGGATCTTGCATTATTATTCCTTTGGTCAAAGATATTTCTTCGGGAACGCTGATCAGAAGTGTTGGGTATGCAGAAGCTGAGGCGGCAATCTCGGAATACAACTTTTCTAACGACGGTACATTCACGCTCACAACAAACTACGAGCAGTCAATTGCCGAAGAAAAAATTTGGTTTGTCTCAGAAAATGTACGCTGTAGATCATCAGTTTTGAGAACTTCAGCCGGATCAGGCGTGCTCCAAACATCGTTTGCCTCAGAAGTTAGACGAATGAATGCATAATCACTAAAGATGAACAAGAATTTAGCCCTTGCCGAGTTTGCCAAAACTCTTGCAGGCGTCTACGACAACATCGAACAGTCACAAAAAGACCCGAAAGATTTTGCTCGTATCAATATTTTCTTTCGACCATTGCCCTGGCATATTTTCGAAGGTCCTGGTTTTTATTCTGAACAATGTTATGACTATGCACCGTGGGATCCCTACCGACAGGGGATTCACCGATTAACTACGCATAAAGATACTTTTGTGGTTGAGAACTATGGGTTCTCAAACCCCAGAAGGCTAGCGGGAGCTGGGCGGGATCCCAAAATTATGAATGCAATCGATTCCACAACCCTAAAAGAACGTTGTGGATGTGCAATGCACTTTCATCGTAGGGAAAAAGGGCATTACATCGGTAAAGTTGAGCCAGGGAAAAACTGTTTGGTTCCACGAGATGGAAAACTCACTTATCTTGTGAGCGAAGTTGAGGTAGACCAAGAAAATTGGATTAGTCGTGATCGAGGCTTTGATCCAAAAACGGACGAACAGATTTGGGGTTCTGAACACGGCCTTCTTAGATTCAAAAGAATCCAAAGCTTCTCAGAAGAAATCAATGATGAGTGGCTGAATTCGAAGAGCTAGAATGGAAGACGTCAAAAAACAAATGAAGTCCTGGATACGCTCACAGCACCTAATATGTGTTGGCACAGACTTTATCTTTGAAACAGTCGATCAAACTCAACTCGATAAGTTTGAGACTTCTATACAAGCAATTGGGGGAAGAATTAGAACAGTCAAAGCAATTGGAAACTGGCCGATGGGACCAAGGCGATCGTTCAAAATACTGCAAGCAACAGCAAGCGTACCCAGGCCAGGAGGAGAAGATCTTGTTACATATTGGGCGAAAAAAGGTAGTAAAACAACAAGATATTCAGAAATCAATTCTTAAATTGAAAGTCATTCCTCAAACCAGCCCATCCAGGTGTCTTGACTAAAATCAGTATGTTTGCTCCATTTTCTCAAAATAGCGGAGGAATCGATATCAAAACCATTAGCAGCAGCGATGTCAATGACTTGATCCTGATTAAGGGCAGCTTTAATTTGAGCTTTTAGATCTGGCTTTTGTCGGACTAAAGCAATAAAATCCTCTAAGACTTGATCTTGATTTGCGCTAAGTGCAGAGCCGTTCATCAAAGGCCATCGAAATCGATAGAACAAGTCTAAACGAAACTTCCTTCAGTAGACCGTAAAACTAGGCACCATCCATCAACATGGCTCGCCAAGGCGCGACCTTACGGAATGCCCATGACCAGTGATCGTTTGCGATGGCCTTGATCGCCAAGGCTTCAGATTCAGATAAACCAACTGAATCTGATTCAACATACTGAAGCCAAGCTGTGATTGAAAAAACATAATCACGGGAAGCCGCAAAATCCACAATATCTTGATCTGTGCTGCAAGACTTTAATCCAGTTGCAACAGAATGATCATAGATAACCATCTGCACAAAATCATCGATAACAGAAGCAGACATCTTCAGCAGCTTTCTATCCAAAGCGCAAAATTCACCTTCTCGCAAATCATCTGCAGCACCAAAGGACCACCCGGACAGCGTAATAAACGCCATGGAATATTTTTTTCTAGAATACCTGAATCAATGGTAATTTTTGGGGGGCTCGTCGCCTGTTCATATGGGATCAACGCGGAACCAGTCAATGAGGGCTCAACATCATTAACAATTGCCTTTAATTGCTCCAAATCAACAACAAGGTTCAATTGATCTTGGACATCTGCTGACTTTTGGACAGCTTCAACAAACCTAGGAAGAGCTTGTTCGAGCTCGGGAGAGACTGGCATGAGACAAAAACCCTTGCTCTTATGATAACAGACGCCGAGAACGTATTCATAGAAAGACAGCGCAAATTAAAAAAGACAATCAACCAGTCATAAATCATCACTGATATACAGACGTGGATGCTATGGTCAAAGAGATGATGGAATTTCAACGTCACTGCAGATTCAACAGAATCAGGTCAGCTGCTCTAAAACTGCAGCTAAACACCCGCTGACAGAAAATCCAGAAATTTCATTGATGACGCTTTAAACATGGCCGAGCGATTCGACAACTTGGTTGAAGGCTTGACAGAAGAGCAGGCCATGGCAGTGATTTTGGCTGATCCAGACTCACTTGAGAGGCCCGTTGATAAATACATGGCAGCCACAAGGCTTGGAGCGAGTAACAGCGAAGAATCACTTGATGTGCTGATTCAGGCTGCAGAGCTGGATCCAGAGCATCTTTTTAATCGAATCACGCGACGCAAGGCGATTGACGCCCTTGGCAGACGAAAAAGTCCAAAGGCCCTACCATCTCTGTTTCGAGCCTTAAAATGTAGCGATGAAGCTGCGGTGATTAATTCTGTAGAGGCGATAACAAAAATTGGAGCACCGTTAACAGAAGCAGATCATGAAAAATTATTGGGAGCCCTTGAGGGCGAAGATATTCAAAAGCGAGCTGTCATACAAGCATTTTGTCGTTTAGGGGTCCACTCTGTCATCAACAGCATCAGCCCCCTCCGGGATGATTCCAATCCCTTGGTGGCTGGTGCGGCAAGAGCATACATGTCGAAAGTTGCTCAACAGCCAGAGGGCCTTGATGTGCTCATCCCGCAACTTGTTGATCCAATCGCAGGACGGAGGCGCTCTGCCGTGATTGATTTGGGAGATGCAGGTGATGTTTCAAGGCTGGAAGCTCTTGTCACTGCTCCTGTGTCGATGTCTTTGCGGGCTAGAAGTGCATTTCAGTTGGTCGATCCTGATAAGAAATGCCAGATACCGGAAGAATATGCTGAGCTAATAACACAACTCTTACAAGATAACCCTCAACAACTCAAACTTAGGAAAGAGTGGATTTGTGAAATTGAGCCTACAGAGATCGAAAACAACCTTCAACATCGCGACGAAGCACGCCAATACGGTGGTGCTTCAAGCTTGATGGCCATGCCTAAAGCAGAGAGAATGATTTTAATTAACGAAATTAAAGAAAAATTATGGAGTGATTACGTTACGCACTATTACCTAACCGCCGTCGTCAGTCTTCAGGGTTTGGAAGAACGAAGCGATCTAATCAGGCTTGCCCTAGCCGAAACAATCCCTCAGTACACCAAGTCCCGGATCGCTGCTGCATGGGGATGCCTCCGCTTGGGCCTTGTGGACCAAAAGCCGCTCCTGGAGGAGCTTTCAGCCAATGCCTTCTGGTTACCACTGAAATGGACCTGCCAACGCGTCCTTAAACAGTTGTCATAAAAAGACGAACCATAATTAAGGTGAACTGTCGGACATTGGTTGAAGACGCGGCCTTACTGATTTCGCCTTTGTCAACTTGTGTGTCCTGACGTCCTCCTTCAGGAAGACGACCTGGGAAGCAGGGGTAGTGTCATTCGTGATGCGGAATGCATCTCCCCAAACAACGTATTCCACAACCCCATGCTCGACGCATTCTCCCGGGCTGCTGTCTCGGCCGATTCCAGCGGCTCCTTCATTGGTGGCGGCGAACTGGCTTCCCTGAAGTCCTTCATTGCTGATGGCAACAAGCGCCTGGACGCTGTGAACGCCATCACCTCTAACGCCAGCTGCATCGTGTCTGACGCCGTCGCCGGCATCTGCTGCGAGAACACCGGCCTGACCGCCCCCAACGGTGGTGTGTACACCAACCGCAAGATGGCTGCTTGCCTGCGTGATGGCGAGATCGTTCTGCGTTACGTCTCCTACGCACTGCTCGCCGGCGACGCTTCCGTGCTGCAGGACCGCTGCCTGAACGGTCTCCGCGAGACCTATGCCGCTCTGGGCGTTCCCACCGGATCCGCCGCACGTGCTGTTGCAATCATGAAGGCCGCTGCTAGCGCCCTCATCACCAACACCAACAGCCAGCCCAAGAAGATGGCTCTCACCTCTGGTGATTGCGCCAGCCTGTCTGGTGAAGCTGCTAGCTACTTCGACATGGTGATCAGCGCCATCAGCTGAACCAGGTATCTATTTTCTGCACACCTGAACACCCTTCTTCTTAATCATGAAGTCCGTTATCACCACCGTCGTCGGCGCAGCCGACAGCGCATCCCGCTTCCCCACCGCCTCCGACATGGAGTCCGTCCAGGGCTCCATCCAACGCGCCTCTGCTCGTTTGGAAGCTGCTGAAAAGCTGGCCAGCAACTACGACCAAGTTGCACAGGAAGCTGTTGATGCTGTCTACGCCCAGTACCCCAACGGTGCCACCGGCCGTCAGCCCCGTAAGTGCGCCACCGAAGGCAAAGAGAAGTGCAAGCGTGACTTCGTTCACTACCTGCGTCTGATCAACTACTGCCTGGTCACCGGCGGCACCGGCCCTCTGGATGAGCTGGCCATCAACGGTCAGAAAGAGGTCTACAAGGCCCTCAGCATCGACGCTGGCACCTACGTGGCTGGTTTCTCCCACCTGCGTTCCCGCGGTTGCGCCCCTCGCGACATGAGCGCTCAGGCTCTGACCGCCTACAACCAGCTGCTCGACTACGTGATCAACTCCCTCGGCTGATCAACAGTCAAGCTGAGTGATTTTTTGATCTAACCAAGGGGTGGGCCAAAAGCCCACCCCTTTTTGTTTTAAAAGTCAAAAAACACAACTTCTTGACAACCGAGAGTAATTAATTCTGGAATAACCCAGAAAAATGTGGCCAATCAACAAACGATTTAGCCACAATTCCAGACGCATTGCTTACTCAAGGTGACATTCAGTGGAATATATGAGCCAAATTAATGCTCACATTTCACAAAAACCTTTATCAAGCCTACGAGCAACAACAATTTGTTGCCTTAAGCATTAGGGAATAGTCACCGCAATCCACCACCCCTCACTAACCCCATGCTCAGTACACAAACCAGCCCGGCTGGAATGGCTGCTGCTAGCCGCACCAAACCAGCGTCTTACGCGATACCCAGCAAAGCTGGCAAAAACACCGTCCATCGGACTGTTGCTGGAGCCATCGCTGAATTTAAGCGCAACACCTGTTCCCAGATGGGACTTGGCATTGGCCCAAGGCTGCATAGTGAATGTCCCTTTGCGGTGACTTTCGACGAATATCACCCAAGCAGCAGTGCAGCACTAGAGCGGACAATCATTTCCGCCTACAGGCAGGTGTACGGGAACCTACCTCCCACTGAAAACGAGCGTTGCACATCCCTTGAGGCTCGCTTGATGAACGGAGAAATTACAGTTCGCGACTTTGTGAACGGCCTGGCAAAATCTCCTTTCTACAAGGAAAATTATTTCCATAGTGTCGCCCCTCAACGTGGGATTGAACTGAACTTCAAACACCTGCTTGGACGGGCACCCCTCACTCAAGAAGAAGTTCAAAACAGCATCAAACTTCAAGCAGAGGAGGGATTTGATGCTCTGATCGACAGCCTCACAGATTGCGCAGAATATGCCGAGGTGTTTGGGTCAGACATCGTTCCTTACATGCGAGCAGGCGATTCCTACGCAGGAATGATGACCAGCTCCTTCAACATGATGCGGGAGCTTGCCGGCACAAAGGTTGCCGTTAGTGACAACGCACAAGGACGTCGGAGTCGCACGACGACGCAACTGGCTGCGGCAGCGATCAGCATGATGAAGCCGATCTTCAAGGGCGCACCAACGCTGCCCCAACAAAAGTACGGCGGACATCAGCCTCCCAGGAGAACCGGCGCTGCTCCCTTCCGTCCCTTCGGCGTTAAGCCATTGCCATATTGATGAAGATGAATTAGGCACCGAAATGCCATCACTTTTGCCCCCTTTCCAGGAAGGGGGCATTTTTGTATCCTACGACGACACTTCAAAGCCCCACCCGCCGGTGGGTGCCTGATCACAGTCGCTTAGATTGCGACTCAACGAAGTTGGACGTCCACCGTGCTCCAGGATTTTACCGATATCTCATCAATCAGCGAGAGCCAACTCACGGAAGAAGAAGCTCTCCAACTGGCTGATGAGCTCAGTGCAAAATTAAGCGAAGGTGAGATCCCTAGATCTGACGCCGAGTCACTCAAGCGTATGGTCGCCGGACTTGGGGATGCGAGAGGCGCTTTACGACTCACATTTGCAAAAAGTCTTGGGGCGGTAGGTGACGAAGCTCTACCCATTCTTTGTAAAGCACTTCGCCAGCACCAAAATGTGATCGTAAGACGAGCATCAGCCAAAACACTTAATTTGATTGGCAACAAGGACGCGTTGCCTTATCTGCTTGAAGCCTTTTTAGAAGATAGTGATCCAGTTGTACTCGGGTCGTCTGCTGGAGCGATGGCCACCATTGGCCCCGACGCAATGGATTCGTTGATTGGAATCCTCAAAAATCCAGATTGCACACCATTCCAGGTTGGTTTGATCAACCTTGCTCTGAGTTTCATCGGTGCCAAAGCACCGGAGGCATTGCTCGAGGCTGCCGATTCAGACGTGGCAGAAGTTCGAGTTGCTGCAATCTCAGCCCTGGGAGATCAAATACAGAAGAGTGATGATCTGCGGGCACAAAACAGAGTCTTTCAAGCGCTCAATGACATCTCAGCAGAGGTGAGAGCAGAAGCGGTAACTCTCATCGGAAAATCATGTGATGCCGAAGATGTTGAACATATGCTTGTCGAAAAATTAATCGACACAGACGCACAGGTACGCAAAAACACAGCAATGGCACTAATGAAACTCGAGGCATTCAACAGCATCAGAAGCATAGAAAAAGCGAAATCAAAAGAATCAGACGAGTCAGTCCAAGAAGTATTCAATGTAGCAATTAATATACTAAGCCGAGATTTATAAGCACAACTAAAAATGCAGAACGCCAAGAAAACAATTCAAAAGCAGGCTACCACCCTGGACACAATCAAGCCATTAACATAAGCAGAGACAATATCTAACAAACTGATAAGAAGTGGATGCCAATAAGAGAAAAAAGCAATCTCTCAGCAAAACATTAAGCGTTCCACACACAAGCCAAGGAAAACAATAGAGTACATGGATACGCGGAAGAAGTTTGAGAAAAAAACGATCGCGAAATTATGTATTTTCGGATACGCTCGAGATGGAGGAATTTTGCAAAGCACATTTCGAGGAATATCACTCAACATCCAACTTCGGATGCAATGTGACTCAGTTAAGCACCGGCCTTCTCGAAACGAAGACCACTTGCTCACCAATTCAAGATGTACATCTTGAAATTTTTAAATCGAACCAAACTCTGCTCTACGAGGAAGAAGCCAACACAAAATCAGTATCATTCTGCTGGCTAGAAACATTACCCACAAACAATACGGAGGCACAGACAATCATTAGCGGCCACCAAATGACAAGAAATAGCATTGCTGGCTTCAATCGCATCAACAAAACAGGAGGAAATATCTGGGACATTGTGGGAGCGAACGAAGAGCTTTGCTGCATGAGCCTAAAATGGAATAAATTACAAGAAAGAATCAACAAATTGAATGCATTTAATGCCTATGCGAGGCTTGAGGAATGCATTGGAATTGACTCGCATGATCATGCATGTGCTCAGCTCAAAAAATTATTTAACCGACATTTTAATGGCCAGCCATCAACGAAACCAAATTCATTTTACGATCTGGCAATCATATTCCTAGACAACGAAAATAATGAGTCGACCAATGATGCACATCGATGCGAGGCAACGGATCTAATAGAAGACATGGTTAAACTAATTCACGAAGATAGGGCTGGCATGCCGCCAATAACACTTGACGAAATTACTGAATATCTGAATTCAAGAACAGAGTCTCTCAATACTATATGCCGAAAAATCTTTAATATGGATGTGATTGAGCTTGTAAGAAGAGTCCGCCTGGAGCAGACCCGCAAGGCTTTTTTAACTCCACATTCCTCAACAGGTCTCAAAGATTTTACAAAAAAGAGAACAGCACTTTACTACGGTTTTAAGAACTGGAAAAAATTTGAAGCCTCCTACTCCACATACTTTGGAGAATCACCCAGCCAAACAATAGATCGATCCAATAAAAATATATATTCATTTAGTGCATGGCAAGGAGAGTAATACATGAAAACATCTATTGAATATCGTGATCCACTGGAGCTCTCTGAAGAGCTTGCAAAACTCGGTCAGCTTACAAAAATAACGCAACTGGAAGGTGGCAGTGGTTTCTATACTATGCAAGCAGCAAATACTAATAAAGTCGCACTTGCAGAAATATCTGCCAACAAAACATTATTGTACGAGGGGTGGGGAAATGGTATAACTATTGATTTTAATTGGATTACGCCAAAAGCGAATACTCAAGGAGCCTTTGGCTATTGTGATGGATTTAAGATGACAAAAAATAGCCTAGCTGGATTTGGCACGATTAATTCAGTACCAGGAAATGCATGGGGAAAATATAACAACGAATGCTCTAGTACTGGTTGCATGCTTGAAAAGCAGCTCCTATTTGAATTACTCGAAAATTGCAAAGCGTATGATGGACTTGAACGACTCACGAGTGATCAGGGGATTTATTGCAATAATAAAGCTCTAAACCAACTTAAGAGATTAGCTGCCAGAGAAGTATCTGCTGGAATTCAGAACCCAGAAAAATATTTCGATCTTGTAATCGCATGTCTAGAAGAGCCAATGACTGAGCAAAATAGTCAAGATCCAAGACATATTGATCAATTAAGAGAAATCATTAATCTTGCACATAGCGAGAAGACCATGGAATCCCCTCTATCATTGCTCGAAGTATGCAAGTATATAAATACAAGCCAAGCATCATTATATCGTATATGTCAGGAGTACTTTGGAATGGGAATCATTGAATTGATGACCCAAATTAGACTTGAAGAATCCAGAAGAATTATGCTTAACCAAGACGCTCGTCGGAAACTAAAACTATATTCAATTCGAGATATTGCAATTAAATATGGATTTAAACATCAAGGGAGATATGCACGGCGCTATTACACTGCATTCGGAGAACTTCCAAGTCAGACCATCGAAAAGTCGCGAAGATATAGATTGCCAATATAGGTGCATTGCATCCGGAAATAATTTTCTATAGTTCACGTAAGACTTCCGCGCATGTCCATCGTAGGGGCTCCCAAGTGGATTTTAAAAGTAGATTTTCAATATCACTACGACATTCCATTAAACCTAAAGTTAAACATCCCCAAGTCGCAGCTATTTTTGATTTTGCATACTGCGGAGCAGGCTCCAGTAATGATTCCTTTATTATGTAAGACAATTCTATTAAGCCGAGTTGAGACACCAAGCAATTTACTTGATAGTGAACACCATAATCGGAGCCATGCTTATCCCAAATAGACTTAATTGCGTCAGTTACAGTTAAATCTGGCCAACTCAATAGGGTCTTAGCACCAAAGTACTGGCGCTCTTCATCTCTGTGCCTAAGAAAATCGCAAACTTTTTCTAAATCATTTGGTGCATCAAATTTCTGCGTAAAATACAAATATCGAGAATCATCCTTCAACATTTGATTGATTAATATTCTTTGTGATTTAGTTTTAATTTTAGAAGTCATCTTAAACGCACTCTTAGCTCTCAACGGCATTGACACCGCTGCTTTCGAAATACTTGACAAAAGAGAAGGGTCTCCAGCGTCCCCAATATCAATGACGGATGAACGTCTATGTATGACATTCAAATCGTTGAGGTGATTTTCAAGAATATGCAATTTACGTTTTTGATCTTCGACCCTTATTGAATAAGCGATTGATGCGCCATTAACCAATATATTGGGATTACTCTCTTGCTCGTGAATGATGCCATTACAGTCATGCATCTCCAAACGAGTGAAGCATTGAATGGCAACACGCTTGAGTACATCGGAGCCATTTTGAATAATCTTTAAAAGAGATGATTTAAACTGAGCATCAAGAGGTATGCCAAAATGAATTAGCGTATCTACTGAATTCACAATCGTCTGCTCATCACTACTATGCATAGCTTCATAAATAGTTGGCAGAGTACTAAGATCGCGACGGCGCCCTAGCGCTTCAATGGACTTACGACGCGTAATGGAATCGAAGATATTATCTCTATCCCCGGTAGCCGCTACGACTAATGCATCCAAAGAATCTCGTGAAGAACAGGCTCCCAACCGTGTTGCTGCTATATATTTGATGCCAGGATTATCAAGAGTACTAACATTTTGCGAAAGCAACTCAATTGCTTGCTGTTCACCCATCCATGAAAAAAGATTATCAAATCGCTGTGAACTTGGCACCTTGTAACATGCATATATTCAATTTTTACAGGAAAATTGATCGGCAAATCAGATTTGGTAAGAAGTGACCCATTCACTCCCACAATTGAGAATTAGTGGACATCTATTTTAAGAAAAACAAAGCACTGCAAGCAATCACAAAAAGACAAGTAATCACTAAAGGAATTCAGGTAACCAAGATTTATCCAATCACTAATTTATACCCGATTAAATTTTTTTGTTTGCAGAGGATCCTCGCAAGAAAGATGCGGTGGTATCTGAAGCCATTGAAGGCCCGCTCAGCTCTGAATAAGTAAAACAACTCTGATAAGAAACGGATAGTTGCTGATAAGATATGGATATGACGCTGATTCTTCATGTCACGTGCTGAGTTTATACGCTTTCTTCAGGTTCTAGAAGAAGACTTGCCATTTAGATCTCTTTTCCAAGAAGCCGAGCCCGAGGAGATCCTCAGGCTTGCAGATAAACATGGATTTATATTTTCGGATGAAATAAAGGGGCGTTTCTTGAATCGCTGGGCAGGAGTGTACTTCTGCCCGTTCGCCAATAATGTCGGAAGACTATGCCCCAAGATGGTGCCAGAAGGATTCAGCACACTGCTCCATTATTCGCAGACGACTTGTGCTAAAGAGGACAAAGTAGAACGTTTTGACTTCCGCGCTGGAGGTTATTACGAAGGAGTAGAAACTGTACCTCGATGAAGGAATATCTAACTCTTTGAGTTGATTAGATTCTGAAGTCGTGCCAATGCAGACTGTGCAGCCTCCTGAATCAAGGGATCATCATTATTATTCTGCAGTGAACGTAAAGCGTCTTCTGCCAAAGTATTGGGAATATCGGCAAGAGCCTGAGATGCACTGAAAATCAAAGCAACATTTTGGCTGCTGAGAGACTTGGCCAAAATTTGAATTGCCTCTTCAGACTTAAATTGTTGCTTACCGATCTGACCAAGACACATCAGTGCACCCTGCACGACAACCATATCGGAATCATCAATCCCTTTTTCCAGCATTTCCATGACTGAATCAGGAAACGGCTGATCTGGGAAGTTTTTGAACACCTGCACAAAGGCCTTAGGGCAACAACGCCTTGCAGTTTGATTCTCTGTTGTTGCATAAAGTTCGATCAAGGGATCAAACGCAGAGCTCCCAAAAAAACCAACACCTTTAACAGCCGCTCTGTAGACTTTAGGATCATGATGACAGAAGAGATCCAATAATCTTGGCAACGCCTCTTCCCGATAGTTCTCAGAAAGAATCAAACAAGCTTCTTCTTGAATCCTAGGGTTGGGATGCATTAGATCTTCAAACAATGCATCAACTGAAGGAATGTTCGAATCGCTGCTCATTTAAAAGCCTAAATCATTATTGTTCAATATTAGCATTTCAAGTCATGGGGCATGAAGAATTGCCACTTAGTTCTCAACCACGATCCAGAATGCTCTGTGCTTTTAGTTGCAGCAAACTATCGCCATCAGATTCGACAAGCTGTTGTAGTTGAAGTTGATATCGAAGTTGAAGATGCTCGGTCTGATCAGATTGGATCAAGAGGAGCCCTGCATAACGCATATCCCAACTAAGGTTATTTTCTAAAGACATACAATTATCCAGAAAACAATCGTATTGGCCAGTAAATAGCTTGGCGAATGAAAGCAAAGCGGCTGGGGGTGATTTTCTAAATTGAGGACGCTTATCTGTAATAGCATCTGAAAGAATTTTGCGAATATCAAGCAATGCTTCGTCTGTCCAACCTTCAACAAGGCCAAACAATCGCATCAAAAAATAGTGTGCACCATAGTCATTGTGGGCTTTATCTTGCCAGCAATTCTCAATAGCACTCCAAATCTCTTGCGCATCACGTTTTACTAGTGCCTGCATCGCAAGATAACATCGACTAAAATCGGGATGGAATAATCCATCAATCAATAGCTCTGTAGGCAAAGGATCGCCGTAATGATGGAGGACAGTGATCAAACGAGGATCGTCAAACAAAATTTGATCCACCGCTGATAGTGCATCATTATTGGAGAGTTTATTTGACGGGTTATTCAAGAGAAATCTCACAGCTCGCATCCGGAACGCAGGCGAGATTGGTGCTTGCATCAAATCAGACAAAAGCTCAACAGCATTCGCATCGATCACATCCTGCACAGCCGACTGACGATCCATTTGATTGGCACCATACAAATGATCTGAAAGATCAGCCAGATGGGATTGATCACCAGATAGATGAATCATGGCAGCGATGGCAGCACCACGGACCGAAGTCTTTTCATGGGCTGTGTGTACTGAAATAGTCGAAATTGCTGCTTTAACAGAAAGCTTTGAGAGACTTTGAATTAGGACTCTTTGATTCTGGCTAGCATCATCTACTAAATCGATCATATGTTGGTGCACTTCAGGATCTTGACAGTTCAAATGAGACAATGCCCAAGCAGCATTCTCAACCATATACACATCAGAGCTACTTAAAAAACTTGCAATTTTGGACGTAGCCTCTGCAACCCCTAATCGCGCAAGAACTTCTACAGCCTTTCGTTGTGCAAGACCTACAGGTACATCCGCAGAACACTTATCCAGAAATGCCAATAAAGCCTGGCTTGTTTTTGGGCCAGGAAAATTAATCAAATGAGAAATAGCCATATAATAATCACTCTCACTCTCCAGAATACCAACTTCTTTAGACAAGATATCAATTGCTCCCTGTTGATCCAAGCCAGCATGAATATTATCGAAAAGACCAGTCATCAGTAACGGTCAACATTCGGATGATTCTACTTGAGGTGCGTAATTCAATGGGGCCTGTTGGAATAAGAAAGTAATAGCAAGCTTGCCATCAGACGATACCGGAGGCAAAATTCTTCTGAGTCACTACAAAAAATATGGGACCTTTCCCCGGACGATTGATCCATGTTTCCACTGGTGTGATGGACGGCTGCAGGCCCTCAACCTCCCACACAGTTTGCGTGGACACCCGGTTCATGGCGCAATGGATGAAATCCTTTAGAAGTTGCAATACACCGATAACATCTGTTGGCTGGAGCGCAGCGGACCAGCCTTTAATACCAGCACCTAAAAAGCAACCGTCTACATCCAAGGTTCGAAAACTGGTAGAGAAATTAACACCCCAAAAAGAAACCAGTTCTAATAAGAAAGAAAAAGCAGACTCAGACAAGCCAGAGGCCAACAAACGTAAAAGTACCTCTAGCCGCCGTAGGAATCGTCGGAAACAAGCCTGATCAAGATCTATGAGGCTCTCGAAGAGACTTCAAAAATCGCATCTTCGGGTCGTCCAGCCTTAAGAGCTTCCCAGTTGATCGCTTGAAGAAAAGTGCTTTCATCAGGCGTTTCAACCAAATCAACACCCCAATATCCCTCCTGGAGTGGAGCTCCAGGAGAAGCTTGGGAATCTTTCCTTCCACCAAGTGCCAGGACAACGTGGTTCATGTCGTGTCCGAGTTGACGACGGTGTTCGGACCAAGTTTGCACCAAATCAACAGCCATATCTTGCGGAGACAAATCAGATGATATGGAGAGTTTCCAATGAGGATGATTTAAAACTACCGTTGAAGAAATATTTTTCGAAAGAGATTTAAGTTCTTGAGCAAGTAGTTCAAAATTTAATGCAGGTACGAGATCTGATTGAACCTGTAAGTTATGAGATAGCACAAACGTCGTCATCAAAAAAAATACACCTCCGACTAATCTAATGGAATTTCAGCTTGTCTGTGATGGATGATCAGTGGCCTTCCATCTGGCTGACACAAAAAAAGGGGGGAGCAACTGCTCCCCCCTTTTCCTAAAATCTCGAATTGATCAAGACAGAGCGTTGATCGCGTAATCAAGATAGCTCTTGAACTCGTTAAGAGCCTGAGGGCTCATATCGCGAGGGGCGCAAGCACGATCGCGAGTGTAAGTCAGAGCTTCGATGTAGGCGTTGGTGGGCAGACCCAAGGTGCGATACACCTCACGTGCTCCTGCAATACCCCACTCATCGAGAGGACCAGTACCACCCACGATGAGGCAGTAGTTGATCAAGCGCAGGTAGTGACCGAGGTCGCGGTAGCACTTGTCGACCTTCACTTGGCTATCACCGGCTTCACCGGGTTGCCGCAGATAGGCGTACTTATTGAAGCAAGCATCACCTGCTTCGCGGGTGACATTGTCCAGACCGGCGGCCAGCTTTTCGGCAGCTTCCAGACGTGCAGCTGCACGCTGGATGTTGCCCTGAACAGCCTCAAGATCGTTCTGGGAAGGGAAGCGACCGGCTGCATCAGCGGCGGTCACAACAGTGGTGACGACGGATTTCATTTGAGATCCTTAGGTAAAAGGTGCTGAGAAGGTAAGGAGAGAAGACTTGATCGTCCGGAGATCAGCTGATTGCGCCAATCACACGATCGAAGTAAGAACCTGCTTCAGCCACCAGTGCAGAGCAGTCGCCCTGAGTGGTTTCCATCTTGCGGTACTTAGCACCACCGCTGGCAGGAGAGTTGGTCTGACCAATCAGAGCCGTAGCTGCGGATTTCATGATCGCGACAGCACGGGCAGCAGACTGGGTAGGAACACCTAAAGCGATATAGGTTTCCTTGAGGCCATTCAAGCAACGGTCATCCAGCACGGACGCGTCACCGGCCAGCAGCGCATAGCTGATGTAGCGAAGCACAATCTCACCATCGCGAAGGCACGCAGCCATCCGACGGGTGGGATAGCAGTTGCCGCCAGCCTGGATCAGACCTGTGTTTTCGCAGATCATGCCGGTGACTGCATCGGAGACGATGCAGTAGGCGTTGGAAGTAATGGCATTCACAGCGTCCAAACGCTTGTTGCCATCTTGCACGTAGGAGCGGAGGCTAGCGAGATCGCTACCACCAACAGGTGCAGTTTTGGCGTCAGCGCTGACGACTGTGCGGGAGAATGCGTCGAGCATTGGGGGCCAGACAGTTTTGGGGATGCAGTGCTTCGGAAACCGCCGGGTGAACAGGCCTTAGAAGCCCGGAGACCCAAGGGTGGTGGAAGCGCTGACCCAAGCTAAACTCAGTTATCAGCAGGGTTCGTCAAACAGCCCCCTTTACGCAAAAGTTTGTCACCTTGGGCCAAATGCCCCGGTTAACGCCCTAGGAATTAGGCCGATCCGAGGGCGATCTCTGCTTCATTGACGCAAACCCGAGCAAAGGTTCACAAAAGCCTTGGGCAGGCATCTGACAGGCTTAGGATCTTTTTGCTCAATCAGAACTTCATGGACAACGCAGCGTCCGATTTACCTACCCTTGAAGAGTTGCAGGCGTCCATCGATGAATTAGCTGCCTACAGGGAAAGACTGTTTCAGGATGTAGTTGGTTTGGGTAAAAAACTGCGCTTATCACAAAAGAAGATTGATTCCACTGTTGCAGCACATCCAGAGCTTCAAAGACTCGACGAAGTGATGTCACAGCTGGTTGCACAGAGAAATGCACAGCAAAGCAAGTCTTGAATTGCAAAATTTTTCTCCGGCTCGCCTGTATTAATTAATTTTCTTCAAAGCACAAACCAATGGTGCAGACACTTTCCCCGCCGATGACAATGGCGAATTTCTTCGAAGCCAGCCGCGGAACTTGGTTAAACAGACGCGCTGTACATCACCACGACTATCAAGATGACGAAGCTGCAGATTCCAACTTAGTCATTGAACCATTCAATGCTGATGACCCAGTCGTCACCAAGATCTGCAACTCTTTGAACATTAAAACCGAAGACAGCTCAGGTGGAGCACGTTTTTGGTGGGAAAGCAATATTAAGAAGGGCGTTCGCAACGATGATTACGCTGCAGTGGTTATCGACGTGCCTGACCATGAAGATCCCCGAAAGGGATTTCTACTTCGAGATGTTGGATACGTTGAAAAGCAATCTGTTTTGAGCACTTACAGCTTCGCAGAGGACGGCGTCGTAACGATCACGACGCGATACGACACCAATATTGGCATTGAACGCTGTTGGTTTGTGACCGATCAGATCAGAATGAGAGTGAGTTCTGTTCAGTGCTTGGATGGCGTTGCAATGACCACATACTGCACCGAGTTTCGGTGCCCTACTGATGCCGAAATTTCAGATATCACCCAGCGGGCACAACAACTGGCCATGGCGTCTTCAACAGTTAACAACTGATCACCATGTTTGATCCATTTCTTGAGGAATTGCTTTCAGGAATCAAAGCCCGGGGCGCAGTACCCGTTGAGGTTCCTCATGGACTTGAGCACAATCAATCATCCAAACGCTCTAGCACAATCAAGAGCTGGCTTTGGGACGTGCCTGGCTTTCGGAGGTGGCGCGTTACCCGGTTGGATGCTGGTGACAGCTTGCAGGTGCTGAATTCCGTTGCCTATCCCGACTACACCTACGACCATCCATTAATGGGAGTTGATCTGCTCTGGTTCGGTGCCAAGCAGAAGTTGGTTGCTGTTCTTGATTTCCAACCACTTGTTCAAGACAAGGACTATTTGGAGCGCTACTTCGATGGACTGAAGTTACTCAACGCTCAATTTCCGGATCTCAATGGTGAAGAGACCATGCGTTCCTTTGATCCAAATCAATACTTTTCCTCATGGCTGCTGTTTTGCCGGGGCGGAGCAGAACAGGCGACATCATCGTTACCACCAGCTTTCAGCGCTTTTCTAAAAACCTACTGGGATTTACACGACGAGGCAGTTAAAACCCCTTCTTCCATTAATCCAATCGAAGTGGAACAACTTCAGAAAAATTATGATATTTACAGTGCAGAAAGAGATCCTGCACACGGCCTATTTACCAGCCATTTCGGAAGTGAATGGTCTGATCGTTTCCTGCACGAATTTCTCTTCCCCGCCAGCCAGCCCAAATGACCCTCCCTCTCCGCACGACGAGTCTTGATCCTGTCCAGATCCCCGGATGGCGCTGGCAGCCTTTTCTCGACACCGCCGTTGCGGCACTGAGCTCTCTGCAGCCGAATCCTTATCCAATTGCGGAACGTTTTCTACAAAAAGAGGGCAGCACAGGATCCAAGGCGAAACCAGTGCCGGTCAGCACTGCAACCTGGGCCTGTTCAACAGCAAAGCTGCGCCAAGTGCGCTGTGCCTGCGTTGAGGCTGGTGCGGCTGCATCGGTGCTCAACTTCGTGATCAACCCCAGCAGTCGTTTTGATCTTCCTTTCTTCGGAGCCGATCTGGTAACACTGCCCAACGGGCACCTGCTCGCTCTGGATTTGCAACCTGTCGACAAGACAGATCCCGAGCACACGGACCCGGTTTGGCAGCGGCTGATGCCGCTTTTCGAGCGCTGGCGCGCCGAACTGCCTGATGGGGGACCCATTCCTGACGAAGCACAGCCCTATTTCTCACCTGCCTTTCTCTGGACCAGGATCCCTCTTGGGGAGGAAGGCGATGCGCTGATTGACCGAGTGATCCGTCCGGCTTTTGCGGACTACCTTCAGCTCTACCTGGCGTTGGTGGAGGAGGCGCAGCCCGTTGACCATGAGCGTGCTGCACACCTGCTCTCGGGCCAGAAGCGCTACACGGCATACCGCGCCGAGAAAGATCCAGCCCGCGGCATGTTGACGCGCTTTTATGGCAGTGAATGGACGGAGTCGTACATCCACGGCGTGCTGTTTGACCTCGAAGAAGCCACCGCCACTTCCTTGTCGCCGCAAGGGAGTTAAGCATTATGAACAGCTTTCGGGACGCTCCCGAGCTGTTGGCCAGAATCGCGGGCGACGGGATGGAGGCAATAGCCTTCAACCATCCCTTTCAAGTCTGAGATTCCCGCTCCAGACGTAGTTCACAGGAACAACAACCATGTTCGACGCCTTCACCAAGGTTGTCGCCCAGGCCGATGCCCGGGGACAATTCATCAGCACCAGCGAGATCGACGCCCTCGCTGCCATGGTTTCCGACAGCAACAAGCGTCTGGATGCCGTTAACCGCATCTCCAGCAACGCCTCCAGCATCGTTGCTTCGGCCGCTCGTCAGCTGTTTGCCCAACAGCCTTCTTTGATTTCCCCCGGCGGTAACGCCTACACCTCCCGTCGTATGGCTGCTTGCCTTCGCGACATGGAGATCATCCTGCGTTACGTCACCTATTCCGCTTTCACCGGTGATTCTTCCGTGATGGAAGACCGCTGCCTGAACGGCCTTCGCGAGACTTACCTGGCCCTCGGCACTCCCGGTGCTTCGGTTGCAGCTGGAGTCAACCTGATGAAGGAAGCCGCTCTAGCACTCGTCAACGACAAAGCTGGCATCTCAGCTGGTGACTGCGCCTCCCTGAGCAGCGAAATCGGCACCTACTTCGACAAAGCCGCAGCTTCCGTCGCCTGATCGACGCGTTGATTCGACGTCTTACTTCTCCTAACCAATGAAAACCCCTCTCACCGAAGCTGTTGCAGCAGCTGATTCTCAGGGACGTTTCCTGAGCAACACCGAAGTTCAAGCTGCCTCCGGTCGTTTCAACCGCGCCAAGGCCAGCCTCGAAGCTGCCAAGGCTCTCACCAGCAAGGCTGATTCACTTGTGAACGGTGCTGCCCAGGCCGTCTACACCAAGTTCCCCTACACCACCCAGATGGCTGGGCCGAACTACTCAGCCACCCCCGAAGGTAAAGCCAAGTGCTCCCGTGACGTGGGCTACTACCTGCGCATGATCACCTACTGCCTGGTCGCTGGTGGTACCGGCCCCATGGACGACTACCTGATCGCCGGTCTCGACGAGATCAACCGCACCTTCGAGCTCTCCCCCTCCTGGTATGTGGAAGCTCTGAAGCACATCAAGGCCAACCACGGCCTCAGCGGCGATGCTGCTACCGAAGCCAACAGCTACATCGATTACGCCATCAACGCCCTGATCTGATCAGCTGACGTTGCGTTCCAAGCCCCCCTCGGGGGGCTTTTTTTATTGTTCTTTTTCGGCCCCATCAGAGCGCTGTGATCACCCCCAACGTTCGGCGTTTTCTGAACCTGCTCTGCGGCGAATACAGCAACCAGCAGCAAGCCTTCGACAATCCACCCCTCTATGCCCACATCTTTCTGAGGTACCGCCCGCTCATACAGCTCCATCCAGGGTCGATTCTGCTCGAACAGACCTATGCCGTTGATCCCAAGCATCCCTATCGGTTGCGCATGATCCGCGCTGAAGAGCAGGCCTCCGGCGCCATCAAGCTCTGGAATCACACCTTCCGTGATCCGGAACGCTTCGCTGGAGCCACGTTTGATCCACAACTGCGCCTTGCCATTCAGGACAACGACCTGATCAGCCTGGATGAGTGCCACTACCAAGTGCTCGAACAGCCAGACGGCTACCACGGCGCCATGGAACCAGGCTGCAAATGCATCGTGCAACGGAATGGCAAAGACACCGTGCTGGTGAGCAGCTTTCATTTGCAGGGAGACTCCCTTGCGACCCTCGATCGCGGTCATGATCCGGAAACCAATGAGCGTTGCTGGGGCTCGGTGGCGGGACCGTTCCGGTTCAAACGAACTGAAAGCTGGACAGCCGATATGGCATCGGCCTGGGTGTGATGGAACCGCTGAGTGAAACGCAGGTGATCAAAAACCTCCGCCAGACGGAGGACCCTTCGGCGCAGTACTACGCCGCATGGTGGCTCGGAAAAATGCGCAGCCAGCATCCCGATGCCATCCCTCTTCTGCTCAGGGCGCTTGAAGCACTGGATGCCACGCCGATTGATCCAGAGCAGCGCGGTGTCGCTCTCAACGCAATCCGTGCCCTCGGTCTGCTCAGGGACATGAGAGCGGAACAACCTCTTCTGGCGCTGCTGCACTCCAACGATTACACCGTGCGAGAGGAGGTGGTCCGCACGCTTGGTGCCATGGGCAGCTGTGGGGCTGTTAAGGGCATCCGGGCCTTGCTTGCCAGTGGATTGGAGGGAGCAGGAGCTGAGCAACCCTCATCCCCCTTGCTCAATGAACCCTGTGAAGCGTTGCTGGAAGCCCTGGGTGACATCGGTGATGGCAGCAGTAGCAATCTCGCTGTGATTCATCCGTTCACGGAGCACCCTCGGCCCTTGATCCGTTCAGCGGCCTGCCGAGCATTGCTGCAGCTGACCGGACTTGATCAATGGGGTATGGAACTGAAAAAGCTGCTGAACCATCCAGAACCCCTGGTGCGCCGCGGCGCGCTGCTCGACCTCGGCGCCACCGGCTGGCTCGCCGCCGTGCCCTCGATCCGCACGGCTGCAGTGGAACCCAGCCTCAAGTTGGTTGCACTCCGAGAGGTGGCGGAACGCAACGTCGACCCCAATGACGTTCTCGACGCAATGGACAGACTGCTCTGATGACCAGCACAGCATTGGACCAGGCGCTTCAGACGCTCGAGCGGGCCACCAGTACTCCTGAGCTGGTCAAAGCAACGCAAGCCCTTTGTGCACTGAACGACCTTGAGGCCGCCAAACCGCTCGTGAAGGTGCTGGGGTTCAACAATCCAGCGGTGGCAGCCGTAGCAACACAGGGGCTGATTCAACTGGGACGGGACACCATTCCCATCCTTCTGGTGAGCCTGGATGCCCGCAATTACGGCGCACGGGCCTGGGTGGTGAAGGTGATTGCCGCCCTGCGGGATCCACGGGGTCTTGACCTCCTGGAGCATGCCCTTCAGGCCGACATCGCTCCGAGCGTGCGGCGCTCCGCAACCCGTGGCCTGGCGGACTTGGAGTTCAGTGAAGACGCAGCGCACGATCAGCTTGTGCGCTGTTTCGAGGGACTGCTCAAAGCCGTGCGAGACGACGAGTGGGTGGTGCGTTATGCAGCGGCCTACGGACTCGAGCAACGCTTGAACAGCGCAGCTGTGTCAGCGCACCTCGCCGAACAGGGCCTGGCCGCACTGAACCAGCTCGCATCCGATGCGGAAGGTGTCAGGGTAGTGCAGCTGCGGGCTCTGAAAGCCCTCCAACGCCTCAACGCCGGATGACCCAGAAATTGTTGTTCGTCTGCCTCGGCAACATCTGCCGCTCACCGGCAGCCGAAGGCGTCTTCCTGCATCTGCTTGAAGAGCGTGGCCTCAGTGATCAGTTCGTGGTGGATTCCGCCGGAACGGGCGGATGGCATGTGGGCAACCCGGCAGACCGACGCATGCAGGCTGCCGCCAACCGGCGCGGCATCAACCTCCCCAGCCGAGCAAGGCAGATCAGCCTCGACGATTTCTCGAGTTTCGATCTGGTGCTGACCATGGACGACGACAATCTCGCGGCCGTCCAGGGACTGGCTCGCGAAGCCGGGCCCCAAGCAACGGCCAGCATCAAGCCCATGCTCAGCTACGCCGGCCGGTTCTCTGAAACGGAAGTACCGGATCCCTATTACGGGGGCGAGGCGGGCTTCGAGCATGTGCTCGACCTGCTCGAGGATGCCTGCGCCAACCTGCTCGACGAGCTCAGCCCGCCGGCGTAGGCCAGGCTTCTTCAGCCACCCGAGACCGGAACTGCCCCACCAGGGCATCGATCACAGCCTCGATGCTCATGCCATCGGTCACGAGCTCAACGGCATCGTCCGCCTGCACCAGAGGAGCCTCCTCACGGGTGCTGTCGAGGTGATCCCGTTCGGCGATCTGTGCTTCAAGCTCAGATCGCTCAGGCACCGGGAAGCCCCGCTGCTCCAAATCCAGAGCCCGGCGCCGGGCCCGTTCGCCCACCGTGGCCGTGAGGAACACCTTCAGATCCGCATCCGGGAAAACAGCGGTACCGATGTCGCGGCCTTCTGCCACCAAGCCACCCTTGGCACCCATCGCTTTCTGTTGAGCGGTCAGCGCTTGCCTGACGCAACGGTGGGCGGCCACAGCCGAAACCGACGCGGTGACCTCCGGCGAGCGAATCGCGTCACTCACGTCCTGCCCATTCACCAAGACCTGCTGGCCGCCACCGGGCAGCGACCGCAGCTGAAGGTCGAGGTCGTTCAATAGCGGTGCAATCGACGCCGCATCCTGCGGGTCCACACCGTTCTGTTGCACCAACCAGGTCACCGACCGATACATCGCACCGGTGTCGAGGTAAACCAGCCCCATCCGCTCAGCAAAGGCTCGAGTCACGGTGCTTTTGCCAGCACCGGCAGGGCCATCGATGGCAACAAGAGGCTGGCGGGTCATCAGGAAGACGTGATCAATCAAACGGGTCGTCCCGCAACGCACCGCCGCGGCCAACAGTGAGATGGCCGTTTCAGCGCCACAGGGCTGAAGGGTGGAGGGATCGACCCTCTCTACATACTCCACTTCAAGTCCTGCTTCAGCGAGGCTCTGTCGCACCGAAGTCTCAGGATCACTGGGATCGGCACGACGCAGTGCCGCCGGCAGAGCAGCCGCTCGAGCCCGATCAGCAGAAGAGAGGTATTGGTTGCGGGAACTCAACGCCAGACCATCGGATTCACGAACGGTGGGAACGCCCTGCACCGCCACGCCCAGATCAAGATCGGCCACGAGCCGGCGCAGGATCACCAGCTGCTGCCAGTCCTTCTCACCCAGCCAAAGGCAGGACGGCTCCACCAGCTGCAGCAGTCGGGCAACGACCGTGACCACCCCATCAAAGTGACCGGGACGGGAGGCCCCACAGAGATGGGCCTGCAGGTCAGCCGGTGCTGAACGCGACACCGCCGACTGAGGTCCACCGGGATAGACCGTGTCGACCGCCGGAGCCCAAAGGGCATGCGCGCCACAACGTTCGGCCAAATCGCGATCCGCTTCGAGGGTTCGCGGGTAGCGATCAAAGTCTTCAGCTGGCCCGAATTGGAGTGGATTAACGAACACATTCACGAGCACAGGACCCCGTGCTGCAGCGAGGCGGATCAGCTCACCGTGACCCTGGTGCAACCCCCCCATGGTGGGCACGAATTGCAGAGGTCCACCGAGGTTGGCCCGGAAGCGTTCCAGCTCGGCCTGGGTGGAGAGAACGACGCAGCTCAGCGCAGCACCTCAAGCTTGACCTGGGCAATTCCAGAGGCTGTCAGTCCCAGGTCAGAGGCGGCGCCGTGGCCCAGGTCGATCACCCGGTGATCAATGAAAGGTCCGCGATCGTTGATGCGGATCACGGCGGTGCGCCCGTTCCAGAGGTTGGTGACGCGCACTTTTGTTCCAAAGGGAAGCGTGCGGTGGGCCGCCGTCATCGTGCCGCGCTTGTAAATCTCACCGTTGGCCGTGAGGTTGCCGTAAAAACCGGGGCCGTACCAACTGGCCTCACCAGTGATGACCTTCACCACTTCTGGAACGACCTTCAGCTTCGGCTTGGGGAGTTCAGGGGAAGGAGGTGCAAGAACCGGTTTGACCTCTGCCGGAGAAAGCGTTGCCTGCAGCCCAGGGGTCTGGGGCTCGACCACCAGATCCAGGGGGTCAAGCGGCTCTGCACCGTTGAGCGAAAGGAAATCACTGGCCACGACCGGCAAGAGGGCCGCACTGCCTGAGATCGCTCCGGAGAGCGTGGTCAACGTCAGGAGGACTCGCATGCAGAACGGCGTGGCCAAGGTCTTGAAACTGAGCGCGCAGTTCTCGGCCGTTGGCGGGCCTCACAAAAAAGATTGCTGTGAACTTAAAAAGGGTGCCCTTGGAAAGAAACTGTGCGCCATCACCGCGATCGGCACAGCCACCCAGGCCCGCCTCTTTCGCTATACCGCGTGCCGACTGGCCGATCAACGCCGGAACGCAAGCCCCCGGACATAAGCCGAGAGAGAACAACCGATAAGCACAGCCAATCAGATGCTGTGCCGACAAGCCAATCAGCACAGGTTCCGCGGCATTGCAGGATCAATGCATCGGATTCGTTCCATGGATTACAAGAGCGCTGGAGTTGACGTTGAGGCCGGGCGCGCGTTCGTGCAACGCATCAAGGCGTCTGTGGAAGCCACCCACCGACCGGAGGTCATTGGCGGCCTTGGCGGTTTTGGCGGGCTGATGCGTCTTCCAGCTGGATTGCGCAAGCCCCTTCTGGTCTCAGGCACCGATGGCGTCGGAACCAAACTGGAGCTGGCCCAGGAGCATGGCAGCCATCACGGCGTGGGCATCGACCTGGTGGCGATGTGCGTCAACGACGTGATCACCTCAGGAGCCGCGCCGCTCTTCTTCCTGGATTACATGGCCACCGGGGCCTTAGCGCCATCGGCAATGGCCGAGGTCGTTGAAGGAATCGCCGATGGCTGCAGGCAGAGCGGCTGCGCCCTACTCGGCGGAGAAACGGCAGAGATGCCGGGGTTTTACCCGAAGGGGCGCTACGACCTCGCCGGCTTTTGTGTGGCCGTCGTCGAAGAAGACGAGCTCATTGACGGCCAGCGCATCCAACCTGGCGACAGCGTGATCGGCGTGGCCAGCAGCGGCGTGCACAGCAACGGCTTCAGCCTGGTGCGCAAGGTGCTGGAGAAGGCCAACGCCAACGCGAACACCTTGTATGGCGACGACCAGCGCTCTCTCATCGGCGACCTACTGGCGCCGACAACCCTGTATGCCGACCTGGTGCAGCACCTGCTGCAGAGCGGATGCGAGCTCCACGGCATGGCCCATATCACCGGCGGAGGACTCCCGGAAAACCTGCCGCGCTGCCTGCCGGATGGCTGCTCTGCGCGCATCGATGCCTCCAGCTGGACAAGACCACCCCTGTTCCGATGGCTGCAGGAGGCCGGAGACATTCCCGAAAGAGACCTTTGGCACACGTTCAACCTCGGCATCGGTTTCTGCCTTGTGGTGCCGGCTGGGAGCGAAACCGCTGTGATCGAGCATTGCCGCGACAAGAACCATCGGGCTTGGGTGATTGGCAACGTGACGTCCAACGCCCCAGGCAGCGCGGCTGTTCTGGACGGTGTTCCCGCCTGATTACGTCAGTTTCAGACGGGTTTAATGCAGTCGACCACACCCCAGAAGGGATCGAATAGGCTGCCCTGAAGCACATCGGAACCTTTTCCGATAGCGGCGTCAATACATCTTTTTTCAATGCCTTTTGATAAGCCCCAGCGCATTACGCGCCGTCGATCGTCTGCAGGTCCTGTTCCCCCGAGGCGTCCTTTGCCATCAGGCCAGGACAGGCAACAGGGCTACAGGCAGGGTCCACGACCAACTTTTCTCACGCTCCGTGATCACGGCAAGGTGTTCGTGGCCGACATGCCTCACCTTTCGGATGGGCAACTGGCTCACATCGGCAAGGAAGCCCAGGAGGTTTTGGAAAGCCTCGAACGGCGGATTCAAGACATGGAGCAGGAGCTCAGTCATGGTCCTCAGGAGCGCGACACCCTGATCAAGGCGTCCACCAAGCGCGATGTCACGCGCAGGTTCATCCGGGCGATTCAAGACGAGCAGGAACATCGCCAGAACAACCCCGCTCTGAGGAGCGCTGCTGGCGAATCGCTTCCGCGCACCTTTCTGGAGGTCGCCCGGCATCGACTGCCTGGGGCAACCTTCGATTCCTTGCTGCAGGAAGCCCTCGCCGCCTGTGCCCAGCAACAGGACACTGCCCCAGCCCCCACTCGCCTGGAACCCTCGCAGGACAAAATCGTTCCGATCCGCAATGACGGCGACAGCCTCCCGGTGGTGGTGAGTCCAGCCCCTGAATCAGCCTCGGAGGCCTGAGCACAACACTCAGCGGCTCTGGAAGGGATTGGCGGGCATCCGCTCGCTGCAATGGAGCCGGGCCGCATCCAACCGCTGAACCTCCTGCGGTGACAACGACCACTGCAGCGCAGCGGCGACATCCCTGGCCTGCTCTGGAGTTCGCAGCCCCGGGATCGGCGTTGTGCCAAGAGCTCTGCACCAGTTCAAAGCGACTTGAACCATCGATGCCCCGCGATCGATCGCGATGGCCTGCATCGCACTGCGCAACTCAAGACTTGCCGGAAGCAGGCGCTGAAACAGACGTTGTCTCAACCAGGTGACAGGACGCCTCTCCACAGACCCGGGAGCACAACCAAGCACGCCGAAAGCCAGAGGGCTGTAGGCCAACACCTCCACGCCAAGCTCCCTGCTGACGGCAATCAACTCGCGCAGCTGATCATCCGCAGGTGCCAAGAGCGAGCACTGCACCTGAACGCTGCGTAGGGAAACGCCCCGCTCCAATAGACGGCGATGGATCAACAGCAGGCGTTGGGGGCCCAGGTTGGACAGGCCCAACTCCTCAACCCGGCCAGACAGAACAAGATCAGCCAAGCCATCAAGAAGGCCTGTCTCCTGCCAGGGCGCGTAGCGCGCCGTGCTCCAGTGCAATTGCACCCGCCTCAGCTGCCCCTTGAGCCGCCTTCGACTGGCCTCAAAGGCGGCATCAAAGCCCCGACGCCCCCATCGCCAGGGGAATGGGGCCAACTTCGTGGCCACCGTCAACTGGGATCGGCGCAGGGCTGGCAACTCGGCGATGAAGTCGCCAAGCAACGCTTCACTACGTCCACTCAGGCTCCCCGTTCCATAGGAATCCGCCGTGTCGATCAAGTTGAGCCCAGAGCTGAGGGCCTGACGAAACGTGGCACGAAGGCGAGCGTCGTCCCGCTGGGCGTCGTATCCCCAAACCGCCTTGTTGCCCCAGGCCCAGGTGCCGAAACCGATGCCGTTCAACGGGGCGATGCTGCTGCCAGCCATGATCGCCACCAGCCCGTCCCGTTGCGTCATGACCGCATCCCCCGCGCAGGAACCTGCGCGATCGACCGATCAAGCCGTGGAGGGATCGACTGCAGACGCGGAACGGATCCTCTGCAACCACTGCCGCAGAACCGCCAGCAATGGCATTCGCTGCCTGGGCATGTGCGTTGCCGACAGCGATTACTGATGATTCATCTCTGGATGGCGCCACTGCTGCTTGCCATGCCAGCAACGGTCAATCCAGCCCAGGCTTTTGGCCGTCTGGAGCACAGGCCTGCGCATTGCCGCATCGTCGTCGGTGGGCGTTCTTTGACCTGCGAGCGCCTGCAGATCAGCGCGAACGGGAGCCGTGGCCTGCGGCTTCGATTCATCGGAGACGATCAAGAAACGGGGGGCAGCTACCAGTTGAGCTTCGTCAGCCTGGATGGAGATCAAGGCAGTCCGCTCAGCTGCGACAACTCAGGCTGCAGCGTGGATTCACGCCGCTGGAGCGCAACCCTGCTCAGCACGTCATGGGTTCGCTTTGATGCCAGAGGCCTCCCCAAAGGCCTTCCTGCAACCCGTATGGCCCATGGGCGTTGCTGGATTGATGCGGACACCGTGAGCTGCGAGAGTCACTCACGCAACGTTGCCGGCATGAGCGCGGAGTCTGAACTGTGATGAGGATTGAAAGGCGGCACCCAGATTCGAACTGGGGATAAAGGATTTGCAATCCTCTGCCTTACCACTTGGCCATGCCGCCGCCCGGGAACAGCTGTCCCCATCGAGGGATCGTATCAGCCATGCCCCTGGCTCTCTGCTGTTTCTCTGCAACGGCCACGGCGAAGACCTGATCACCCTGCGGATCATCCAGGCCGTGCATCGGCGCGCACCGGGACTCCCCCTGACCGTGCTTCCTCTGGTGGGTGCCGGACGGGTGTTTGATGCTGCTGTTCAGCAGGGATGGTTGACACGCCTGGGGCCAAAAGCGGCCTTGCCCAGTGGTGGCTTCAGCAACCAAAGCCTGAGAGGTCTGCTGGCAGACGTCAGGGCTGGACTCCCCAGCCTGAGCTGGAGTCAATGGCAGTTGGTACGCCGCCTGGGACATGAGCGCCAACCCATCGTTGCCGTGGGTGATTTGCTGCCGCTGCTGATGGCCTGGAGCAGTGGTGCCCCCTTCGGCTTCATCGGCACTCCCAAAAGCGACTACACCTGGCTCAGCGGTCCCGGACGGGCCAAAAGCGACTGCTACCACCGGCTCAAAGGCAGTGAGTGGGATCCCTGGGAATGGCACCTGATGCGCTCGCGCCGTTGCCAACTGGTGGCCATGCGTGATCGGCTCACAGCACGAGGCTTGCAACGCAAGGGCGTGGGCGCCCTTGCGCCGGGCAATCCGATGATGGATGGCCTTCAGGTCCAACCGCTGCCATCGGCCCTGGACCGCTGCCGCCGAGTGCTCCTGCTCTGCGGAAGTCGCATGCCGGAGGCCCAGCGCAACCTGCAGCGGTTGGTTCGTAGTGCCATGGAGCTTCCCGGCCGTGTGCCGATGGCACTGCTCGTGGCCGTGGGCGCCCAACCCGATGCAGAGGCCCTGAGCAACAGTCTTGAACAACTGGGGTTTCGACGCAGCCTTCCGCCTTCAGACCAACTGGGTGCCGAAGCCTGCTGGGTGAAAGGAGCCTGCCTGGTGCTGATCGGGCGAGGTTGCTTTGACCAATGGGCCGGCTGGGCAGAAGCCGGCATCGCCACCGCCGGAACGGCGACGGAACAACTGGTGGGGCTGGGCATTCCGGCCCTGTCCCTGCCGGGACCAGGACCGCAGTTCAAGCCGGGCTTCGCTCGCCGTCAAAGCCGCCTGCTGGGGGGTGCGGTTCGTCCCTGCTCTGATGAATCCGAGCTCACGAGACGGCTCGAATTTCTCCTGGACGACCCGACACTCCGCTCCCACCTGGGACGGATCGGCACGCAGCGGATGGGGCCAGCAGGGGGAAGCGATCAGCTGGCACGCCTGATCCTGGATCGCTTCAACGGATACTGAAGATCTTCGGTTGGTTGCGATGGCCGCGATTCAAGACCCCACCCTCGTCAAACTTTGTGCCCAGTTGGCGAGTCGACTGAGCATCAGCCTCGCCAGTGCCCGACGCCAGGTGGAACAAGCCGCGGCCCGAGAAGGTCATCGCGATGTGGAGGGACGGCGAGCCATGGCTGAATCCATGCTGGCCGCCCTCGACAAGGACAACGGTGACCACGCCCGTCAGCTGGACGCGTTGCTCGAGAACAGCGAAGGCGACGGCAACTTCATGCTGGAAGACTGAGCCCCAACCTCAGTGCTCAAAGATCTGGTGAAAGCGCAGCCGATCCAGCTCGGCAACCACCGGAACGCATTGAAAGCAGCGTTGCGCCAGATCCCAGCGCCCTTCCCGCCGCAACATCTGCTCCAGGCGCTCGCGGGCTGGAAGCAGATAGCGCACATCGTTGGCGGCGTAGGCCAGCTGGGCATCCGTGAGTTCGTCCACCCGGCCCCAGTCACTGCTCTGGGCGCCCTTGTCCAGCTCAACGCCGACCAATTCCATCACCAGATCCTTGAGGCCATGGCGGGGGGTGTACGTGCGGCCGAGCCGACTGCCGACCTTGGTGCAGAACACGGGGTTCACGTCGATCCCCAAACCGGCGGCAAGCGCAGCCACATCAAAACGGGCGAAGTGAAACACCTTCTCCACCGTGGGCGCCTCAAACAGGCGCTTGAGGTTCGGCGCCTCGGTCTGGCCCAGGCCAATGCGGACGCAGGCCACACGGTCTTCGGCGTCGGCGATCTGAACCAGGCAAAGCCGATCACGCCCATGGATCAGCCCCATCGCTTCGGTATCAACCGCAAGCCGCGGGGAATGCAGATAGCGCTCCGTCCAAGCTGCATCGAGGTCGCGATCAAAGACGGCGAATTCCGCTGGGGATGACGACTTCTCAGCCATAACTTCAGGAAGGGATAGGGCCAGTGTGGCCAATCACCTCCACAGCAAGTCTCAAGACTCTCCTCTTGAATCTCGAAATGAGATCGTTTTTGATTGGTTAAGTCGTCCCGCGCCTGTGTTCTCTCGCAGAAAGCCTTCGCGCACCTGTCTGGCAGACATCGAGCAGTACTTCCATCAGCCGCCGCCGCAGTTCCTCGATCTCGAGCTGGCTGTCTGCTGGATCCTCGAGTGCTTGCTCAAAGACGACAACTACCCCTCCGGACTCCTGCAAAAACTGATCCGGGAGGAGCCCCAACTGCGGCTTTCTGAAACCGTGCTGCAACAGGCCCTGGAGTTCCTTGAGCAACAGGGCTCGATCAGCAGTTACACCCAACGCTGCCCGAGCCGCGGACGGCCACGGCGCATGCTGCACCTTGAATCCGATGCACGCGGCGAAGCCGAGCGACTGATGCAGCCCTGGCGCAGCTGGCTGGACTCCCACCGGTTCGCCTTGAACTAAGCGATTCAGCCGGCGCAAGGCTTAAAAAGGTTGAACACCACCGGGATGCCATGCCTGCAGGATTCCAATCCACCCTCCTGCTGACTGTTCTGCTGGCGATTGGTCTGGTCTTCTTTCTGCGTGCAGCCAGCAAAGACCGAACCACAGTGGTGGACGTGATGTCCCCCCAACCCCCCATCACCGTGCTTGACGGGCTCAGCACTTGGCTGGAAGAGCGCGGCTGGAGCCGGGATGGCGGCGATGCTGAGCGCCAGGTGCTCCGCTTCAAGGGGAAAGTGGCCTCCAGCCAACCCCTTGCGGTGTTGCTGTCAGTGCTGGCGGCCATTGGCTCCGCCTGCTTCGGACTGGTCCTGCGTCAGCTGGCACCCCAACTGCACTGGTGGCCTCTGCTGCTGATCGGCCTCGGCCCTCTGGCAGGAGCTGTCTACACACGGCGGGCCGCTCGCACAGAAGCCCTTGAGCTGCAACTCCTTCCTGCTCCAGAGGGAGACGGCAGCGCCATTCGTCTGCGGGCTCATCGGGACGAATTGATCGCCATCGAACTGGAACTGGCTGAGACCCTGCAACTCGCCAGTGACGGATCCCTGCTCTCCTCCCCCATCTGAACCATGGGTCTGCCGGCCTGGATGCGACGGCGTCGCTTTGCCTCAGGGCTTGCCATCGCAGGCCTGTCACTGGCAACCCTGGCGATGACCAAGGCCGCGGAACAGCACAACTGGCTTGGCACAGCCGAGCCCAGCAAAAAAACAGCACCGAAACAGCCAGCCCCCTGTCCTGAGCCGGCCACCCCAGATCCCCTGCTCGGCCCACGCACAAAGAAACCCGGGAGCTGGGTTGGCAGAAGCCCTGTGCAGAGCAACCTGCCAATCGTCGTCATGGCAGGACACGCCGACTCCCAGGGCACTGCCAGTCCAGGAACCCCTGGATATGCCGTGGATCAGCAGAAGCGAGCGCCGATGCAACCGGGCATTCGCGATGAGCTGTTCTGGAACCGCGAAGTTCAGGCAGCTGTGGTGACCCAAGGCCAGGCCCGTGGCTTGAACATCCGCGCCTACACCCCGCCGTCCATCAGCATCGCGAACGATGACGACCCCAGCACCAACTGGTCGAAGGCCAAGGTCTTTTCAGAGCGTGGTGAATACGTCCTGGAGATCCATTTCGATGCCTACCGGCCCCATGGCTTCGGTTCCGGCCTGATTCCGGTGCTCCCAAATGTGCGCGAACTGAATGTCGTCGATGAAAGCCTGGCTCAGGCATTTGGGCGCTACCCACGCCTGTTCCGCGGAGGCCTTGGCGGTCCGCGGCGCGGGATCGGAATTCTTGAAATCGCCATGCTGGAGCCCCCTCTCGAGACGAAACTGAGGGATCCACGCTCCAGAGAGCACACGGTGAATTGCCTGGCCGAGCGCGTGGTGAACGCGCTCGTTCAAGGCGTCAGTTAGTTGATCGCTCCATGGGGGCGGCAGCGCTCATCCAGCGAGGCATCACCGAGCCAGTCCTGGGGCTTGGTGAACAGTTCGGTCAGCAGGGCTTCCCTTGATCCGGCCTCGGCGGTGTAGCCGTACTCCCAACGCACCAAGGGGGGCAGAGACATCAGGATCGACTCCGTGCGTCCATTGGTCTGCAGGCCGAAGATCGTGCCGCGGTCCCACACCAGGTTGAACTCCACATAACGTCCCCGGCGATAGAGCTGAAAGTCCCTTTCGCGATCGCCATAAGCCATCGGGTGGCGCTTCTCCACGATGGGGGCATAGGCGGGTAGGAAGGCTCTGCCATTGGCCTGCCCCAAGGAGAACAGCTGCTCCCAGCTCAACGGCCGAGCTCCCAAGCGAGCCGACACCTGAGCAGCAGGCCCGGAGGGATCCTGACCCTTGTAGAGGGTGCCGTTGGCGTCTTGGTAGTCGTAAAAGATGCCGCCAACGCCGCGGGTTTCACCACGGTGCTTCAAATAAAAGTATTCATCGCACCAGGGCTTGAACACCTTGTGCAGATCCGGGTGAACTGAATCACAGGCCGCCTGGTGGGTGCGATGGAAATGACGGGCGTCGTCGAGGAACGGGTAGTAGGGCGTGAGGTCGGCACCGCCGCCGAACCACCACACCGGGCCAGCCTCGAAATAGCGGTAATTGAGGTGAACGGTCGGGATGTAGGGGTTGCGGGGATGCAGCACCATCGAGGTTCCCGTGGCGAACCAGGGATGCCCCTTGGCCTCAGGACGCTGCTTGAGGATCGACGGGGGCAGTTCTTCGCCTTGAACCTCGGAGAAATTCACGCCGCCCTGTTCAAAGACGCGCCCCTCACGCATCACCCGGGAGCGCCCACCACCCCCTTCAGGCCTGACCCAACTCTCTTCAACGAAGCGACCTTCACCGTCGAGGGCTTCCAGGCCCGCACAGATTTCGTCCTGCAGCCCCATCACCATCGCCCGGGCCCGCTCTCTGGAATCGCTGGGGGGCAGCTCAAGGCGAGCCTTGCTGACACCCACGTCCTGGCGTCCGAGGACGCGGCGAATCAGGGAGCGGACCATGTGTCAGAGACTGAAGACATCGAAACCTAACCAGGTCACCCCAGGCCTGGACAAGCATCCGTCAGGGACTGTCACGGGCGGCGCCCCTAGGATCCGGCTTGCCTTGATGAAACGGATGACCCCGGTCGAGCAGGCCAACCAAGCCCTTCAGCAAGTCAAAGATGCCGGCAGTGGCAAAACGGCCCTGGAGCTCGGCTGGATCGAACAGATCCGCATTACCCCGCCGCGGGCTGTGTTTCGCCTCAGCCTTCCAGGCTTCGCCCAAAGCCAGCGAGACCGCATCGTGGCCGAAGCACGGGGCGCTCTGATGGCGCTCGATGGCATTGACGACGTGCAGATCGAGATCGGCCAACCGCCAAGCCAAGGGGGCATTGGCCAGGCCGGCCATGGTCAGCCGGCGGAACGCCAGTCGATCCCCGGCGTCCGCCAGGTGATTGCCGTGAGCAGCGGCAAGGGCGGCGTCGGCAAGAGCACCGTCGCGGTCAATCTGGCCTGCGCCCTCGCCCAGACCGGCCTGCGGGTCGGACTTCTGGACGCCGATATTTACGGGCCGAACGCACCCACCATGCTGGGCGTCGCTGACCAAACACCTGAGGTGCAGGGCAGCGGCGATCAGCAGCGGATTGTCCCGATCGAGACCTGCGGCATCGCCATGGTGTCGATGGGTCTGCTGATCGACGATCACCAGCCTGTGATCTGGCGCGGCCCGATGCTCAACGGCATCATTCGGCAGTTCCTGTATCAGGCCGAATGGGGTGAGCGGGACGTTCTCATCGTTGATCTGCCGCCGGGCACCGGTGATGCACAGCTCTCCCTGGCCCAGGCAGTGCCGATGGCGGGCGTTGTGATCGTGACCACCCCACAACAGGTGTCGCTGCAGGATGCGCGACGGGGGCTCGCCATGTTCCGGCAGATGGGCATTCCCGTTCTGGGGGTGGTGGAGAACATGAGCGCCTTCATTCCTCCGGACCGTCCCGACTGCCGCTACGCCCTCTTCGGCAGTGGCGGCGGCGCCCAACTCGCTGCGGATTACGACGTACCCCTGCTGGCTCAGATCCCCATGGAAATGCCCGTGCAGGAAGGCGGTGACACAGGACGACCGATCGTGATCAACCGCAGCGACTCCGCCAGCGCCGCTGAGTTCAAGGGCCTTGCGACAGCGGTGCTCAAGGCCGTCACCCAGCCCGTCTGACGATGTTCAGCCGACGTGACCGCCGCAGATCGCACCGGGAGTGGGTGCTCTGGGGTGTTCCGCTCGGAATGATCACCATCGCCGGGGTGCTGATCGCCAGCACCCAACGCCAGGCGGACTATGCCGACTGGTATCACCACTGGATCACCGCGGCCTTCGGAGTGCTGCTGGCGCTGGGGCTGGAACGGCTGCCGTTGCAGCGTCTCCGGCCTCTTTTGGTTCCCGTCTACGCCCTCACGGTGATCAGCCTGGTGGCGGTGCGCTTGATTGGAACCACAGCGCTGGGTGCCCAACGCTGGATCAGCATTGGTGGGGTTCATGTTCAGCCATCGGAGTTCGCCAAGATCGCGGCGATCCTGCTCGTGGCAGCAGTCCTGTCGCGACACCCGGTGGAACGACCGGTTGATCTGATGCGCCCGCTCGGGGTGATCGCAGTGCCGTGGCTGTTGGTGTTCATCCAGCCTGATCTCGGCACATCGCTTGTGTTCGGCGCCCTGATGCTCACGATGCTCTATTGGTCGGGGATGCCGGTCGAGTGGGTGATTCTGTTGTTGTCACCGCTGGTGACGGCCCTGCTCTCAGGCCTTCTCCCCTGGGCCATGGCCCTCTGGATCCCGCTGATGGGAGTTCTCGCGTACCGCTCCCTGCCCTGGAAACGTCTGGCAGCCACAGCAACCCTGGCCATCCACGGCGCCATGGCTGCTGTGACGCCATGGCTCTGGATGCATGGTTTGAAGGACTATCAACGGAACCGTTTGGTGCTGTTCCTCGACCCCAGTCAGGATCCATTGGGCGGGGGCTATCACCTGCTCCAGAGCACCGTTGGCATCGGTTCAGGCGGCGTCTTGGGCACAGGTCTTCTTCAAGGACAACTGACCAAGCTTCGTTTCATCCCTGAACAGCACACCGATTTCATCTTCAGCGCCCTGGGTGAGGAAACCGGTTTTGTTGGCTGCCTTTTGGTGGTTCTTAGCTTTGCCGCGTTGATGGCACGGCTGCTCCAGATCGCACGCAATGCCCGCACCGACTTCGAATCACTCGTGGTGATCGGGATCGGCACGATGCTGATGTTCCAGGTGGTGGTCAACATCTTCATGACCATCGGCTTGGGCCCCGTCACAGGAATCCCCCTGCCCTTCCTCAGTTATGGGCGCTCAGCCATGGTGGTGAACTTCATCGCGCTCGGCCTCTGCCTGTCGGTGGTCCGGCAAAGCCGTCGCTCCTTGGCGCACCTCCGTTGACCGGCCCCTCCTTCAGCGACCTGCGGCAACGGCTGGCACAGGACGTGCCCCAGGGCCGCTGCGATGAGATTGGTGTGCGGCGGCTTTGGTGGGCGGCCCTGGAAACCCTGCAACAGGACCTGCTTGAGCGAGGCCTGGAACGCGGCATCTGGCTGGCTGCCCCCCTACCAGCCCTCTACGAACCGGAATTACTGCAACATCTGCAGGGATGGGTGTGGGCTCCAGATCAACTGGATCAACTGAGTCCGCATCCAACGGCACTGCCGGGACGGTCCAGCAGCGATGAGTCCGGTTCCCTGCGGGGATTCCAACGCTTGTCCCTGGGCCCCGACGACGGAGATGACCCACTGCTGCTGGTGATCACACCCGAGGTCCAGGTGGCCCTTGCCCTGCATGGGCCGCCCCAGAAGCGGCAGCTGCTGATGCGATGCGACCCGGCCACGCTCAGTGATGTGCTGGTGCAGCTGGGGGGACGGCTGGAGCACCAGTCACCAGCGCAGGCCGAGCAGCTGCGCAAAGCGCTCGAATCGATCGGCTCCCTGCAGAGCAATGCAGCCTGGTCAGAACAGTTCTGGCCCCGCCTCACGGAGCGGCTCACCGGCACAGCCCCCGGGCTGATGCTGCAACCCATCCAGGCTGAGCGCCCACCGGAAGCGCCCAGCCATGGAGATCTGAATTTGCTGGAAGCGATCACCCATGAGGTGCGTACCCCGCTGGCCACGATCCGAACACTGATCCGCTCTCTGCTGCGGCGAAAGGATCTGGCTGATGTCGTTGTGAATCGCTTGCGGCAGATCGATGTGGAATGCAGCGAGCAGATCGATCGATTTGGCCTGATCTTCCATGCCGCTGAACTGCAACGGGAGCCCAACGAAGCCAATCTGGCCCGCACGGATTTGCAGGCCATGCTGAGCGCCCTTGCACCCAGCTGGACGGAGCAGCTGAACCGTCGCGGGATCGCCCTGGAGCTGGATCTCAGCGCTGACCTGCCGGCGATCCTCAGTGACTCCCGTCGACTGGAACCGATGCTGGGGGGTCTGATCGACCGCAGCACCAGGGGGCTCCCCTCCGGCAGTCAACTCACGCTTCACCTCCAGGCAGCGGGTCCACGGGTGAAGCTTCAGCTGCGTGTGGAGCATCCCGACAGGAGCCAGGCCGCGGAAGCCGGCCCGTCTCCCCAACGCGAGGACGTGGGCACCGTCCTGAGCTGGGATCCCAGCACCGGGAGCCTGCAGTTAAGCCAGGATGCGACCCGCCAGATGATGGCCAGCCTGGGAGGCCGCTATCAGCCCAGGCGCGACCGCGACATCACCGTTTTTTTCCCGGTGCATACGCCCGAAGCGTGATGGGTTTGTTGACGGGTGTGAAGCTTGCTGTCGGAGCTCAAAACAGGCCCCAATGACGGTGCTACTTTCCAGCCATAACGGCTCTTGTGGATTCTTTCAGCCATGGCAGCAACGGCGTTGAACGGTCAACTTCCCCAGCACATCGCCAGCACTGGCGGCCTTCTGAATTCAGCGGAGACTGAAGAGAAATACGCAATCACCTGGACCAGCAAGACAGAGCAGGCTTTTGAGCTGCCCACCGGTGGCGCCGCTCTGATGAACTCAGGTGAAAACCTGATGTATTTCGCTCGCAAGGAACAGTGCCTCGCCCTCGGCACCCAGCTGCGCACGAAATTCAAGCCCCGGATCGAGGACTACAAGATCTACCGGATCTACCCCGGTGGTGACACCGAGTTCCTGCATCCCAAGGATGGTGTGTTCTCCGAAAAGGTGAACGAGGGTCGTCCCATGGTGGGCCACAACCCCCGTCGCATTGGCCAGAACGTCAACCCGGCCAACATCAAGTTCAGCGGCCGCAACACCTTCGACGCCTGATCTCTCAAAACCGACGCCCGGAGGTCATGATCTCCGGGTCCCGGCTGCGATGATCAGGTCATGTTCAGTCCCGATCGCGACGCCTTTCATCAGGCTGTTTGCAGTGGCGCCAACCTGATTCCTCTGGCTCAGAGTTGGCCCGCAGATCTTGAAACACCACTCACCACCTGGATCAAGGTGGGTGACGGAAGGCCTCCAGGCGTGCTTCTGGAGTCCGTCGAGGGTGGTGAAACCTTGGGGCGTTGGAGCGTGATCGCCTGCGATCCGCTTTGGACGGCGTCGGCGCGCAACAATCGTCTGACGCGCACCTGGCGAGATGGTCGCGAAGAAACCCTCAACGGCAATCCATTCGAATCCCTGCGCCACTGTCTGGCGCCTTACTCCTGCGTCAACCTGCCGGGCCTCCCTCCGCTTGGGCAGCTCTATGGCGTTTGGGGTTACGAACTGATCCAGTGGATCGAACCCACCGTCGCCGTTCATCCCCGTGCCGCTGCCGATCCCCCGGATGGGATCTGGATGTTGATGGACGCGATCTTGATCTTTGATCAGGTGAAACGACAGATCACCGCTGTCGCCTTTGGCGACCTCTCCAACGGAGCGGATGAGGAGCAGGCCTGGCAAACCGCAATCGGACGGATTGAGGCCCTGCGCCAGCGGATGGACGCACCTCTGCCGGCCGTCAAACCACTCACCTGGGACGCGAGAAGCAAAGAGCTTCCCGCGGTGCGCTCCAACCGCAGCCGCGATGAATTCGAAGCCGCCGTCGACACCGCCAAGGAACACATCGCAGCCGGCGATGTGTTCCAACTGGTGATCAGTCAGCGCCTGGAAACCGAGGTGCCTCAATCGCCCCTGGAGCTGTACCGCAGTTTGCGGATGGTGAATCCTTCCCCATATATGGCGTTCTTCGACTTTGGGGACTGGCAACTGATTGGCTCCAGTCCAGAAGTGATGGTTCAGGCCGAACCCGCTGCTGATGGCATCCACGCCAGCCTTCGCCCCATCGCCGGGACACGGCCCCGGGGCGCCACGCCCCTGGAAGACCGCGAACTGGAAGCGGACCTGCTGGCCGACCCGAAGGAAAGGGCTGAGCACGTGATGCTTGTTGATTTGGGCCGCAATGACCTCGGCAGGGTCTGTCAGCCCGGAAGCGTGGCCGTGCAGGACCTGATGGTGATCGAGCGCTACTCCCACGTGATGCACATCGTCAGCCAAGTCGAAGGACGCCTCGGCCCGACGCACGACGTGTGGGATCTGCTGATGGCGGCGTTCCCCGCCGGCACCGTGAGCGGCGCACCGAAAATCCGGGCGATGCAACTCATCCACGAGCTGGAGCCCGATGCCCGTGGCCCCTATTCGGGGGTGTACGGATCCGTTGATCTGGCTGGGGCCCTCAACACGGCGATCACGATCCGCACCATGGTGGTGCAACCCCGTGATGGCGGGGGATGCCGGGTGAAAGTGCAGGCCGGGGCCGGCGTTGTGGCCGATTCACAACCGACGGCTGAGTTTGAGGAGACCCTCAACAAAGCCCGGGGAATGCTGACAGCACTGGCGTGCCTGAATCCGCCGGGATGACAGCGCACCCCCTTCTGCTGAAAGGCTTCGAGGTTGAACTGTTCACCGGTCGAAGCAACGGAGCCAACGTGGGCGTCGCCCCCGACGTGGCCAGGGAGCTGCCTGGCTTCGTGACGGAACCGGACCGTCGCAACCTCGAATACGTGACCGACCCGATCCGGGATTACGCCGAACTGCCCGAGGCGCTGCTCGCTCCCCGGCGGACGCTGCGGCGGTGGCTGCAGAAGCGGGAGCTGACGCTTCTCCCCGGCAGCACCATGAGCCTGGGGGACAGCAGCCGATTCGAACGCTCTGACCCCGAGAACGCCTATCACGCGCTGATTGAACAGCTGTACGGCACCAGGGTCGTGACAGCCAGCATCCATATCAACCTCGGGATCACCGATCTCAACTGGTTGTTTGCAGCAGTGCGGCTCGTGCGCTGCGAAGCGGCGCTGCTGCTGGCCCTGAGTGCAAGTTCTCCCTTCCTGGATGGGCAGAGCACCAGCCACCATTCCCAGCGATGGCATCAATTTCCGCTCACGCCCGCTGCAGTTCCTCTCTTTAGGGATCACCAGCACTACATCGAGTGGGTGGAGGAGCAGCTGTCCATGGGTGCCATGCGCAACGAGCGTCACCTGTGGACGTCGGTTCGGCCCAATGGTCCGCGGCGCCCCTACGACCTCAACCGGTTGGAATTAAGGATCTGTGATCTGGTCACCAATACCGATCAGCTGCTGGCGATCACCTGTCTGCTGGAGCTGCGGCTGCTGGCCCTTAAAAACAACATCGAAAGCCTTGATCCACTCAGCAGCAGTTCGCTGAGCGCCGCTGAACTGGTCCAACTCGCCGACAGCAACGACGCTGCCGTGGCCCGATCCAGCCTGAATGCTGAACTCAGGCATTGGCAGGACGGCCGTGTCATCAACTGCAAAGACTGGCTGTTGGAGCTGATTGATCAGCTCACTCCCCTCGCCGAATCGCTCCAGCTCAGTGCCTGCTTGAAGCCCTTGGATTCCCTGCTGGTTCATGGCAATCAGGCCATGCGCTGGGAAGCGGCCCATGGCCAGGGGCAATCCATCGAAAACCTGCTTCAGGAAGGTATCCAGCGGATGGAGGAGGAGGAACGGATCTCCACCGGGGAAGCCTGTTTGGGATGATCATGTCGAGTTCGTCGCAGCGTGGAGACTTCATGCCCGAGTCCACCACCCCTGTCTCCGAGCAAGAGACTGCACGCTTGAACGGTGGCGGATCCGGCGCAGGACAGCTTCTTCAGCACCGGCTGGACCTGATTGAAGACCTCTGGAAGTCGGTGCTGCGCAGCGAGTGCCCACCGGAGCAGAGCGAACGCCTGCTGAGGCTCAAACAACTCAGCGACCCCGTTTCGATGGGAGGGCGAGATGGCGACAGCACGAGCGAGGCAATCGTCGAGCTGATTAAGGCCATGGACCTTTCGGAGGCCATCTCGGCCGCCCGTGCCTTTTCGCTGTATTTCCAGCTCATCAACATCCTTGAGCAACGGATCGAGGAAGACAGCTATCTCGACAGCCTGAGACCCAATTCCAGTGCTGACGCGGCCCAACGGGACGCCTTTGATCCCTTCGCCCCGCCCCTCGCCAACCAGACCGATCCAGCCACCTTTGGAGAGGTGTTCGAGCGGCTGCGGCGGATGAACGTTCCCCCCGCGCAGGTGGAACAACTGCTGCGGGAACTGGACATCCGGCTGGTCTTCACCGCGCACCCCACGGAGATCGTGCGGCACACGGTGCGGCACAAACAGAGGCGGGTGGCCAACCTGCTCCAGCAACTTCAATCCGACGCCCCTCTGGCGCATCAGCTGCGGGAAGACTGCCGCGACCAACTGGAGGAGGAAATCCGCCTGTGGTGGCGCACCGATGAACTCCACCAGTTCAAGCCCACCGTGATCGATGAGGTGGATTCGACTCTGCACTACTTCCAGCAGGTGTTGTTTGACGCGATGCCGCAATTGCGCAAAAGGCTGACCACCGCCCTACATCGGCACTACCCCGATGTCCAGGTTCCCCAGGCGTCGTTCTGCACCTTCGGCTCCTGGGTGGGTTCCGATCGGGACGGCAATCCTTCGGTCACACCCGAGATCACTTGGCGAACCGCCTGTTACCAGCGTCAGTTGATGTTGGAGCTCTACATCAGTTCTGTGCAGTCGCTCCGGCAGCAGCTGAGCATCTCCATGCAGTGGAGTCAGGTGGCTCCATCACTGCTGGAGTCGCTCGAAATGGATCGTCTCCGCTTCCCTGAGATCTACGAGCGCAGAGCAGCGCGATACCGACTGGAGCCCTACCGGCTGAAGCTCTGCTACGTGCTCGAAAAACTGGAGCGCACCCTCGCCCGCAACAACCAACTGTCGGAAGCGGGCTGGCAGATGCCCTGTGAGGCTCTGGCCGATCCCAAGGATGGGCTCGGTAACGCTGAGGTTCTCCACTACACCTCGGTGGACCAGTTCCGCAGTGATCTGGAGTTGGTGCGCAACAGCCTTGTCAGCACCGAACTGAGCTGCGAACAGCTCGACACCCTGCTGCACCAGGTGCACATCTTCGGGTTCTCACTGGCCAGCCTCGACATCCGTCAGGAGAGCACCCGCCACAGCGATGCCATCGACGAGCTCACCCGCAGCCTTGAACTGCCCCAGGCCTATGGGGACATGGATGAGACGGAGCGGATGGCATGGCTTCTGCAGGAACTGCAGACCCGTCGTCCCCTGATCCCACCTGCCGCCAGCTGGTCGGCAGCGACGGCCGAGACGCTGGCGGTGTTCCGAATGCTGCAGCGCCTCCAGGAGGAGTTTGGTCCGCGGATCTGCAACTCCTACGTGATCTCCATGAGCCACACGGCATCGGATCTCTTGGAGGTCCTGCTGCTGGCCAAGGAGGCGGGTCTTGTTGACCCGCCCAACAAACGGGCCTCCCTATTGGTGGTGCCGCTGTTCGAAACCGTGGAAGATCTCCAACGGGCCCCTGAGGTGATGGAGGGGCTGTTCAAGACGCCGCTCTACCGCGAACTCCTCCCCGTTGTGGGGCAGCAAAAGCAGCCGCTGCAGGAGCTGATGCTGGGCTACTCCGACAGCAACAAGGATTCCGGCTTCCTCTCCAGCAACTGGGAGATTCATCAGGCTCAGATTGCCCTTCAGGAGCTCGCCAGTCGCCAGTCCGTGGCGCTTCGCCTCTTCCACGGTCGCGGTGGATCCGTCAGTCGTGGCGGCGGACCCGCCTACCAAGCCATCCTGGCCCAACCGAGCGGCACGCTGCAGGGCCGGATCAAAATCACCGAACAGGGTGAAGTGTTGGCCTCCAAGTACAGCCTGCCTGAATTAGCGCTCTACAACCTCGAGACCGTCACCACAGCGGTGGTTCAAAACAGCCTGGTGACCAACCAGCTCGATGCCACCCCCAGCTGGAACCAGCTGATGAGTCGTCTTGCCACCCGCTCACGGGATCATTACCGCGCTCTGGTTCACGACAATCCCGATCTGGTGGCATTTTTCCAGCAGGTCACACCGATCGAAGAAATCAGCAAGCTGCAGATCTCCAGTCGACCCGCCCGACGCAAAACCGGCGCCAAGGACCTCTCCAGCCTGCGAGCCATTCCCTGGGTCTTCGGTTGGACCCAGAGCCGATTCCTTCTGCCGAGCTGGTTCGGCTTTGGCACAGCGTTGTCGGAAGAAGTGGGCGGCGACGCCGAACAGCTCGACTTGCTACGGCGCCTCCATCAACGTTGGCCGTTCTTCCGGATGCTCATTTCCAAAGTGGAAATGACCCTCTCCAAGGTGGATCTCGACCTGGCCAATCACTACATGAACAGCTTGGGGCACCCCGAACAGCGGGAAGCCTTTGAAGCGATCTTCCAGGTGATCGCCAAGGAATACGAACTCACCCGAAAACTGGTTCTGGAAATCACAGGCCAAAACAGACTGCTGGGCGCTGATCAAGGGCTGCAGCTGTCGGTTGATCTGCGGAACCGCACCATCGTTCCCCTGGGCTTCCTGCAGGTTGCGCTGCTGAAGCGACTGCGGGATCAGAACAGGCAACCGCCCATGAGCGAGACGCCAGGTGCCCCCGAGGACACCCGCACCTACAGCCGCAGTGAACTGCTGCGGGGAGCCTTGCTCACCCTCAACGGCATTGCAGCCGGCATGCGCAACACCGGCTGATCCACAGTGCTGTCGTTCCTTCAACAACCCTCGATTCCACCCTTGCCCGAGGGAACGCGACTCGAAACATCAACCCCTCCCACCTCCCAGCAGCTCAACACGTTGCTGATGTCCTGCGGGGAATCAACCCACCCTGAGGAACGCTGGGAGCTCGCCCTTCAGCGCAGCCTGTGGCAGATCAGCATCCTGGAGGAATCAACAGGAGAACTGATCGGATTTGTGCGGGCCACCAGTGATCTGGCCCTTAATGCCAATCTTTGGAACCTGGCCGCCAAACCAGGGCCGAACCAAGGGGCCCTGTTCGCGGTTCTGGTGCACCGAGCCCTGCAGATTCTGCGCCGGGATCTGCCGGGCTGCAGCCTTTCAATCTCGGCCCCTGCGGATGCGCTGGACGCTCTCAAACAGCAGGGTTTCCTGATTGATCCCAATGGCATTCGCGCCATGGGCCTCAGCCTGAGCTGAGACATTGAGTTCAAAAACGAGCATGGAGGGACTCGAACCCCCGACCCTCAGAACCGGAATCTGATGCTCTATCCAACTGAGCTACATGCCCACTGATCGGCCTTAAGCCGCAGTGATATCGAGCGTCAACCGTCCCGATACAGGTACCTTACTCACTGGTCGCCCCAGCACCCATCCGGCTCCACAGGCTCCAACTGCAGGGCTTCCGGAACCACACCGTTCTGCAGCTGGAACTGACGCAGCCACGCCTTTTGGTGATCGGGCCCAATGGCATTGGCAAGTCCAACCTGCTCGAGGCGGTTGAGCTGCTAGGCAGCCTGCGCTCCCATCGCTGCAGCAATGATCGCGATCTGATCCAGTGGGACGCTCCACAGGCCCTGATCAGGGCTGACGTGGGGGATGGTGATCGTCTTGAACTGGAACTGCGCCGCCAGGGAGGCCGTCAGGCCAAACGGAACGGCAAGCTGCTGGATCGGCAGCTTGACCTGATTGGACCGCTGCGCTGCATCGGATTCAGCGCCCTGGACCTTGATCTGGTGCGTGGCGAACCCGCCCTACGCCGCCAATGGCTGGACCGCGTCGTGCTGCAGCTCGAACCGGTGTATGCCGATCTGATGGCGCGGCTGAACCGGTTGCTGCGGCAGCGCAGCCAGCTCTGGCGCCAGAGGCAGGTCTCCAGTGGCGAACGCCATGCACTGCTCGACGCATTTGACGTTCAGATGGCGCTGGTGAGCACCCGAATTCACCGGCGGCGACAACGGGCCCTGCATCGGCTGGAACCGATCGCCCAACGCTGGCAGGCCCACCTCAGCGGGGGCACGGAAGCCTTGGAACTGCACTACAAGCCCGGCAGCAAGCTCGATGGGGAGGATGCCGAAGAACCCTGGCGACTCGCCATCGAAGAGCAACTGCGCCAGCAGCGGGGAGAGGAGGAACGGCTCGGCAGCTGCCGTGTGGGCCCGCACCGCGATGAAATCGCCCTGCTGCTGGGGGGCAGCCCGGCACGACGGTTTGGCTCGGCAGGCCAGCAGCGGTCGCTGGTGCTGGGCCTGAAGCTCGCTGAACTGGAGCTGGTGACCCAGCTCTGTGGGGAGCCTCCACTGCTGCTTCTTGATGATGTGCTTGCCGAACTGGATCCAACCCGCCAGCAGCTTCTGCTTGAGGCCGTGGGCGAATCACATCAATGCCTGGTGAGCGCCACGCACCTGGAAGGCTTTGGCGGCGGATGGCAGCAACAGGCCCAAATTCTCGGAGCAAGAGACCTGAGACCCGACCTGAAGATCGGATAAGGTGGCGGACCTGTTTTTCTCTCATCGCCTGATGGAGCAGACCCTCTCTGAACTGCATCCCAACCCGGGATGGGGGGCACCTGAGATTCATGCCACCGACATGGTCGGCAAACACTGCATTCTCGAGCTCTACGACTGCGATCCGAGCCGGCTCGACGACGAAGCATTCATCCGCACAACGATCACCTCAGCAGCCAAAGGAGCTGGTGCGACGCTGCTGAACCTGATCACCCATCAATTTCAACCCCAGGGCGTAACGGGCCTGGCCCTGCTGGCGGAATCCCACATTTCGATCCACACCTGGCCGGAATCCGGCTACGCCGCGGTTGATGTGTTCACCTGTGGTGACCACACCATGCCGGAACAGGCCTGCGCGATTCTCTGCAGTGAGCTTCAAGCGAAACGCCATGCGCTGAAAAGCTTTCTGCGTGAAACACCTGCGGCCATTGCCACTGGGGTGAGAGAGCCTGTGGAAACGCCGAGCCAGCTCCCCAGCTGATCCGGCCCAGGTGAAATCAGCGGCGGTTCAACTTGCCGCTGACCAGACCTTCAAGATCCAGATTGACGGAGGTGAAGCCAAGGGAGCGAAAAGCCTCCACAAGAGGCTCGCTCTCCGCCAGCGCGAGCACAGCGCGGATCTGTTCGCTGGGCACCTCAATCCGTGCTGCCAAGCCGTGGGAGCGCACACGAACGGAGCCGAATCCCCTGGCGATCAACCAGGCTTCCGCCTGACCCACCCGCTTCAACCGCTCGGCGCTGATGCTTTCGCCATAGGGGAAGCGGGAGGCCAGGCAGGGCTGCGCCGGTTTGTCCCACCAGGGAAAACCAAGGGCCCTCGACAGCGAACGAATCGTGGATTTGTCGATCGACAATTCCGCCAGGGGGGAGCGAACCCCCGCCTGTCGGGCCGCGTCAATGCCGGGCCGGTGATCACCGAGGTCATCGAGATTGACCCCATCAATCACCAACGCGTCTCCAGCCGCCGCGGCAATCGGCTGAAGGTGCTGGTGCAGTTCACGCTTGCAGGCAAAGCAGCGATCCACAGGGTTGCTGCTGTAGTCCGGGTCGTTCAACTCGGCCGTCGCACACTCTCGATGCGGGATGCCGATCCAGGAGGCTTGATCACGGGCTTCCCGCAACAGATGCGGTGCCAGGGCCGGGGAGACACCTGTTACCGCCAGGGTGGCATCGCCATGGGCTTCGTAGGCCATCGCCGCCACCAGGGTGCTGTCGACTCCACCGGAATAGGCCACACAAAGGGCAGGTTGGTCTGCCATCCACTGCCGCAGGTTCGCCAGCAGCTGCTGCTCTCGATCCGCCAAAGGCTCCTGCAACCGAAACATCAGCGGGGTAAACCAGTTGAGCTAGGTAGGCTCCAACGGTAAGAGCTGTCCCCATGCCTCGAAGCATCGGCATTGTCACCGCAGCGGACAGCCGCGAGCGCAGCCATGGACAGCTGCACATCTATGACGGCGAGGGCAAGGGCAAAAGCCAGGCAGCCCTTGGGGTTGTGTTGCGCACCATTGGGCTCGGCATCTGCGAACAACGCCAGACCCGGGTGCTGCTGTTGCGCTTTCTCAAAGGCCCAGGACGGGCCTACGACGAGGATGCGGCCATCGAAGCTTTGCAGCAGGGCTTCCCCCACTTGATCGACCATCTGCGCACCGGACGGGCCGATCACTTCACCGCCGACGAAGCCACCCGGTTCGACCGCGACGAAGCCCAGCGGGGCTGGGTGATTGCCAAGGGCGCGATCGCTAGTGCCCTCTACTCGGTGGTGGTCTTGGACGAGCTGAATCCTGTGCTCGATCTCGGCCTTCTGGACCTGGAGGACGTGGTGCGCACCCTCAGCAACAGGCCGGAGGGGATGGAGATCATCGTCACCGGTCGCGCCGCACCAGCACGCTTGGTGCGTGAGGCCGACCTCCACTCCGAGATGCGGGCCCATCGCCGTCCGGGCATGAACGACAACCGGGTGGTGCCTCTCAATGTGAGCAGCGGCATCGAGATCTACACCGGTGAAGGCAAAGGCAAATCAACCAGTGCACTTGGGAAAGCGCTGCAGGCCATCGGGCGGGGCATCAGCCAGGACAAGAGCCATCGGGTCTTGATCCTGCAGTGGCTCAAAGGCGGCAGCGGTTACACCGAAGATGCAGCCATCGCCGCCCTGCGCGAGAGCTATCCCCATTTGGTGGACCACCTCCGCTCCGGCCGCGATGCCATCGTCTGGCGGGGCCAGCAGGAGCCGATTGACTACGTGGAGGCCGAGCGGGCCTGGGAGATCGCACGAGCCGCCATCTCAAGCGGCCTCTACAAAACCGTGATCCTCGATGAGTTGAACCCCACGGTGGATTTGGAGTTGCTGCCGGTTGAGCCGATCCTGCAAACCCTGCTGCGCAAACCAGCAGAAACTGAAGTGATCATCACGGGGCGCTGCAAAAACCCACCCGCCTACTTCGATCTGGCCAGCATCCATTCCGAAATGGTGTGCCACAAGCACTACGCCGAACAGGGCGTCGACCTGAAGCGAGGAGTGGATTACTGAACCCTGGGTTCAGTAGCGAGGGATTTCAGGATTCACCTGCTGAGACCAGGCATCAATTCCACCGGTCACATTCGTTGCCGCGATGCCCTTCTGAGCCAACAGCTCAACGGCCCTGGCAGAGCGCCCCCCGAGCTTGCAGTGCACCAAAAGGCGCCGTCCCTCTGCCAATGCACGAATGCGATCGATCGCCTCTCCACTCTCCAGCGAAGCCAACGGCACCAAGTGGCTTCCTTCAATCGAAGCCACCTCTGCTTCAGCAGGATTGCGCACATCAACCAGCGCAATCTCGCCTGGAGCGGAGTCGAGCAGGGACTTCAGCTCCATGACAGTGATGGCTTCCATCTCCGATGACGCCGGGCGGCAGAACTGGCGGTAGTCAATCAGGTTCTCAATCCTCGGTCGATCGGGATCAACGCGGAGGGTGAGTTCGCGAAATCGCATCGCCAGGGCATCAACCACCAACAGCCGACCATCCAGGCACTCGCCAATGCCGGTAATCAGTTTGATCGCTTCGGTGGCCTGCAGCAGACCGATCAGCCCCGGCATCACACCCATCACCCCAGCCTCCGAGCAAGACGGAACAGCGTCCGGCGGAGGTGGTTCCGGCAGCAGATCGCGGTAGTTGGGGCTCGTCGGCGTGCGGTTGAACACGCTGACCTGGCCGTCAAATCGCTGCACGGAGCCATAGATGAGGGGCTTACCGAGCAACACACAGGCGTCGTTGATCAGATACCGGCTGGGGAAGTTGTCGGTGCCGTCACAGACCAGGTCGTAGGCACCGATGAGATCCAGAGCATTGCCCACATCCAGCATGTGTTCATGCACCTCCACCTGGCAGTGGGGGTTGAGGTCGTGGATCCGCGCTGCGGCTGAGCGGGCCTTGGAGCCGCCAACCCTGCTGGAGCTGTGGATCACCTGCCGCTGGAGATTGGACAGCTCCACCACATCTCCATCCACGATTCCAATACGACCAACGCCTGCCGCGGCCAGGTACAGCAACAGAGGGGATCCCAGCCCACCGCTGCCAACACAGAGGACAGAAGCAGACTTCAACCGGAGCTGACCGGCAGCACCAACCTCGGGAAGGATCAGATGGCGGGCGTAGCGCCCCCACTCATCAGCATTCAGCATCGCGTGGTCATGCATGGTTTTGAGTGTCCCAGAGCTGAATCGGAATTTCATCCACACTGCGGTCCCCATGCAGCCACCAGGCCCGCAGACCAAGCGAGGCAGAGAGGATCAACATCAGACTCTCCGTTTGTCCCAAGCGCCGATCCTGGAGCGAGGGAACGGGGGCCGACGCCGGATGGGAATGGGCCACCCCAAGACAACGTTGATGGCGATCCCGCGCCCATCGCTGGGCTGCCAACTGCTCCCTCGGATCCACCAGAAACCTGCTGCGACGGTCGTGGACAGGCTGCTGACCGGATGCCCCCCGCCCCCAGACATTGCAACAGGGCCAGGTTGTGGCCAGCCTCAAACAGCCTGAATTCGTCCGTTGTCCCAGCAGCAAGGCGCAGCCTTCTTCGGGGTAGGGCGCCAACAAAATCCGGCCCAGATCCGTGTGGCATCGGTGATCAATTTGCAGCACGGATGGCGTAGACCCCGTCGCACCGATACGCTCAGCTGAAATTGTGAAGGATTTAGTCGTTCTCATGAGTGACGCCACCACTGAAGTTAAGGATGCCGCCACAACCGTGACGACACCCCTCGAAACCCCAGAGCAGGAGGACACCACCTCCTTCGCTGAGCGCTACAGCGACGTGCTGGGCAAGGTGAACGACACCCTCGACCAGGTCGACTGGAGCCAGATGGGACGCATCGGCAAGATCGTCGGCATCTTTGCCGCCGTGATCATTGCCCAGATCCTGATCAAGGGAATCCTTGACACAATCAATCTGCTGCCGATCGTTCCGGGCCTGCTGGAACTGCTCGGCGTGGTTGTGGTGGGGCAATGGAGCTGGAAGAACCTCACCACCAGCGACAAGCGCAATGCCCTGGTTCAGCGTGTTCAAACCCTCCGAAAGGAGTACCTGGGCTGAGCCTCAAAGCCTCCGAGCCAGATCTTTGAGACTGGCTCGGCATTGGTTCAGATAACTCCCCCCAAACAAATTGGCGTGGTTGAGCAGGTGGTACAGGTTGTAGATCTCCACCCGACCGTCAGCGCCAGGAGCATCGGGCAGCACGTCCCGATAGCCCGACCTAAAGGCTTCACCGAAGCCGCCGAATAGCCGGGTCATGGCCAGATCAACTTCCCGATCAGCCCACCAGCTGGCGGGATCAAAAATGCTCCCCCGTCCATCGCTGAGGCTGGCGGCATTCCCCCCCCAGAGATCACCGTGCACCAAGGCCGGGTGTGGTTGATGCTCGTTCAAGTGCTCGGCGAGGCGCAGCAACAACGGATTGAGGTCCGTTGAATCCAGCTGCAACCCATCAAGGATCTCGAGTTGCGGGCGCAGCCTGAGCTCCACGAAGGCCGATCCCCAGTCATCACGCCACCCCCCCGGTTGAGGGCCGGCGCCAATGAAGCCGTCACGGTGCCAGCCGAAACGAGCAGGGCTGGAGGCCATCGACGACTGATGCAGCAAGGCCAACCCCCGGCCGAGGGCTGCTTGGTCGCTGCCACCAAAATCCAGCCAAGGCATTAGCAGCACCGCACCATGGGGCAGTGCGGCCAGAGCGATGGGCTGCGGCACAACCAGGAACGAGGCATCGGCTTGGGCATGCAGGGCCTTGAGGGCCTCCGCCTCCACCTCAAACAGGGGTAGGGCGCTGGCGCCACCACTTTTGGCAAACAACACCTCGCCATCAGAGAGGCGAAGTTTCCAGGCCTGATGGATGCAGCCCCCACCAACGGGGGAGACGTCTGTGATCACAGCCCCCGCCAATGGCCCATCCTTCGCGGTGAGATCCCGGCGCAGTTCGCTGTTCATCCTCAGCAAGCCCCCTGTCTTGCCAGCATGGCCCGATTCTTCAGGGCGCCGTGAGCGAATCCAGCGTGATCGTGGTCGGCGGTGGGATCGCTGGCTTAACCGCAGCGGCGCTCCTGGCCCGCGATGGCGTCAAGGTCACGCTGCTGGAAGCGCATCAACAACCGGGGGGATGTGCCGGAACGTTCCGGCGTGGTCCATGGGTGTTCGATGTTGGGGCGACCCAGGTGGCTGGGTTGGAGCCCGGAGGCAGTCATGCCCGACTGCTGAAGCATCTGGACATGCCTCTGCCCAGCGCAGAGCTTCTGGACCCAGGTTGTGTGGTCGACCTCGGCGATGGCTCCCCTCCCATTTCGCTCTGGCATGACCCGGACGCCTGGGCCGCCGAGCGTGAGCGTCAATTCCCAGGCAGCCAGCTCTTCTGGAGCCTTTGCCATCAGTTGCATTCCAGCAACTGGCAGTTCGCCAGCCAGGACCCTGTGGTGACCCCGCGCTCCCTCTGGGATCTCGGCACATTGCTGCGGGCCCTTCGGCCCGCAACGCTGGCATCGGGACTGTTCACAGGTCTGACCATTGCCGATCTGTTGCGGCTGTGCGGTTGCGGTGACGATCAACGGCTGCGGCGCTTTCTCGACCTCCAGCTGAAGCTGTACTCCCAGGAACCGGCCGATCGCACGGCGGCGCTGTACGGCGCAACCGTCCTGCACATGGCCCAAGCACCACTCGGGCTCTGGCATCTGGAGGGATCGATGCAGGTGTTGAGCAATCAGCTGGTGGCGGCCATTGAGCGCGACGGCGGAACGGTGCTGATGAAGCATCGGGTCACCAAGCTGCAACCCGGCTCATCCGGTTGGCAGGTGACGATCAGCACCGGCAAGGGCACGGAACACCAACGCAGCAGCCGCGATGTGGTCTGCAGCCTGCCGCCCCAGTGCCTGCAGGAGTTGATCGAACCGGATCAACTGCCCAAGGGGTACCGCAAGCGACTGGACAACCTGCATGAACCGAGTGGTGCGCTGGTGCTTTACGGAGCGGTGCGGCGTGATGCACTGCCAGATTCCTGCCCAGGCCATCTCCAGCGGGGCTGCGCATCCCCAGGGCCTCTGTTTGTTTCCATCAGCCGCGAGGGCGATGGGCGTGCGCCCCAGGGGCAGGCCACCTTGATTGCCAGCGTGTTCACCCCAACAGGTGACTGGTGCCGCTTGCCGGAGCCGGAGTACCAGCAGCGCAAAACAGAGATGCTGAACTTGATCCAAGCCGAATTGAACCGCTGGCTCTCGCTCGAAGACGACGCCTGGTTGCACGCTGAACTGGCAACACCACGGGGCTTCGCCGGCTGGACGGGCCGTCCCAACGGCATGGTCGGAGGCCTTGGACAGCATCCAAGCCGGTTCGGCCCCTTCGGCCTGGCAGGACGAACGCCCATGCCGGGGCTTTGGCTCTGCGGCGACAGCCTCCATCCGGGCGAGGGCACAGCGGGGGTGAGCCTGTCAGCCCTCAATGCCTGCCGGCAGCTCAGGGCCGAACGGGGTCAACCGCTCAGTTTTCGGAGCTGACTTCCCCAGGTGCCCTCAAAAAATCCGGGCGCAGGGTCTGCGTTCGGCGCAGTTCCAACGCGAGCTGAGACCAGTTTTGCTGGAGCACGGCATCTTCGAGCTGCTCAAGGCTCCAGCGGTAGGCCGCCAAGCCGCGCAACACCGCATCCCTGTTGGTGGATGCCATCGCCACCCCTAGATCGGGATTCCCGCCACCCACACGACTGGTGTCGGCAAAGCCACTGGACGCCAGCACCATGGCCAACTGCCGGATCTCCGGATCCCGTTCATCGCCCACTGCCCGCAGCAGTGCAGCACTCACCAGCACCGGCATGTGGGAAATCAGAGCCACAGCCTGGTCGTGCTGGGACGCGGTGGCCGTCAGCCAATGGCCACCCACGCTGACGGCCAGATCACGAACCTGAGCCAGGGCAGCGGGGTCTGTTTTTTGATCCGGAGTCGCGATCCAGGGGCGGCCGCGGAACAGATCCACCACACCGGCCTCAACGCCCGCCTGAGCTGTGCCTGCCATGGGGTGACTGGCCACAAAGCGGGGATGCCGCTGGCGCCAAGCCTCCAACACAGGCTGTTTGACCGAACCAACATCGGTGATCACCGCTGCTTCCGGCAGGGCCGCAATGAGCTCATCCGGTGGGTTCAGCAGCAAGGGAATGGGCAACGCCAGGATCACCAGGTCGCAACCCGAGAGGCAGCTGGGATCGGTCGACACCGAACCAACCAGCCCTCGGGCCATGGCGCGATCCGCCGTGGCCTGACGATGCACAAGGCCCTGCACCGACCAGCCCCGCGCCTGCAGATCCAGACCAAGGGATCCCCCGATCAAGCCAAGGCCAACGATCCCCACACGTCCCGGTTGCACCGCCATCTCTCCAGCAGGGTCGTGAAGCCATGTTGATGGATGGATTGCCATGAACCAATCGCCAGGGGAAGCCTGCTTAGGGTTTGACGATGTTGGAAGCCCAGGCCCACCACCAGATCAAAACCCTGCTCCGTCAGGAGGAATCGGACTGGCCCCACCACCTAACCCTGAGCCGGCTGGTGGCACGAAGCCTGAGGCGTCGCGACACAACACTCGTTCAGCTCCCCCCCAGCAGCAGCGAACGCTGGTGGCTCGGTCTGCTGGTGCCGCTGTGCCTGGCACCCGAAGCGGGGGCGCTGGTGCTGACGGCCCCCCAACGCCGGCGTCTGCTCCAGCTGGAATTGCCCCGTCTCCGCCACCAGGGCCTGAGGCTCCCCTGCTGGAAGGGGCCGACCCCTCCGGAGGGACCACAGCTCTGGCTGATGGATGTTGGCGAGCTGATTCAGGCCCATCGCGACGGGCACTTGGGCCAACGGCAACTGCTGATCCCGGAGATGGATCAGTTGAGCCGGCGCATGCGCAACGCCTTGACTTTGGAGATCGAGCATCAGCACTGGGATGAGCTGCGCCAGGCCTGTCCCCAGGCGGAATCCGGATTGCTGGAATTGCATGACCGGATGAGCCGGCAGCTGTTCGCTGATGCCACGAGGCCCGATGGCGCCGTGCGACTCGAAGGCTCAGCCGGGCAGGCCCTGCGTGACCTGCTCCAGCTGATGCCAGCCAGCCCTGAACCGTGGAACAGCCTCCGCAGCATCAACCCGACTGAGTGGAGTCAATGGGCTGAACTGGATCACCGGCTGCTCCAGTGGCGCTGGAAGCTGGCCCCCCTCGAACCCCTCCAACTGCTGCGGGGAGTTCTGCTGGATCACCCCTGCCTGATGTTCAGCAGCAATGGAGACAACACCAGGCTTGATCTGGAATTTGAACAGGCCGGCGTTGTCCCCGACGTGCGGGCAACACTGCGGGAACGGGAGCTGAATGAACCGCTCCCCATCTATGCCCCGCGTCGCCAGCCGCTGCCGAACACCCGGATCTACGCCCAACATCTCTTGGAGGAGAGCAGAAGGCTCATCCTTGGCCAGGCTGGGCTCACCCTTGTTCTGATCAATGACGACCAGCTGCGTCGGCAACTGACCAGCTCCCTGGCTGCGGAATTCGGACGCCGTGTGGTGCATAAGTCGACAGCACCCGAAAGCAATGGCGTGGTGACCTGCAACTGGGACTGGTGGCTGGAGCATCAGGAGCAACTGCCGGCCCCAGCACAGCTGATTGTCGGCATGCTCCCCATCGCCAGCCTGGACAATCCGCTCACCTCGGCTCGGGTGGAGCGACTGAAACAGCAGGGAGAGGACTGGTTCCGCACCCTGCTGCTGCCAGAAGCTCTGAGCCTGATCCCTGCCGCCATTGCGCCGCTGCGCCGCAGCGGTGGTCGCCTGGCCATTCTCGATGGCCGCCTGCGAGGGCGCAGCTGGGGTGATCAGGTGCTGCACCGACTGGAACCTTGGATCCCATTGCAGCGACTGCTGCCGGAGTGAACAACGCTTAGCCTCCCTGCAACGCTTAGAAGTGCATGGGAGAAGCACGCCGCCGGGCTGCCCAAGGCTTACCCCCTCGTCAAACCAAAGCCAGCACCAAAGCTGTGGACACCTCCCCACGGGTGGTGTCCTGGCTTCCGCTCACCCGCAATCAGACGCAGCAGTTCATGGCGGTGACCACCCGTGGCGCCTGGATTGGAATCGGGGGAATGGTGGTGCTTTGGGTGACGGTGCGCTTCATCGGCCCAGCGGCCGGTTGGTGGACGCTTGCGGATACCCCCTGAGCAACCGGCTCAACCAACAAACGAAAACAAAAGAAAACCTTTAGACTGGGTCTCAATGGAGACTCAGCTATGTTTCCGCGCCTGGCCGAACACTATCGATCCGTCGTTGAAGACCTGGTGATGAGCCTGCAGGCCCTCGCCAGCAGTCTTCAAAGCGCGGGCTTCACAGCCACTTGTTATTCCTGTGGCGACGGCCGCGATGGCCATGGAGCGTCGTTTGTGGCTGACATCGGCGATGGCCACATGGTGCGCTTTCTTGTCTCCGACTTCGGCATCAGCTGGGTGGAATCCCGCAACGGCCGAGAACTGGTGAAGCTGGAGGGAGCAGAAGCCATCCAGGAATTGCAGCGGATGGCCGATCTGGCCCAGGAAGGCCAGGTCCGCGCCATGCAGTCCCTGGCCCAGGCCGCCTGAAATCAGGCCGCCGCCTCTGAGGCCTTGGCCGGAGCGGACTTATCAGCAGCACCCGTCTTTGCAGCGGCGGCTAGGGGGCGCATCGAATTCGCCTTCACCTCAGAGCCCTCCGTCAGCTTCTGACGCACCAACGTTTCGATGGTGGCTGTTGCGTCCGGGTTCTCCTCCATCCAGGAGATGGTGTTGTCGCGACCCTGACCGATGTTGTCTCCCTCGTAGCTGTACCAGGCGCCTTTGCGGACAACAACACCCGTTTCTTCAGCCAGATCCAGCAGACAGCCCAGGGTGCTGATGCCGCGGCCGAAGAGAATGTCGAATTCGGCAATGCGGAAGGGGGGCGCCACCTTGTTCTTCGCGACTTTCACCTTGGCCCTGATGCCGAATTCTTCGGTTCCCTTCTTGAGGGTCTGAATCCGACGGATGTCGAGGCGAACCGAGGCATAGAACTTGAGCGCGTTGCCTCCAGTGGTGGTCTCTGGATTGCCGTAGGTCACACCAATCTTGAGACGCAGCTGATTGAGGAAGATGACGGTGCAACCCGACTTGCCGATGTTGCCGGTGATCTTCCGCATCGCCTGACTCATCAGACGCGCCTGGGCGCCAACCGCCAGATCTCCCATCTCACCTTCGATCTCAGCGCGGGGGGTGAGAGCAGCCACCGAGTCGACAACGACCAGATCCACCGCCGCCGATCGCACCAGTTGATCAACGATCTCCAGCGCCATCTCGCCGGTGTCGGGCTGAGAGACCAACAGGTTCTCAACATCAACGCCCAGCGAAGCGGCATAAACGGGATCCAGGGCATGCTCCGCATCCACGAAGGCCGCCACACCACCACGCTTCTGAACTTCAGCGATCGCGTGCAGCGTGAGCGTGGTTTTACCGGAACTTTCCGGGCCGTAAATCTCCACCACGCGGCCCTTCGGGTATCCACCGCCCAAGGCGAGGTCAAGGGTCAGTGCACCGGTGGAAATCGTCTCCACCCGCATGCGGGAGGCATCGCCCAGCCGCATGATCGATCCCTTGCCGAAGTTGCGCTCGATCTGACCCAGCACCAGATTCAGCGCCTTGTCCCTCTCGCCGGAGGAATGGGGATCGGAAGCGCCGGATTTCATATCTGCAGGCATGAGAAGGACCTGAAACTAAGGAACGAGAGATCCAATGCCACAGAAGCGCCGAATCGTCTCAGGTAGTACAAGCGTACCGTAACGAATCAGGGCCACTGCGCCAGGGGGGCCCGAAAACGATCTGGATGGAGCAGGGCAATCCCTGAGGGAAGACCGCTCTGATCCTGCGGGCGAAGATAGCCCCAACTCACCAGAAAACAGGGCAACTTTTCTAACCCTGGGGTTGAGCGCACCGCCTCCAGCGTCGCCCGGCGGTCTTCCACGAAGCCACACAGCCTTCGCTGCTGCTGAAGCTGAAGGAGAACCTGAGGCTTGGCGCCAGCCTCACGGCCATCCAGGCGCCAAGGGTGCAGGCCAAGGCTGTTCAGCAGTTCAGCTGTGAAGGTCTGGGTTTTGGTGGTCAGAACAGACCAGTCCACCCCCTCAGCCTCCAACCGCTGCAGCCGCTCCACCAGACCGGGGAAAGGTCGATGCAGCGCCAACCAAGCCGAACGGCTCTGCCGAACGGCTTGATCCCTGGCGTCATCGAGGGCCGCCTGCAGCTGCTCCGGCCGCCATCCACGCCGTTGCAGTGCCGAGGCCTGCGCGTCCCCATAGGACTCCAGCCAAACCTGAAGGTTCAGCACCGGCAGCTCTGCGGCCAGCAGAACCATCTCCCAACCGTGATGCACCCACGGCCGCAGCTGTCGGAAGGCGTCAGGGACCTGATCAGGCGTCAAGCCCTCTGGAGCAGCCTCAAGACGACGACAGGCATGCCAGGCACTCCACCAGTACTCCGCCATGCCATCAACGATGACCCCGTCGAAGTCGAAGACCAGGAGGGGGTGATAATTCATGGACGAAAACTGGGCCGCTAGGATTCGAACCTAGGAATGGCGGGACCAAAACCCGCTGCCTTACCACTTGGCGACGGCCCATTGATCCGTTTGAACCGCGACCTGCGGATCACCGGAGTACACATAGTTACCCACAGCAGCCAACCCTTCGTCAATCCACCGGGCGAACCAACCGTCGGCCAATCAGCGGGGGAAAACCCTCAGGCGTGACATTTCAGCCTCACCGAAGACATCACTGCGCAATCGGTAACGGCGCACAAGGTCGGCCTGCATCCGGAGAACACGCTCACTGCGGGGCAGCAACTCCACCGGCCTGCCTTGCGGCATCACCACCTGTTCCACCGCAAGCCGGCATTCCTCGAGAGCAGCCAATTCATCGTCCTGAGACGCCCGATCCGGCGGAGTGACCTCTGCGGCTGTTTCGGTGGCCTGACGGCGCAGAAGACGTGCCATGGCACGGGTCACCTGGGGCAGGGTGTCGGACTTGATCACCAGGATCGGGATCCCCAGATCCCTGGCCTGACGGCGCAGTGATGGTTGACGACTGAGGCCCAGCCGAACGCTCAACACCACATCAGCCTCACTCAAGTCCTCCACAACCCGCGCCTTCCAACCGTGGGAACGGATGGCCTCTTCCACAACACGAGGTGGAACCCCGCAACAGAGAACCTGCAGATGCTCGGAGCTGGTCTCCTGCGGAGGTGGTTCCTCTGCCGCACTGGCCCCTTGGGCACTGGCTGCAGGCATGGGCACGGGAGCGGAGACCGGCTGATCCGCAAACGACCGTTGGGACGGAGGCCGCAGCAAACCGGAAGCCTGAGGCGGGTCCACCAACTGAACGCCCCCCTCAGGCGTCAGCTCACGCTCCTGAACCCTTGGCTTCAGGCCCCGGAGCAGTTGATCCACGGTGGCGGCAACGTCGGTGTGAACGACCCAGCGCTGCCGGCTGTGCATTTCAACCGCCACCGGAAACGTTGGTTCGGCGGCGCGCTCCAACACCGTTTTCTGACTGCGCCGCCGCCGGGCCTCCTCATCCCCGAGGGTGACCGACTGAATGCCCCCCACCAGATCGCTGAGGGTGGGGTTCTTGATCAGGTTGGCCAAAGCATTGCCGTGGGCTGTGGCGACGAGAACCACACCACGTTCAGCGATGGTGCGCGCGGCCTGCGCCTCCAGCTCCGTGCCGATCTCATCGATCACGATGACTTCGGGCATGTGATTTTCCACCGCCTCGATCATGGTTTGGTGCTGCAGCTCAGGCCTGGCCACCTGCATGCGGCGGGCCCGACCAATCGCGGGGTGCGGGATGTCGCCATCACCGGCGATCTCATTGCTCGTGTCGATCACAACAACGCGCCGCTCCAGCTCATCGGCAAGCACCCTGGCGATCTCGCGCAACGCCGTTGTCTTGCCAACACCCGGGCGCCCCATCAACAACAAGGACTGCCCTCCATCCAGGAGGTCCCGCACCATGGCAACGGTGCCGAACACGGCTCGGCCCACCCGGCAGGTCAAACCGACCACCTCACCCTGACGGTTGCGAATCGCGCTGATCCGGTGAAGCGTTCGTTCAATTCCCGCCCGGTTGTCGCCACCGAACTGACCAATCCTGGCCACCACAGCCGTTAGATCCTGGCGGGACAACGGCGTGGAACCCAACGCCAGGGCACGGCCTGGATAACGCGCTTCTGGAACCCGACCCAGATCGAGCACCACCTCAAGCAACTGCTTTCGCGCTTCTTCCGGCCGCAACTGCTCCTGCACGGCATCCGGCAGGAGCTCGAGAAGGCGATCCAGATCGTCGGTGACCCGTTGCGTGCCCATGGGATCTGCGCGTTTCAGCCTTTTAGCAAGAGCGCTGCAGCCATGGCGCAACCAATGGACGCGCGAGGGAGAGGGCACGCTTCCAACCCTCGGGCCATTGCCACAGGGCAAGGCCACGGGTTTGCGCCTCATCCAGCACAGGCATCAGCAAGCGACGGGCCACACCACCAAAGGCGATGCCAGCCGGCCGCTCCGTCGAACGCAAGAACCCCAGCGTTGCGGCGTTGGTACCACCGGCCAGCTGCAGCGGGCCCGGCGGGGCCAGACTCCGCATGGCACGCCAGAGCTGAACTGCAGCCCGCGCGGTGCCAGCCCCCACATCGCCGCTCATCGGACGCCCATCCAGCTGCCAGAGGGGTCTGTAACAGGCCTGCCGCAGGCGGGAATAGCGACGCCAAAGCAAACCAGCCAACTGATCGGCCTTCACGCCGTGGCCCTCCAAGCCGGAGCTCACAGCCAAGCGCCGCAAGGGAACCTTGTGCTGCTGAAGGCTTTGGATCAGCGTTGCGAAGCCCTCGTCATGCCCAGATGCGGTGTGAATCTCCACAGCATCGGGCTGAATCGATTGGAGCAGGGAGACCACCTGCTCAGGGGCCAAACGGTGGTCGCGCTCCTCGATCAAGCCATGGGGGCAAGCCGGAAGGCAGCGGCCGCAGCCATAGCAACGCTGCTGGTCGATGCCAGCAGCGGGCGGAATCGCTGCCGCCGGACAAATCCTTTCGCAGGGCCGCGGACAGTCCACCGGACAGCGGCCAGGATCGAACCAGGCCTTGCGGAAGTGAGCATCATTGCCATCGCTGAGGCTCACCATCAGCCAGGGGCGACGACCTGTTTGCGCCTCAGCCCAGTCCAGGCCGCGACGCGCTGCCAGGGCAACCGCTGGATCGGCCGCCACATCAATGCAATGAACACCAACAGCCGCAAAGACTGCGGTCAGGTCGGCAATGGCCGGCAGATCATGGTTGCTTGCCCCACAGATCAGCTTGACCCAGCGGCCCTGTACGAGGGCGTCGTCAGGCGTCAGGCCTTCAGATATGTGGTCATCGGTTCCCACTTCAGGCTGCGAGCACCACCCATCTCCACGATGATGCGTAAACGCGGTTCGCGCTTGCACAGATCGCAGAGCGAAAGAAGTTCAGAGCGCGAGAGCACTTGGCCTTCCAGCAGCCAGAGAGCCACGGGAGCATCACCTTCAAACAGGTCGCCGAGCTGGGGAGCCACCTCCTGCACTTCTCCCACAGCAGCACCACGACCAACACTTTGATGGCCGAGATGGGGCGGACGAATGCCGTGCTTCTGGGTGAGGAACACCTCCGGATCACCAAGACCACGGGCCGATGTCATGCGGGTGCTGTAACCGGCGCCGCGCAGACGTCTTAACAGACGGGTTTCTGCACCGCCTTCGAGCGGAGCCTGCACCGCCAGACAGCCATTGGCTTCGAGATCACGGCGAAATGCCTGACCGGTGAGAAGCAGAGGCATGGCAGCTACAGGGATTGGAGGAGATTCTGGCAGCAGGCAGAGGGATCAGGGGAGAGGGAAGGTCGGTGTTGTAGGTTCGTTGTTTGTTCTGTGTTTCTGTGCCCGTCCGCTAGCCGGGCCTCCAGTCGGCAGAACAGATTCGACGATTGCGTCGAATCCCCAGGCCAGTACGGAAGCTTTCTTCGGAGATCTCCGTCGGGAAACTGCAACAGCACATCGTGCAGATGCAAGTCCCAGCCTCGCTGAATCGTTCGCTAGCCCATTCGAATCCACTCCTTCGGGAGTTCCGCTTCGAACCACGTCTGCGTCCAATCGATCAGCACCTGACCCCATGCGGTTCTCCGCCTGGTGGTTGTCCACGCTGGCGCTTCCTCCCCATCCATGTCCATCGGCATCCTCGGGAAGAAGCTGGGTATGTCCCAGTTCTTCGACGAGCAGGGCAGAGCTGTTCCGGTCACCTTGATCGAAGCCGGCCCCTGCCGCATCACCCAACTCAAAAACGACGACACTGACGGTTATTCCGCAGTGCAGATCGGCTTTGGCGAAACCCGCGAGAAGCTGATCAACAAGCCCGCCCAGGGTCACCTCAACAAATCCGGTGAGGGCCTTCTGCGTCATCTGCGCGAATACCGCGTCGACAGCGTTGAAGGTCTTGAACTCGGTGGCGCCATCACCGTCGGCGATTTCGAAGCCGGCCAGAAGGTGGACGTCAGCGGTGACACCGTCGGCCGCGGCTTCGCTGGCTACCAAAAGCGCCACGGCTTCAGCCGGGGTCCGATGACCCACGGTTCGAAGAACCACCGCGAGCCCGGTTCGACCGGTGCCGGTACGACCCCGGGCCGCATCTATCCCGGAAAGCGGATGGCCGGTCGCTACGGCGGCAAGAAAATCACCACCCGCGGCCTGACCATCCTCAAGGTGGACAGCGAGCACAATCTGCTGGTGGTGAAGGGATCCGTGCCCGGCAAGCCTGGTGCGCTGCTCAACATCCGCCCGGCCTTGCGCGTGGGCGCCAAGCCCGCCAAAGGAGGTAAGTGATGGCCAGTTGTGTCGTTCGTGATTGGCAGGGCAAGGAAGCCGGCAAGGCAACCCTGGACCTGAAGGTGGCCAAAGAGACCACCGCCGTTGACCTGATGCATCGGGCCGTTCTGCGTCAGCAGGCCCATGCACGCCAAGGAACCGCCAGCACCCTCACCCGCTCAGAAGTGCGCGGTGGTGGTCGCAAGCCCTACAAGCAGAAAGGAACTGGTCGGGCCCGTCAGGGATCGATCCGCACTCCTCTGAAACCCGGCGGCGGCATCATCTTTGGACCCAAGCCCCGCACGTACAACCTTGCGATGAACCGCAAGGAGCGTCGTCTGGCCCTGCGCACCGCGCTGATGGCCCGCATTGACGATGTGACCGTCGTGAAGGACTTCGGTGCTTCGCTGGATGCCCCCAAGACCCGTGAGATCACAGATGCTCTTGGTCGCCTCGGTGTTGCTGCCGGCTCCAAGGTGCTCATCGTTCTGACGAACCCCTCCGATGTTGTGCGCCGTTCCGTGCGCAACCTGGAGAAAGTCAAGTTGATCTCCGCAGATCAGCTGAACGTCTTCGACCTGCTCCACGCCAATGCTCTGGTGCTGGGCGAGGAAGCTCTCGCAACCATCCAGGAGGTCTACGGCGATGACTGAACGTTTCCAAGGACGCCTGGCGGATGTGATCCGCCGTCCCCTGATCACCGAGAAGGCCACCCGCGCCCTCGAAATCAACCAGTACACCTTCGAGGTGGACCACCGCGCCGCTAAGCCCGACATCAAGGCCGCCATTGAGCAGCTCTTCGATGTGAAGGTCACCGGCATCAGCACCATGAATCCCCCGCGACGCTCCCGTCGCATGGGTCGCTTCGCCGGCAAACGTGCCCAGGTGAAGAAAGCCGTGGTGCGCCTGGCGGAGGGCAACTCGATCCAACTCTTCCCTGAGTCCTGAGGGGTCTGAATCGTCATGGCAATCCGTAATTTCCGCCCCTACACCCCCGGTACCCGCACCCGGGTGGTCACTGATTTCAGTGAGATCACCAGCCGCAAGCCGGAGCGGACCCTGGTGGTGGCCAAACACCGCCGCAAGGGCCGCAACAACCGCGGTGTGATCACCTGCCGCCACCGCGGTGGTGGCCACAAGCGCCTCTATCGCGTGGTGGATTTCCGTCGCAACAAGCACGGTGTCCCCGCCAAGGTGGCCGCGATTCACTACGACCCGCATCGCAACGCGCGTCTGGCACTGCTCTTCTACGCCGATGGCGAGAAGCGCTACATCCTTGCTCCTGCAGGAGTTCAGGTGGGCCAGACCGTGGTCTCCGGCCCTGATGCCCCGATCGAAAACGGCAACGCCATGCCGTTGTCCTCGGTGCCCCTCGGTTCGGCGGTTCACTGCGTTGAGCTCTACGCCGGTCGTGGTGGCCAGATGGTCCGTACCGCCGGTGCCAGCGCCCAGGTGATGGCGAAAGAAGGCGACTACGTCGCTCTGAAGCTGCCCTCCACCGAGGTTCGCCTGGTTCGCCGCGAGTGCTACGCCACCCTCGGCGAGGTCGGTAACTCCGAGATGCGCAACACCAGCCTGGGTAAGGCCGGTCGTCGCCGCTGGCTCGGTCGCCGTCCTCAGGTTCGAGGCAGTGTGATGAACCCCTGCGATCACCCTCACGGTGGTGGTGAGGGTCGTGCACCAATCGGCCGTTCCGGCCCGGTGACCCCCTGGGGCAAACCCGCCCTCGGTCTCAAGACCCGCAAGCGGAACAAACCCAGCAACCAATACGTGCTCCGGAAGCGTCGCAAGACCTCCAAGCGGAGCCGTGGCGGACGCGATTCCTGATGCAAACCATCACTTATCCGCTTGCTTAAACCGTTATGGGACGTTCACTCAAAAAAGGTCCGTTTATTGCCGACAGCCTGCTTCGCAAGGTTGAAAAGCAGAACGACAACGACGACAAGTCTGTGATCAAGACCTGGTCACGGGCCTCCACGATCCTGCCGATGATGATCGGCCACACGATCGCGGTTCACAACGGCCGCACCCATGTGCCGGTGTTCATCACCGAGCAGATGGTGGGCCACAAGCTGGGAGAGTTCGCTCCCACCCGCACCTTCAAGGGCCACATCAGAGACAAGAAAGGAGGCCGCTAAACCATGACATCGTCAACCCAAACGGCACCCACCGCCCAGGCTCACGGTCGCTTCATCCGAGGCTCCGTGTCGAAGGTGCGCCGTGTGCTCGACCAAATCCGTGGCCGCACCTATCGCGACGCGCTGATCATGCTCGAGTTCATGCCTTACCGCTCCACTGGCCCGATCACCAAGGTGCTCCGGTCTGCGGTGGCCAACGCTGAGCACAACCTCGGTCTCGACCCCTCATCTCTGGTGATCTCGAGCGCGACCGCTGACATGGGCCCCTCCATGAAGCGCTACCGCCCCCGCGCCCAGGGCCGGGCTTACCAGATCAAGAAACAGACCTGCCACATCAGCATTGCTGTGGCGGCTCAGACCGATTCCTGACCCCCGAGGACTCTGACCCAATGGGACACAAAATCAACCCAACCGGTCTGCGCCTGGGGATCACCCAGGAACACCGGTCACGCTGGTACGCCTCCAGCAAGAACTATCCGGCCCTCCTCCAGGAGGACGACCGGATTCGCAAGTTCATCCATAAGAAGTACGGCTCCGCAGGCATCAGCGATGTGCTGATCGCCCGCAAGGCCGATCAACTGGAAGTTGAACTCAAGACCGCACGCCCCGGCGTGCTGGTCGGCCGTCAAGGCAGCGGCATCGAAGAGCTTCGATCCGGCATTCAGAAGACCATCGGCGACTCCAGTCGTCAGGTGCGGATCAATGTTGTCGAGGTCGAACGCGTCGACGGTGATGCCTTCCTCCTTGCCGAGTACATCGCCCAGCAGCTGGAGAAGCGTGTGGCCTTCCGCCGCACCATCCGCATGGCTGTGCAGCGCGCTCAGCGTGCCGGCGTTCTGGGTCTGAAGATCCAGGTCTCCGGTCGCCTGAACGGTGCTGAGATCGCCCGGACGGAATGGACCCGCGAGGGTCGGGTGCCCCTGCACACCCTGCGTGCCGACATCGACTACGCCACCAAGGTGGCCAGCACGACCTACGGCGTGCTCGGCATCAAGGTTTGGGTGTTCAAGGGCGAAGTGCTGAGCGAACAGGCTCAGCCCATGCCGGTGGGTGCTGCCCCCCGGCGCCGGGCCAGCCGTCGGCCCCAACAGTTCGAAGACCGCTCAAACGAGGGTTGAACAGGAGGCCTGAACCATGCTGAGTCCAAAACGCGTCAAATTCCGTAAGCAGCAGCGAGGCCGCATGCGCGGCGTCGCCACCCGGGGCAACACCATTGCCTTCGGACAATTCGCGCTGCAGGCACAGGAATGTGGCTGGATCACCTCGCGCCAGATCGAGGCCAGCCGTCGTGCCATGACCCGCTACGTCAAGCGTGGCGGAAAAATCTGGATCCGGATCTTCCCCGACAAGCCGGTCACCATGCGCGCTGCCGAAACCCGGATGGGTTCCGGTAAGGGCAACCCAGAATTCTGGGTGGCGGTGATCAAGCCCGGCCGGATCCTGTTCGAGATGGGCGGTGATGAAATCACCCCCGAAATCGCCAAGGAAGCCATGCGCCTCGCGCAATACAAGCTTCCCGTGAAGACCAAGTTCATCCAACTGGATGAGCAGGAGAAGTCAGCTGGTGCCAAGGCTCCGGCAGCTTCTGAAGCCGTCACCGTGGAGTCCTGACCATGGCCCGTCCCAACGCCGCCGATGTGCGCAGCCTGTCCGATTCGGACATCAACGAACAGATCGACGGCCTGCGCCGCGAGCTGTTCCAACTCCGTTTCCAGCAGGCCACGCGCCAGCTCGCTAACACGCACCGTTTCAAAGAGGTCCGCATCAAGCTGGCCCAGCTGCTGACGGTGCAGTCGGAGCGCCAGCGCTCCACCGCCTCCTGATCCCCCACTCCGTAACCATGGCAGTCAAGGAAAGGATCGGCACCGTCGTCAGCGACAAGATGGAAAAAACGGTGGTGGTCGCGGTGGAAAGCCGCTTCCCACACCCCATCTATCAAAAGACGGTCAGCCGTACCACCCGTTACAAGGCTCACGACGAAGACAACACCTGTCGCGTCGGTGACCGCGTTCGCATCACTGAAACCCGTCCGATGAGCCGCCAAAAGCGGTGGGCCATCGCCGAGGTTCTCAGCCACAGCCCGAAAGCTGCAGCTGAGGAAGCCAACAAGGCTGAAGCTCAGGAGGTGAAGCAGTGATCCAGCAGGAGTCCTATCTCACCGTTGCCGACAACAGCGGCGCCAAGCGCATTCAGTGCATTCGCGTCCTCGGCACCAACCGTCGCTATGCCCACGTGGGCGACGTGATCGTTGCCGCCGTGAAGGATGCCGCCCCCAACATGGGCGTCAAAAAGTCCGACGTGGTGAAGGCCGTTGTGGTGCGCACCAAAGCCACCATGCGTCGTGAAACCGGAAACTCGATCCGTTTCGACGACAACGCCGCCGTCATCATCAACGACGACAAAAACCCGAAAGGCACCCGCGTCTTCGGACCGGTGGCCCGTGAGCTGCGTGACCGCAGCTTCACCAAAATCGTGTCCCTCGCACCGGAGGTGATCTGACCATGGCGACTGCAACCACCAAGGCCAAGGCCACCGAGCGCATCAAGATGCGCATCCGCAAGGGCGACACCGTTCAGGTGATCGCCGGCAAGGACAAGGGCAAAACCGGTGCCGTTCTGCGCACCCTGCCCAACGAAAACCGTGTCGTCGTGGAGGGCGTGAACATGCGCACCCGCCACGAAAAGCCCACCCAGGAGGGCGAGACCGGCCGCATCGTGACGGAGGAAGCTTCCCTGCATGCCTCCAACGTGATGCTGTATTCCACCGACAAAAAGGTGGCCAGCCGCGTTGAAATCGTCGTCGAAAAGGACGGCACCAAGAAGCGCCGGCTGAAGAAAACCGGTGAAGTCCTCGACTGATCCCGACTTCTGACCACGCCCAGAAGCACCCCAACCCGTTATGTCACTCAAGAAGCGCTACCGGGAGACCATCCAGCCCAAGCTGCAGAAGGATCTCTCCCTCACCAACATCCATGAAGTCCCCAAGGTGGTGAAAGTCACCGTCAACCGGGGTCTCGGCGAAGCCGCCGCCAATGCCAAGTCCCTCGAGGCTTCGGTGAATGAGCTGGCACAGATCACCGGCCAGAAGGTCGTTGTTACCCGTGCCAAAAAAGCCATCGCCGGCTTCAAGATTCGGCAGGGCATGCCGATCGGCTGTGCCGTCACCCTCCGTGGCGATCGGATGTATGCCTTCCTCGAGCGCCTGATCAACCTGGCGCTGCCCCGCATCCGCGACTTCCGCGGGGTCAGCCCCAAGAGTTTTGATGGCCGCGGCAACTACACCCTTGGGGTGCGCGAACAGATCATTTTCCCTGAGATCTCCTTCGACAAGATCGATGCGATCCGGGGCATGGACATCACCATCGTGACCACTGCCCGTTCGGACGAAGAGGGCCGGGCCCTCCTCCGCGAGATGGGAATGCCGTTCCAGAGCAACTGAGCCCTCCCCGTCGACACCTATGGCCAACCACGACCCCATTTCCGACATGCTCACCCGCATTCGCAATGCGAGTGAGAAACGTCACGAAACCACCAAGATCCCCGCTTCGCGGATGACCCGCAGCATCGCCAAGGTGCTGCAGCAGGAGGGCTTCATCTCCGAGATCAGCGAGCAGGGTGAAGGCGTTCGCACCGAACTGGTGCTCGCCCTCAAGTACAGCGGCAAGCACAGGCTGCCCACCATCCGCTCCATGCAGCGGGTCAGCAAGCCCGGTCTCCGCATCTACAAGAACACTCGCGGCCTGCCCAAAGTCCTCGGCGGACTGGGTGTGGCGATCATCTCCACCTCCAAAGGTGTGATGAGCGACCGCGACGCCCGTCGTGAGGGCGTCGGTGGCGAAGTGCTCTGTTACGTCTACTGATCCGGAGCTGAACCATGTCACGAATCGGCAAAAACCCTGTTCCCGTCCCTGAAAAGGTCACAGTTTCCCTCGACGGTCTCACCGTCAAGGTGAAAGGACCCAAAGGCGAACTGGAGCGCACCCTTCCTGAAGGCGTCAGCGTCAGCCAGGACAACAACACCATCGTGGTCTCCCCCACGAGCACCAAGCGCATCTCCCGTGAGCGCCACGGCCTGAGCCGCACCCTCGTCGCCAACATGATCGAGGGTGTCAGCAACGGCTACAGCAAAGCCCTGGAGATCGTTGGTGTGGGCTCCCGTGCCCAGGTCAAAGGCAAAACTCTCGTGGTGAGTGCTGGCTACAGCCACCCCGTCGAGATGGAAGCCCCTGAAGGCATCACCTTCAAGGTGGAGAACAACACCAAGGTGATCGTCTCCGGCATCGACAAGGAGCTGGTGGGCAACGAAGCCGCCAAGGTCCGCGCCATCCGTCCGCCCGAGCCCTACAAGGGCAAAGGCATCAAGTACGAGGGCGAGCGCATCCTGCGCAAGGCAGGCAAGTCCGGCAAGAAATAAGCCTTGTCCTGACGTTCCTTCCCTTCACCCACCATGTCCCAACTGTCCCGCAAACAGCAGACGCAAAAACGCCACCGGCGTCTGCGTCGTCACATCACCGGAACCTCAGACCGTCCGCGTCTGGCCGTGTTCCGCTCCAACAACCACATCTACGCCCAGGTCATCGACGACGCGGCCCAGAGCACACTCTGCTCCGCCTCCACCGTTGACAAGGAGCTGCGCGCCGGCCTCAAGGCTCCGGCTGGCAGCTGCGACGCCTCTGTCGCCGTCGGCGAACTGGTCGCCAAGCGCGCCATCGCCAAAGGCATCCAGCAGGTGGTGTTCGACCGCGGCGGAAATCTGTACCACGGCCGGATTAAAGCCCTCGCCGATGCCGCCCGGGAAGCGGGCCTTCAGTTCTGATTCCTGCTCAACCCATGACAGATTCCTCCCCCCAATCCAATCCCAACGCCGTGCCGGGTGCGGCCGACGTTCCAGCGGCAGCCGAAGGGCAGCAGCAACAGGAACAGCGCCGCGGCCGTGGCGACCGTGATGGTCGTCGTGGCGACCGGCGTGGTGGCCGTCGCGGCCAGGAACGCGATTCCGAATGGCAAGAGCGCGTGGTTCAGATCCGCCGCGTCTCCAAGACCGTGAAAGGCGGTAAGAAGATGAGCTTCCGGGCCATCGTGGTTGTCGGCAACGAGAAAGGCCAGGTCGGCGTTGGCGTCGGCAAGGCCGGTGATGTGATCGGTGCCGTCCGCAAGGGTGTTGCCGATGGCAAGAAGCACCTCGTCAAAGTGCCGTTGACCCGCCACAACTCCATTCCGACCCTCTCCAATGGTCGTGATGGTGCTGCCAGCGTGCTCATCCGCCCTGCAGCCCCTGGTACCGGTGTGATCGCTGGCGGTTCCATCCGCACAGTGCTCGAACTCGCCGGCATCAAGAATGTCCTGGCCAAGCGCCTGGGCAGCAAGACCCCCCTGAACAATGCACGGGCTGCCATGGTGGCCCTGTCGCTTCTCCGCACCCACAAGGAGACGGCGAAGGAACGGGGAATCTCCCTCGAACAGATCTATTCCTGATTCGCGATGACTCTCCGACTCGATTCCCTCAAATCCAACAAGGGCGCTCGTCGCCGCAAATTGCGCAAGGGCCGCGGCATCGCCGCTGGTCAGGGTGCCAGCTGCGGCTTCGGTATGCGCGGCCAGAAATCCCGTTCGGGTCGCCCCACGCGCCCCGGCTTCGAGGGTGGCCAAATGCCTCTGTACCGCCGGGTGCCGAAGCTGAAGCACTTCCCCCTGGTGAATCCCAAGTTCTTCACCGTTCTCAACGTTTCTGCGTTGAACGACCTGAAGGACGGCAGCACCGTCAACTTGGATTCCCTGGTCAAGGACGGCATCGTGACCAGCCCCAAGCATCCTCTGAAGATGCTCGGCAACGGTGAACTGAAAGCCAAAAAGCTGACAGTGCAAGCCGCGGCATTCACCGCCTCGGCCCGCACCAAGATCGAAGCCGCAGGCGGAACCTGCGAAATCCTCGACTAATCAAGGGCTCGTCCCCAAGTCAGCCCTAGGGTCTGAGCCGTCCGCTGGATTTCGATCCACGGGCGGCTTCTTGGCTTTTCGCCCAACTTCACTTTCTTCCGGACATGCTCGTCAGTCGGGGTCGCAACCCCAACGCCTCCGAAGTGATCGGCCAGCTGATCACCAACCCTGGGCTCCGCAGTCGCGTGCTCACCACACTCGGCCTGCTGTTGTTGGTGCGTCTTGGGATCTACATCCCAATGCCCGGAATCGATCGGGAAGCCTTCAAGCAATTCATCGATCAAGGCGGACAGCTGATCGGTTTTCTCGACATCTTCACCGGCGGCGGGATCTCCACCCTGGGCATCTTTGCCCTGGGGATCCTGCCTTTCATCAACGCCTCGATCATCCTCCAGTTGCTGACCGCAGCGCTGCCGCAGCTGGAAGACCTCCAGAAGAATGAAGGCGAGGCTGGCCGACGCAAGATCGCCCAGATCACCCGTTATGTGGCGCTCGGTTGGGGTCTCGTCCAGAGCGTCGTCTTCGCCATGATCCTGCGCCAATACGCCGTGGAAGGTCTCAGCGAAGTGACCTTTGTGGTGCAGACGGCACTGGCCCTGGTCACCGGCTCGATGGTGGTGATGTGGCTGAGTGAAGTGATCACGGAGCGAGGCATCGGCCAGGGGGCTTCCCTGGTGATTTTTCTGAACATCGTCGCCACCCTGCCGCGCACCCTCGGCGCCACGATCGAAGCCGCTCAAACCGGTGACCGGGACACCGTGCTGGGCATCATTGTTCTGGTGCTGGTGTTCCTGGCCACGATCGTTGGAATCATCTTCGTGCAGGAGGGGGCTCGCCGTATCCCCATCGTCAGCGCCAAGCGCCAGGTAGGTGGAGCAGGTGTGCTCCCCACACGTCAGAGCTATCTGCCGCTCAAGCTGAATGCCGGCGGTGTGATGCCGATCATTTTCGCTTCAGCCCTGATTTTCCTGCCGGTCACCATCGCCAACCTCACCAAGAGTGAGTGGTTGATCCGTGCGGCCAGTGCCCTGAATCCTGGGGCAGCGAACCCCTGGCCATACGCACTCACATTTTTTGCGTTGATCCTGGGCTTCTCTTATTTCTATGCCTCGCTCACGGTGAATCCCGCTGACATCGCCACCAACCTGAAACGGGGTGGTGTGGCGATTCCAGGCGTTCGCCCCGGCAGCGCCACGGCCACTTATCTCTCAGGAGTCCAGAACCGCCTCACCTTGCTGGGTGGTCTGTTCCTCGGCGCCGTCGCCATCATTCCCGCGGCCGTCGAACGCGCCACGAATGTGCAGACCTTCCAGGGGCTTGGCGCCACATCACTGCTGATCCTTGTCGGTGTGGCCATCGACACGGCCAAACAGGTGCAGACCTATGTGATCTCACAACGCTACGAAGGCCTCGTTCGCCAGTGAGCGCTGCTGCGCAGCGCACCTTCCGTTCACGTCACCTCACGCTTACGCAACCATGAAAAATCGTTTGCTATTTCTTGGCCCTCCCGGAGCCGGCAAAGGCACCCAGGCCGCTCGGCTGTGCGATGCCAACAGCATGAAGCATCTGTCCACAGGCGATCTGCTGCGCTCTGAAGTAGCAGCCGGCAGCGATCTGGGCAAAGAAGCTGAAGCGGTGATGAACCGCGGCGAACTGGTGAGCGACGCCCTTGTGCTGGCGATTGTGGAAAGCCAGATGAAGGCTCTCACGACCGATGGCTGGCTGCTGGATGGGTTCCCGCGCACGGTGCCCCAGGCTGAAGCACTCGAACCCCTGCTGGCCGAATTGCAGCAACCCATCCAGGCCGTGGTTCTGCTGGAGCTGGATGACGCCGTTTTGATTGAACGGCTGTTGGCCCGCGGTCGCGCCGACGACAACGAAGCGGTGATCCGCAATCGCCTGGAGGTTTACCGCGAGAAAACCGCACCCCTGATTCGCTTCTATAGCGACAAGGGTCTCCTCGTTTCCGTCCCCGCCCAGGGCACAGTCGAGGAGATCACCAAGCGGATCGAGTCCATTCTCGGTTGACCGGCATGGTAACGTTGCCGTTTGGAAATTTGGAGAGCCACGCCTCATGAAGGTGCGCAGCTCAGTGAAAAAAATGTGTGACAAGTGCCGGGTGATCCGTCGCCACGGCAAGGTCATGGTCATTTGCGCCAACCCCAAGCACAAACAGCGCCAGGGCTGATCCCCCGCTGTTCTGAAACATTCCTCGCCTCCAGGACTTCGGAGGCATCTGTCCTTTTCAACTAAACGAACGTGGCACGGATCGCCGGCGTTGACATTCCCCGCGACAAGCGGATCGAAGTGTCCCTCACCTACATCTACGGAGTTGGTCTCACCCGCTCACAGGCCATCCTGGCCAAAACCGGCGTGAACCCCGACATCCGGGTGAAAGATCTGGAGGACGGAGATCTTCAGAAGCTCCGCAACGCCATGGAGGAATACACCCTCGAAGGTGATCTGCGCCGTCAGGAGGGCATGGCCCTCAAGCGCCTGCAGGACATCGGCTGCGTCCGTGGCCGTCGCCACCGCATGAGCCTTCCCGTTCGTGGCCAACGCACCCGCACCAACGCCCGCACCCGCCGCGGCGCGCGGAAAACTGTGGCCGGCAAGAAGAAGTAAGTCCTCTACATCCTTATCCCTGACTGCATACGGCCATGGCTAAAACCGTCAAAAAATCCGGCCCCAAGAAGGCCAAGCGCAACGTCCCGAACGGCGTCGCTCACATCCAGAGCACCTTCAACAACACCATCGTGTCCATCACCGACACCGCCGGTGAGGTGATTTCCTGGTCGTCTGCGGGTGCCAGTGGCTTCAAAGGTGCTCGCAAAGGCACCCCCTTCGCGGCTCAAACCGCTGCAGAAGCAGCAGCACGTCGCGCCCTTGACCAAGGCATGCGTCAGATCGAAGTGCTGGTGAGGGGTCCTGGCTCAGGCCGTGAGACAGCCATCCGTGCTCTCCAGGTTGCTGGCCTCGAAATCACCCTGATTCGCGACGTCACCCCCCTGCCCCATAACGGTTGCCGCCGGCCCAAGCGCCGCCGCGTCTGAACCGAGCTGATTTCCGTCCGGTTTCACCCCTTACCCCGATTCAGACCGTGTTGCAGTACCAGATTGATCGCATTGAGCATCAGGTGGCCGAGGATCGCGCCCAGTCCGGCGTTTTCCTGATCGGTCCCCTCGAGCGTGGCCAGGCCACGACCCTGGGCAACGCGCTGCGTCGCGTGCTGATGGGTGGGCTGGAAGGCAGTGCTGTCACCGCCATCCGGATTGCCGGTGTCAATCACGAATACGCCACGGTTCCTGGGGTCCGTGAAGACGTTCTCGACATCCTGCTGAACTGCAAGGAGCTCACCGTCAACAGCCGTTCGGCCGAACTCGAGATCGGTCGTCTCGTGGTGGCTGGTCCCGCTGAAGTGAAGGCTGGAGATCTTCAGTTCTCCTCTCAGGTGCAGGTGGTGGACGCCGATCGTCCGATCGCCACCGTGGCCGACGGCCACAGCCTCGAGCTGGAAGTGCACGTCGAGCGCGGCGTTGGCTATCGCCCGGTGGATCGTCACAACGAAGAAACCAGTGCCATCGATCTGCTCCAGATCGATGCCGTGTTCATGCCCGTGACCCGGGTCAACTTCACCATCGACGAAACCGCCGTTGCCGAAGGCGGTTCGGCCCGCGAGCGCCTGCGGATGGAGATCGTCACCGACGGCTCCATTACCCCCGACGACGCCCTGGCTCAATCAGCCAATCAATTGATTGAGCTGTTCCAGCCGCTGGCCACGGTCACTCTCGTGGAGGAAGTTCCTGCTGAACCCGAGCCCTCGGCGGAAGCACAGATTCCTCTTGAGGAACTGAACCTTTCGGTTCGCGCCTACAACTGCCTCAAGCGGGCCCAGGTCAACTCCGTGTCTGACCTGATGGGCTTCAGCTACGAGGATCTTCTGGAGATCAAGAACTTCGGTTCCAAATCCGCTGATGAAGTGATCGAAGCCCTCGAGCGCATCGGCATCTCCATCCCCCAGAGCCGCACTTCTGCATAACTGCAGAACGGCCTGAACGTCCTTTTTCGTCTTCGTCACCGACAGAACCATGCGTCATCAATGCCGAGTTCCTCAGCTGGGACGTCCAGCTGACCAGCGCAAGGCAATGCTGCGCGCCCTGACCACCCAGCTGATTCGCGAAGGTCGGGTCACCACCACCAAGGCACGGGCCAAAGCGCTTCGCGACGAAGCCGAGCGCATGATCACCCTGGCCAAGGACGGCAGCCTCGCCTCCCGTCGCCGGGCCATGGGTTACATCTACGACAAGCAACTGGTGCATGCCCTGTTCGACAAGGCTCCCAACCGCTACAGCGATCGCAAGGGTGGCTACACCCGCATCACCCGCACCGTTCCCCGTCGTGGCGACAACGCCGAGATGGCCATCATTGAACTGGTCTGATCAGACCTCACGTCAGTTCTGACGTTTGAACACCCAACCCTCGTCTGCAGGTCCTGAGCCAGCGTCCCTTCAGCGGATCGCGCTCACCCTTCAGTACGAGGGTTCTTCGTTTTGTGGGTGGCAGCGCCAACGCAACGGTCGCAGTGTTCAGGCCGTGCTGGAGGACGCCATCGCCCAGCTTGATCCGCACCGACCGGTGCAGACCTTTGCCGCCGGGCGCACCGATGCCGGCGTTCATGCCGCCGGTCAGGTGGTGCACTTCGACTGCAGTGGGCCGATCCCAGCTCGAAAATGGGCCCCGGCCTTGAACGGACGCCTGCCGAGCACCATTCGTGTGCGCGAATCCGTCGCCCGTCCCCTGGATTGGCATGCCTGTTACTCCGCCACCTACAGGCGGTACCGGTACACGATTCACAACGGGCGCCGCCCCAATTTGTTTTTAAGCCCCTGGAGCTGGCACCGTTACCAACACAGGCTGGATGAGTCCCGCATGCGGGACGCTTTGAGCAGCATGCTTGGTCTGCACGACTTCAGCGCCTTCATGAAGGCAGGCAGCCGTCGCGCCCATGCCCGAACCACCGTGCAGGAGGTGCTCGTGGAGCGCCAAGGCGATCTTCTGCGGGTTGAGATTCAGGCCAGTGGTTTTCTGTACGGCATGGTTCGCCTACTGATGGCCCAGTTGGTGGCCGTTGGCGAGCACCGTCTCAGTGTTGCCGCCTTTGAACAGCGCTGGAGGGAACGACGACGCCATGAGGTGAAAGAGGCGGCGCCGGCCACGGGCCTCTGCCTGCTTCGGGCTGGCTATGCCGAGCCCATCTTCACCAAAGCCGGCTGGTACGATTGTCAGCCGTGGTTTTTTCTGGCCGAGAGCGATCCGCCTCCGGATCCACCCTCAACGCCGGGATAAACGGGCCTCTACTTCGAAAGCTGCCCAACTCACTGGAGCTGGAGGGCCGAAGAGTAAGCTCGATCTTTAGCCCCGTCAGGTCCAGTTCTGGACCGACCCCTTTGCCCAGTTCCGCTTCTTCAGGCGGGACATAACCGAACCGGCATGCCGGCGCGATGAACAAGACCTCTCTCCCCCCGATTGATTCGATCGACCGCCAGTGGTACGTGGTGGACGCTGAGAATCAAACCCTCGGCCGTCTGGCCACTGAAGTGGCCGCCGTGCTGCGTGGCAAGAACAACCCCAGCTTCACCCCCCATCTGGACACCGGTGATTTTGTCGTCGTCGTGAACGCCGAGAAGATCAAAGTCTCCGGCCGTAAGCCCCAGCAGAAGCTGTACCGCCGTCACTCCGGTCGTCCCGGCGGCATGAAGGTGGAAACCTTCGAAGCTCTGCAGGAACGGATCCCCGAGCGGATCGTGGAGAAGGCCATCAAAGGCATGCTCCCCCACAACGCCCTGGGCCGCCAGATGTTCCGCAAGCTCAAGGTCTACAAAGGCACCGAGCATCCCCACGCCGCTCAGAAGCCCCAGCCTCTTCAGCTCAACCCCTCCGCATCCGCCCAATGAGCAACAACTCCGTCGTCTACTGGGGCACCGGTCGTCGCAAGACCTCTGTTGCCCGTGTTCGCCTCGTCCCCGGCAATGGAACGATCACCATCAATGGTCGTCCCGGTGACAACTATCTGAACTACAACCCCTCGTACATCGCAGCGGTGAAGGCTCCCTTGGAGACCCTCGGCCTCAGCAGCGAGTACGACATCCTCGTCAATGTTCACGGTGGTGGACTCACCGGTCAGTCCGGCGCCATCAAGCAAGGTGCAGCCCGCGCCCTGTGCGAACTGTCGGCCGACAACCGCAAGCCGCTGAAGACGGAAGGTCACCTCAGCCGCGACCCCCGTGCCAAGGAACGCCGCAAGTACGGCCTCAAGAAAGCCCGTAAGGCTCCTCAGTTCTCCAAGCGCTGATTTTTTTTACCCGATGCCAAAGCCCGACATTCATCCCACCTGGTATCCCGACGCCAAGGTGATCTGCAACGGCGAAGTGGTCATGACCACAGGCGCCACCCAGCCGGAGATCCACGTCGACGTCTGGAGCGGCAACCACCCCTTCTTCACCGGCACCCAGAAGATCCTCGACACCGAGGGTCGTGTGGACCGCTTCATGAAGAAGTACGGCATGGGCACCAAGAAAAAAGGTGCCGACTCTGCCAAGGCCGAGTCCAAGGCCTGAGGGTGAGAACGGGGCATGGACGCCTCGACCTTGTTCACACGGCTGGAAACAGCCACAGCCAGCTTCCGCAACCTCGAGCGGCAGCTGGCTGATCCTGATGTGGCCGCTGATCCGAAGCGGCTTGAATCGATCGCACGGGAGCGATCAAGACTTGAGCCACTCGTGCTCGACTTCGAGGAACTCCAGAAGCTCGAATCCGAGCGTGATTCCGCACGTCAGCTGCTGAAAGACAGTCGCGGTGACGCTGCAATGGAGGAGCTGGCGCAAGATGAGTTGGCCAGCCTCCAAGAACAGCACGCAATGCTGACGGAGCGGCTCACCCTGGCTCTGCTGCCGCGGGATCCCCGCGATGAGCGCAGTGTGATGCTGGAAATTCGTGCCGGCGCAGGCGGCGACGAGGCCTGTCTCTGGGCCGGTGATCTGGCACGGATGTATGAGCGGTACAGCCAAAAAGTGGGCTGGGCCGTGCAATCCATCAGCTGCACCGAGGCCGACCTGGGCGGGTTTCGCGAACTGATCCTGTCGGTGCGTGGCGACAGCGTCTACAGCCAACTGAAATTTGAAGCGGGAGTGCATCGGGTGCAACGGGTCCCGGCCACGGAATCCCAGGGTCGGGTCCACACCTCAACAGCCACGGTGGCCGTGATGCCCGAAGCCGATGCCGTGGAAGTTCAGCTCGACCCGAAGGATCTCGATATCAGCACCGCGCGTTCAGGCGGTGCTGGGGGGCAGAACGTCAACAAGGTGGAAACAGCTGTGGACCTTCTCCACAAACCCACGGGCATCCGCGTGTTCTGTACCCAGGAACGCTCCCAGCTGCAGAACCGGGAACGGGCCCTGGAGATCCTGCGCGCCAAATTGTTGGAGCGGGAGCAGGCGGCTGCCGCAGAACGCGAAAGCAGCGACCGACGCGCCCAAGTGGGCAGTGGTGACCGCTCTGAAAAAATCCGCACCTACAACTACAAAGACAACCGAACCACAGATCACCGGCTGGGCCGAAACTTCACCCTGGAACCTGTGTTGGAGGGCCAACTGGAGGACCTAATCGGTGCCTGCATCGCCGAAGAGCAACGTCAGAAACTCGAAGCGCTGAGCGATCAGGCCGAGGCCTGACGGTCAAGCACCGATCACGTACTTCGCCCATTCCTGGTGATGACCGGAATGGATCTGGCGCCGGGCCTCAAAACTGAGGCTGCTGGCCGGTCGCCGCGGCACATGGCGCAGAGGCATGGCGGCTTCCTTCGGAGTTCGATTGCCTTTGCGCACATTGCAGCTGAGGCAAGCCGTGGTCACGTTCTCCCAGGTGTCGCTACCTCCCCGACTGCGGGGCATCACATGGTCGATGGACAACTGATTGTCACGACTGCCGCAGTACTGGCAGGTGTGGTTGTCCCGCTGGAAGAGGTTGCGACGCGTCAGGGGCAGCTGACGAAAGGGAACGCGAACGTACTGGCGCAGGCGGATCACCGTTGGCAGGTGGGTGCCCTGACGCAGTTGCCGACAGGGGTCGTGTTCCAGACTCTCGGCCTTGCCCTTCAGCATCATCACCACAGCCCGTCTCCAGGTGGTGATATTGAGCGGCTCGTAGGACGCATTGAGAACGAGAACCTGGCCCATGCCAGCTCACTCAATAATGGTCATGCTACCGGCGATGTGAAGCTGTCTCGGTAGCGCCGAGCACCGCCTGTGATTCCTGAGCTGAATCCCCGTCAGCGCGCCTGGGTGGAGGTTTCACCTGCAGCGATTCGGGCCAACGCCAGGGCGCTCTGCCAACACCTCGGTGCTCGTACCCAACTGATGGCGGTGGTGAAGGCCGATGGCTACGGCCACGGCGCCGAGACGGTGGCACGGGCTGCCCTTCAGGGGGGAGCCACCAGCCTTGGCGTAGCCACGCTGCAGGAAGGCCTTGAGCTGCGGCGGGCCGGGCTGGACGCACCAGTGCTGTTGCTCAGCAACCTCAACGAACCGGACGACCTACGCACCTGCCTGCACTGGCGGTTGATGCCCACCCTGAGCAGCCTCAGGGATGCCCAGCTCTGCAACGCTCTGGCAGCCGACAGCGGTCGGTGTTTCGACGTGCAATTGAAGATCGACACCGGCATGGCACGGCTGGGCTGCTCCCTCAGCGAGGGACATCAGACCGCGGCGGAGCTGAACAGCCTGGAACACCTCAATCTGGAGGGCATCTACAGCCATCTGGCCTGTGCCGATGAGCCGAACGATGCCTTGACCAGCCTCCAGCAGGAGCGCTTCGTGAGCATGCTCTCGGCCCTGCCCCAAGCGGGTGCCGGCATCACCCGCCATCTCGCCAACTCCGCAGGGACCCTGCTCAACCGGCAGCTACACCACGACCTCGTGCGCGTTGGATTGGCCCTGTACGGCCATGCCCCCGCCAGTCATCTGAGCAACGTCATTCCCCTGCAACCCGCCCTGGCGGTTCGTGCCCGGGTCAGCCTGATCCGCGACGTGCCCGCCGGCACTGGAGTCAGCTACGGCCATCGCTTCATCACCCAGCGCCCCACGCGGCTTGCGGTGGTCGGGATCGGCTATGCCGATGGTGTTCTGCGGTCCCTCAGCGGGCACATTCACGCCCTGCATCGCAATTGCCAGCTGCCTCAGGTGGGAGCCATCACCATGGACCAGCTCCTGCTGGATGCCACCGATGCAGCTGAGCTGGAGCAAGGCGACATCGTCACTCTGCTGGGCCAGGACGGCGACCTGGAATTAAGCCCTCAAAGCTGGAGCAACCACTGCGGCTCGATTCCCTGGGAGATCCTCTGTGGTTTCAAACGACGTCTGCCCCGCGTTGAAGTCTGACCACCTGCCCAGCACTTGGTACTCTGGGTGCGCCGCTGGAGAGGTGGCTGAGTGGTTGAAAGCGGCTCCCTGCTAAGGAGTTACAGGAGGCAACTTCTGTCGAGGGTTCGAATCCCTCCCTCTCCGTTCCAAGTTCATCAATTCAATCCGCCGGCTCCTCTGAGCTGGTGAACAGGTTGAGTTGCCGTGCCAGCTCCGGCAAAAGGGATGCGTCCCTGGCGCGATCAGGCCCCGTGGTGAACACCACCAGCAAGCTGGGCGGCTGCTGTTCAGACGCCTGGAACCAAGCGGCGTCATGACGGGCCTGACTCATCCAGCCGGCCTTGCTCCACAGCAGAGCGTCCTCAGGTAGGCCTTCGCCGAGGAAGCCATCCACCTGGTTTTCAGGATCAGCGCGACGCTGCTTTTGATCGAGCGAGCGCCGCAACAGACCCTGCAGGCGACGACAGGCCGGTGGCGACACCACCGCACCGGTCATCACCGCCTCCAGCATCCGGGCTGTCGCAACCGTGGACAAGCCATTGCGGTTGCCGTTGTCGGCCCTATAGAACATTTTTTCCCGGCCATAGGGACCATCACCCCAGGTCTTCTGGCAGCAATTCACCGCCTCAAGTTCCGGCCAGGCCAGGCTCTGCAACCAGCCATTGATCAAGCGACGCTGCTGCGTCCAAAGCTCCCAGCGTTCGCCATGGAGGGCAGGGCCGCTGGTGGTACCTGTGAGCAGATCCACCACAAGCCCCGTGGCATCGTTGCTGGAATCAACGATCATGTCGCGCATCGCGCGCCGCAATTCGTCGTTCTCAGGGATCAGGTCCCGTTGCAGCCACTGCTCAACGGCGACGGCATAGAACAGCTTCACCACGCTGGCCGGATAGAGGATCCGGTCCTGGTTCCAGGAAGCACCACGGCCCTGACCCGCCTCCGGTGCAGCGTCGTCGTACCGCACCCAGGTGATCGCCAGGCTGTTGCGCAGCCCCGGGCGACCGTCGGCATCGAGCCCATCGAGGGCCGCCTCAAGCCGAGCCGCCATTGCGGGATCGGGACGGTAGAACGCCATAGCGATTCGATTGGGCCATGGCGACGTTAGGCACCCTGCTGGCCCCGGACCTGATTCAGACAGGCTCCAGTTGGCAGCTGTGCGCTGACGTGAATGGTTATTCGCGATCTGAGGGCGCGAGTCTGACCACCCAGGCCTGTCGTGGACGCCGTTTTCGCATTCTGGAGAGGCAGCCCAAGAGGATCGCTGTGCAGCTGCTGGAGGATGGCTACCGCTGCTGGCTCGAACTCGAGGCGGTTCTGGGGCGAGCTGAGCGATGCGCAGCCTGGCGACCGTCGCCGCTGAGCGCGACGGAGATTGAACGACGTCTGCCCAGCGTGCTCGCCTGGAGCGAAACCGCCCAGCAGCGCCCCAATGTCTACCTCTGGGGAGGCACCACAGAACCGGACATGGATTGTTCCGGTCTGATGCAGATGGCCTTCGCCAGCCAGGACATTTGGATTCCGCGAGATGCCTATCAACAGGAGCGGTTCTGCCAACCTGTTGCAGCTCTGCCCGACGATCACAGCCTGCTGCGCCCTGGAGATCTGCTGTTTTTTGGCACACGGCGACGTTGCACCCATGTGGGGATCCATCTCGGCGAGGGCCGCTACCGCCACAGCTCAGGCCAGGACCATGGGCGCAATGGGATCGGCATCGACAGCTTGCACAGCAGCGATCAACACCCGGTGGCTTGCCACTACAGGGCTGAATTCCGCGGCGCAGGCCGTGTGGTGCGTTGCCATGACGGATCGCATCTCTCCTGACGCTGGCTGCCGGATGAACCGGGCCCCTGCTTAAGTTGAGCGACTCGCAGCGCGACCGGCATGAGTGCACCCCTGAATCTCTCGGTGGTGGTGCCGCTGTACAACGAAGAGGAAAGCCTGCCTCATCTGGTTGAGCAGCTCCTTTCAGCGCTGCGTCCAACCGATGAGGCGTTTGAGCTGGTTCTGGTCGACGACGGATCCAGCGACCGCACCGCGAACGTGCTGGCCAAGCTCAGCGCCGAAGTGCCCGAAGTGGTGGCTGTACTGCTGCGCAAGAACTATGGCCAGACCGCAGCCATGGCGGCTGGGTTTGATGTGGCTGGCGGAGAGGTGATCGTCAGCCTCGATGGAGATCTGCAGAACGATCCAGCCGACATCCCCATGCTGCTGGCCAAACTGCGAGAGGGGTACGACCTCGTCAGTGGCTGGCGCCATCAGCGCCAGGACGCCGCCCTCCAGCGCAAACTTCCCTCCCGGATCGCCAACCGCTTGATCGGCCGGGTAACCGGTGTGCGGCTGCATGACTACGGCTGCTCCCTCAAGGCCTACCGCCGCGAGGTGCTCTCAGACATGCGGCTCTATGGGGAGCTGCATCGCTTTCTTCCCGCCCTGGCCTTCATCGAGGGTGCACGGATCACCGAAGTGAAGGTGAACCACCGGGCGCGTCAGTTCGGCAGCAGCAAGTACGGGATCGATCGCACCTTCCGTGTGCTGATGGATCTGCTCACCGTCTGGTTCATGAAGCGTTTTCTGACCCGGCCGATGTACGTGTTCGGCTTCGGGGGGCTGCTGGCCATCGCCGCCAGCCTGATCACCAGCACCTATCTGCTGGTGATCAAGGTGATGGGAGGCGACATTGCCAATCGCCCACTGCTCACCTTGGCAGTGGTGCTTGGCTTGGCTGGCATTCAACTGTTCTGCTTCGGACTGCTGGGCGAACTGCTGATCCGCACCTACCACGAAAGCCAGGATCGCCCGATTTATCGCATCCGCGAAACATTGCGCGGCGGCCGAGCCGGCTGACGGATCGGGGCAGCGGCCGGCGCGCCGCGGAACGGTGCGATCGCAGCGGCAGCTGCTTCCACCACACGCGCATCGCTGTCACGCAGCGCCTGGCGCAGCAGGGGCAGCGCCGAACGGTGTCCCCATCGGGCGGCCAAACGAACAGCGCGCAAACGCTCCTCGGGTCCGGCCTCCATATCAGCCTTGAGACGACGCTCCAGGGCAAGACGCTCCAAGGGACTGCTCGGCGCCGTCCAGGACTCCAGGGAAGCATCGGCGGATTCCCCATCAGCGGCGGGCTCAATCACCAGTTCCAACTGGGCACGATTGATCTGTGCGACACGGCTGGCATCCGTGCTGGAAAGCATCGGCTTCACCGGCTTCCTGCGCAACCAGAGCACCACCGTGAGCAGCACGACGGCACCTGGGAGGAGAACGTTCTGCATGCGGATTGAACTTTTATGTCGCCGTCGGGGCCTAAAGCAGGCCGTCAGAACGGTCCTACTTACAGTAGCTGCGAAGCTTTTGGCCTCGACATGACTGGAGATTTCGCTGCTGCCTGGCTGCCTGCGATTTTTGTGCCCATCACCGGAATCGTGTTCCCCGCAGTGTTCATCGTCCTTGTTGGTCGAGTGATCACCGCTGCCGAGTGACCGCGACCTGCGGACCGTTTTAACCCCTCAGCACTCGTACCTCATGACCGTCACTCCTGCTGCTGATCCCTGCGTCGGCAACCTTGCGACACCCGTCAACAGCGGCTATTTCATCAAGGGTCTGATCAACAACCTGCCCCTGTACCGCCCTGGAATTTCCCCGAACTTCCGTGGCCTGGAAACCGGTGCAGCCTTCGGCTATCTGCTCTACGGCCCCTTCACCATCTGTGGTCCCCTGCGTGCCACGGAATACCAGCAAACCGCTGGCCTGCTGGCTGCCATCGGCGCCGTGCACATCCTCAGCCTGCTGTTCCTGCTTTACAACCAGCCCGGCAAGCAACCCAACATCCCCCCTGCAGATGTGACGGTTGAGAATCCCCCCGCCGACCTGTTCACCCGCACCGGTTGGGCTGACTTCACCAGTGGGTTCTGGCTGGGTGGTTGCGGCGGTGCCGTTTTCGCCTGGTTCCTCTGCAACACTGTTCACGTGCAGGAACTGTTCAAGATCGCTGCTGGTGTCTGGAGCGTCGGCTGAAGCAGTTCACTGAACCCTCTGACAAAAACCATTCATCCCCCGGTTGCCTGATTCCAGGCGATCGGGGGATTTTTCCTGGCAGGATTCATTCACATTTGAGACGCCCCGGTGCGGTCGATCTCCCAGCCGTTTCTTCGGCGGCCGGTTCTGACGGTCGTCTGCAGCCTGCTGATCCTTTTGGCGGGCTGCACGGCGTTGTTCGGCCTGGGACTGGAGGATCTTCCGCCCCTCGCTCCCACCCGCGTGAGTGTGAGCGCCAGCTTCCCGGCAGCTTCACCGGAGGTGGTGGAGCAGAGCGTGACCCGGGTATTGGAACAACAGCTGAATGGCCTTGAAGGGGTCGAAAGCATCAGCTCAACCAGCAAGCAGGGCGGCGCCAGCATCTCGTTGCGCTTCAACTCGGGTGATCCCGAGCTGAATGCGATCAAGGTTCAGAACGAGGTGAACCTGGCCAGCCGCCGGCTGCCTCAGGCTGTAACGCGCCAGGGGCTCCAGGTGCGGCGCTCCTCGGAAGACCTGTTGATGATCCTGGGGTTCAGCCACCCGCCGGATCAATACGTCCCCACCTTTCTCACGGGCTGGCTGGACCAGACCCTGCGGGACGCGCTGCTCAGCACACCAGGCATCGGTGATGTGCGGATCTTCGGCAGCAGTGAACTCTCCTACCGCCTTTGGTTGGATCCGCAACGCCTCGAACAGACCAACCTCACCCTTGGCGATGTCAGCCGAGCCCTGGCTGAACAGAACGTTTTGGCTGCCGTTGGCAGCATCGGGGCTGCCCCAGTTCCAGCGGGCCAAGTGCTGAGCCTTCCGGTGGAAGCGGAAGGGCGTCTTCGCAGCCAATCAGATTTCGAGAATCTCGTCTTGCGCCGGCTCGACAACGGCGGGCTGCTGCGCCTGAAGGATGTGGGACGGGTTGCCCTCGGACAGCGCAACTACGGACGCGAGGCCATGAATCTGGCTGGCGAGCGTTCGGTGGCCGTGGGCATCTACCAGCGCGATGGGGCCAATGCCCTGGAGGTGAGCAAGGCGATTAAGCGCAAGCTGAAGCAGTTGGAAGCGAGCTTTCCCCCGGGCATCGAGGTCTCAATGATCGTGGATGTGGCCGACACGGTTCAGGCCAACCTCGATCGCACCTTCATCACCTTGCGCGATGCCGTGCTGCTGGTGCTGGTGGTGCTGGTGCTGTTTCTGGGCCGCTGGCGTCTCGCCCTGATCCCTGGCCTTGCCGTGCCGGTGGCGCTGGTGGGAAGCCTCAGCCTGGTGAAACTGAGCGGTTCCAATCTCAACAGCCTGATCCTGTTTGGCCTGGTGCTGGCCACCGGGATCGTTGTGGATGACGCCATCGTCGTGAGCGAAGACATTGCCGGACGCATCGAACGGGGCACACCCCCCGAACAGGCGGCCGAAGACGCCATGGCTGAGTTGGCAACGGCCGTTGTAGCCACCTCATTGGTGCTGGCAGCCGTGTTCCTCCCTGTGCTGCTCATTCCTGGATCGATCGGACGCCTCTATCAACCGATCGCCCTGGCCATCAGCGGAGCGATCCTGTTCTCCACCCTGAATGCGCTCAGCTTCACCCCAATGGCCTGCGCCCGGGTGTTGGGCCCAGGGGGCGGCCGTCTTCCTGGGGCCATCGGCAAGCTCAGCCGTTGGCTTCGGCAGGGCATGCAAACCCTGCAATCCCGATACGCGAAACAACTCGAGCACTGGCTGCAGCACAAGCGATGCATCGCCCTTGTGCTGCTGAGCGGCCTTGTCATCACAGCCTCAGGCTTGGCGGTAATGCCAACGGCGTTTATTCCCGATGACGACCAAGGCCAGATCCGCGGCTACTTCACCCTCCCCGATGGCGCCAGCCTTGAGCGCAGCCTGGCCGTGATGGACGACATCCGACGGGTCGTCAGCGAAGAGCCCCTGGTGCGCACCGGCAACTTTTATGCCGGCAGCTCCTTCGGACAGAGCGGAGAAGACCGTGGCTCGTTTTACCTGCGCCTCCAGCCACTCAAGGATCGGCCTGGCAAAGAGCAGAGCAGCAACGCCATCAAACGCCGTCTCAATCGCAAGATTCAACAACGGGTTGGTGAGGCCAGGGTCGTGCTGATCACCCCACCAACCGTGCGGGGCTTCAGCAGTGAATCAGGACTTTCGCTGGAACTGCTGGACCGCAGCGGAGGGCAACTCAGCCTGGAGCAATTCGGCCAAGTCGCCCAGAATTTCATCCAGACAGCCAAGGCGACGGACCGGTTTGAACGGGTGGGCTCCCGCTTTGATGCCAGCTTCCCCCGCTGGCGACTGGAGCTCGACCGCGACCAACTGGCTGCTCTCGACCTCGACTACGGCGCAACCCTGCGGGAGATCGGCACCGCTTTCGGCGGCCGCTACATCGATGACACCTACGACGACGGTCGCATCCGCTCGATTGTTCTGCAGCTGGAAGGCAGAGAGCGACGTCGGCCGGAAGACCTCACCGGGCTGATGGTGCGCAACCGCAGCGGTGAGCTGGTGTCGGTGGCCAGCGTGGCAAGCCTGACCCGCGAGGAGGGCGTTAACAACATTCGCCACTACGGACTCAACCGGGCCATCCGGATCACGGCCATCCCGGCGCCAACGGTGAGCAGCGGTGAAGCCATCGATGCCCTCACCCAGGCCGGTGATCGCATTGGAGGCAGCAACATCGGCCTGGCCTTCACGGGCCTGGCGTTGGAGGAACAACGGGCTGGGCAGGTGACCTGGGTGCTGTTCGCCCTTGGCGTGACGGTGGTCTATCTGATGCTGGCCGCTCTTTACGAGAGTTTCATTGACCCGTTGATCATCCTGCTCACGGTGCCGATGGCCCTGCTCGGAGCTCTGATCGGCTTGAAATTGCGGGGCCTTCCACTGGATGTTTACGGCCAGATGGGACTCCTGGTGCTGGTGAGCCTGGCGGCAAAGAACGGAATTCTGATCGTGGAATTCGCCAACCAACGGGTGGCGGCAGGCCTGGCCCTGCGCGAGGCCGTTGTGGATGCAGCCGTGAACCGGATGCGCCCAATCCTGCTGACAGCGGTCACATCTCTGGCGGGTTTCCTGCCGCTTCTGTTTGCCCAGGGCACTGGAGCAGCCAGCAGGGTCAGCATTGGCACCGTGGTGTTCAGCGGACTGCTGGTGGCCTCGTTGCTGTCCCTGTTTGCCGTCCCTGCCGTCTATCTGATGCTGAAACGCGATCGAAGCCCCACCGCGTAGGGTGCGCTCTCGATCCAATGGTTCTGCTGCTGGAGGGAACGATGACCATCACCCCACGGGCGACAACGGCAACCAGTTCCCAGGCGCAGTTCTTCGATTACGCCTCAGCAGCCAATCCCCTGCAACAGGGGCTGATCAGCACGATCCCCTACCGCAGCTTTTCGGCCAGTTTTTTTGATCAAGCCGGAACGGCCCTGCAACCTCTTGATTTGAGTGCCGACTTGCACTGCGAAGGTCCGGCCACCGGTCCATCGCTCTGCGGCAACTTCATCCGACTGGATCATGGATCCCTGCGCACCCATGCGGATGCGACCAGTCAGTTGTTCTTCGTGGCCCGAGGCCATGGGCAAACTGAAGCCTGCGGTCAGGTTTTTCACTGGAGCGAGGGAGACACGTTCGTGCTTCCGGCGGGCGGTGAAGCCATTCACAACAGCGACACCCACGCAGGCCTGTATTGGGTGCACGATGCCCCCTTGCTTCGTTATCTGGGGGTGAGCACCGTGAAACCGGTGTTCGAACCCTGCTTCTACAGCCATGAGGATGCTCGCGCGCAGTTGGATGCCATCGCCAGCAATCCCCGCGGAGCCAACGCCAATCGCGTGAGTGTGCTGTTGGGAAACAACGCCTTCCCTCAGACGCGCACCGTCACCCACACCCTCTGGGCCATGTTGGGAATCCTCCCCGCAGGCCAGGTGCAGCGGCCCCACCGACACCAGTCGATCGCCCTTGATTTTGCGGTGGCCTGCCAACCGGGTTGCTACACGATGATCGGCACCGAGCTGGATGAGAACGGAATGATCCGCAATGGGCACCGGGAAGACTGGGCAGCCGGTGCAGCCTTCGTGACCCCGCCCGGCTACTGGCACTCTCACCACAACGAATCCGGCGCCGACGCCTACGTGCTGCCCATTCAGGATGCCGGCCTGCACACCTATCTGCGCACTCTCGACATTGCCTTCAGCAACAGAGGCCGGGCTGACTTAAGCAACACCCCCTAGCCAACCCAACCTCAACGGGTGAGCAATTGATGGTTCACCGAGCTGAGGGCACCGTGTTCTGAATAGCGACGTGAAATGCGCTCGAGGCGCGTTGCACTCGACAGCCAAAGCGCTTCGATGTTGAAGGGCTGGTGCGGATCTATCTGGGCCGGCGCCAGAAAAGCGCCTCCATCAGGCAAAAAGATCCAGCGATCAAGATCGCCTGCGGCAAAACAGATGTTGTCCCCTGGCGAAGGGTGGTCGCAGCGCCAGTCACCGATCAGCTGATCTGGCTCCAGGGCTGGACGTTCCAGGGCTGAACTTCCAACGAGGAACTCACGGATCAGCACAATCCGATCCAATTGCCCCGCACCATCCCAAAGCAGCACCAAGCGATGACGGCGTTGCTCATGCAGGAACCCGAACTCGGCATAGGGCTTGGTCCAGGTGGAGCGGTGCAGCGTCCCCCTTGAAAAACTACCGGTGCCGAAGACCCCCATGTCGGGATCCAGCCGCGTGAAGCATTGAACGATCCGCTTTTCAGGCTCGCCGGCAGGCGGTTGATGAGGAGAACTCGATCCCGCCCCCTCAGGCCAGAGCAGCAGGGTCAGATTCAGTGGCACACCGGAGGGAGCCGGTTTAAGCGTGAGCAGGGAGGGCTGACGCTTGGTGCGTTGAAGTGTCCGGTCAAGGCTATCGAACCAGCCGCGCCACTCACCAACGTTGCGCTGCAGGTGCTCCCATTCGCCCACGTTCAGCCCGATCCCGATCGAGGCCTGATGTTAGAGAGGGCCCAGAGCAAGACGAGAACAACAACGCGGTCCAACAGAACCACTGCGAAGCACAGACAACAAAAATCCCCACCCGGCGAACCGGATGGGGACGTTTGAAACGAGGAACGACTCGTCGCGGGTTAATTCAGGAAGGAATCAACCGAATTTCCCTGAAGTCGAGGCAATCAGGAAGGCGGCGTACGTCAGGACATAGCCAACCGTGAAGTGAGCCAAGCCGACGACACGGGCCTGAACGATGGACAGTGCCACAGGCTTGTCGCGGTAACCCATCATGTTGGCGATGGGGCTGCGCTGGTGAGCCCAGACGATGGTCTCGATCAGTTCCTGCCAGTAACCCCGCCAGGAGATCAGGAACATGAAGCCGGTGGCCCAAACCAGGTGTCCGAAGAGGAACATCCAAGCCCAGACGGCGAGGTTGTTGCTGCCGAACGGGTTGTAGCCGTTGATCAACTGGGAGGAGTTGAGCCACAGGTAGTCGCGGAACCAGCCCATCAGGTAGGTGCTGGATTCGTTGAACTGGGCCACGTTGCCGGACCAGATGGCCAGGTGCTTCCAGTGCCAGTAGAAGGTGAGCCAACCCACGGTGTTCAGAGCCCAGAAGACAGCCAGGTAGAAGGCGTCCCAGGCAGAGATGTCGCAGGTGCCGCCACGGCCGGGGCCGTCGCAGGGGAAGGAGTAGCCGAAGTCCTTCTTGTCGGGCATCAGCTTGGAACCGCGGGCATCCAGGGCACCCTTCACAAGGATCAGGGTGGTGGTGTGCAGACCCAGAGCAATGGCGTGGTGAACCAGGAAGTCACCAGGGCCGATGGGCAGGAACACATCGGTGTTGCCATTGATCGCGTCCAGCCAGTAGTGCTCACCAGGAATGTTCTGGGCAGCAAGGCTGGCGGAGCTGGAGGCGTTGGAGAGCAGCACGTCCATTCCGTACATGGCCTTACCAGAGGCGGCCTGAACGAACTGGGCGAACACGGGCTCAACCAGGATCTGCTTCTCGGGGGTACCGAAGGCAACGACCACATCGTTGTGGACGTAGAGGCCGAGGGTGTGGAAACCGAGGAACAGGGAGACCCAGCTCAGGTGACTGATGATCGCTTCCTTGTGCTCGAGCATCCGGGCCAGGACGTTGTCCTTGTTGGCTTCGGGGTCGTAGTCACGGATGAAGAAGATCGCACCGTGGGCGAAGGCACCACACATCAGCGCGATGGCGATGTACTGGTGGTGGGTGTAAAGGGCTGCCTGAGTCGTGTAGTCCTTCGCGATGAAGGCGTACGACGGCATCGAGTACATGTGCTGCGCCACGAGGCTGGTGACCACGCCAAGGGAGGCGAGAGCCAGACCAAGCTGGAAGTGCAGGCTGTTGTTGATGGTGTCGTAGAGACCCTTGTGACCAGCGCCGAGGTCACCAGGGGTGCCCTTCGGGGGGTTGTGGGTTTCGAGGATCTCCTTGATGGAGTGACCGATACCGAAGTTGGTCCGGTACATGTGGCCGGCGATCACGAAGAGGCAACCGATGGCCAGGTGGTGGTGGGCGATGTCCGTCAGCCAGAGGGCTTCTGTCTGAGGGTGGAAACCACCGAGGAAGGTGAGGATGGCGGTGCCGGCACCTTCGGAACTACCGAAGACCTGATTCAGAGAATCGGGGTTTTCGGCGTAAACACCCCAGTTGCCGGTGAAGAAGGGTCCAAGACCGGCGGGGTGAGGCAGAACGTTGAGGAAGTTGTCCCAACCAACGTGCTGACCGCGGGCTTCGGGGATCGCAACGTGAACCAGGTGACCGGTCCAGGCGATGGAGCTGAAGCCGAAGAGGACAGCGAGGTGGTGGTTCAGACGCGATTCAGCGTTTTTGAACCAGGCCAGAGAAGGACGGAACTTGGGCTGCAGGTGCAACCAGCCGGCGAAGAGGGCCCAAGCCGACAGGATCATCATGAAGATGGAACCCTGATACAGCTCGGCATTCGTCTTCATGCCGATTGTGTAGAACCAGTGATAAAGGCCTGAGTAGGCGATGTTCACCGGGGAGGAAGCACCCGCTTGGGTGAAGGCGTCAATGGCGCCTTGACCGAAGTGGGGATCCCAGATTGCGTGAGCGATGGGGCGCACGTGCAGGGGGTCGGCGACCCACTGCTCGAAGTTGCCCTGCCAGGCGATGTGGAACAGGTTTCCCGAAACCCACAGGCCGATGATCGCGAGGTGACCGAAATGGGTGGAGAAGAGCTTCTGGTAGAGGCGCTCCTCCGTCATTCCGTCATGGCTCTCGAAGTCGTGAGCCGTGGCGATCCCGTACCAAATACGGCGGGTTGTCGGGTCCTGGGCCAGACCCTGGCTGAACGAAGGGAATTTCGTTGCCATTAGAGGGAGAGGTCAGGTGAGGTCAGCCGACCACAAGAATGTGGGCGTGGAAGAAGGCCCACGTGGTCGCAATTCCGCCCAAGAGGTAATGGGCAACACCCACGGCACGGCCTTGGATGATGGAAAGAGCACGGGGCTGGATGGCGGGAGCCACCTTCAGCTTGTTGTGAGCCCAGACAATGGACTCGATCAGTTCCTGCCAGTAGCCGCGGCCACTGAAGAGGAACATCAGGCTGAAGGCGAACACGAAGTGGGCGCCGAGGAACATGATTCCGTAGGCGGCTGTGTTCGAGCCATAGCTGTTGATCACCTGAACGGCCTGAGCCCACAGGAAGTCACGCAGCCAGCCATTGATGGTGATGGCGCTTTGGGCAAAGTTGCCGTTGGTGATGTGCGCGACGGAACCGTCGGCATTCACCGTTCCCCAGATGTCGCTCTGCATCTTCCAGGAGAAGTGGAAGATCACAACAGACAGGGAGTTGTACATCCAGAACAGGCCCAGGAACACGTGGTCCCAAGCGGAGACCTGGCAGGTGCCACCACGACCAGGACCGTCGCAGGAGAAGCGGAAGCCCAGGTTGGCCTTATCAGGGATGAGGCGGGAGCTACGGGCGTACAGGACACCCTTCAGCAGGATCAGCACCGTCACGTGAATCGTGAAGGCGTGGATGTGGTGAACCATGAAGTCGGCGGTGCCGAGCGGCATGGGAGCAGCGGCAACCTTGCCGCCGACGGCGACAACGGAACCGTTGAACACTTCACTCACACCCGCGAGGGCGTTGGGAGCCGTGCTGCCGGCAGCTGCGGCGTGCACGTTCTGAATCCACTGAGCAAAGATCGGCTGAATGGAGATCGCCGAATCGCTGAACATGTCCTGGGGACGACCCAGGGCACGCATGGTGTCGTTGTGGATGTACAGGCCGAAGCTGTGGGCTCCGAGCCAGATGCAGACCCAGTTGAGGTGACTGATGATGGCGTCGCGAGCCTTGAGCACCCGATCCAGCACGTTGTCGATGTGCTTGGCGGGGTCGTAATCGCGAACCATGGCGATGGCGGCGTGAGCTCCGGCACCAACGATCAGGAAGCCGCCGATCCAGATGTGATGGGTGAAGAGCCCGATCTGGGTGGGGTAATCGATCGCTTGGTACGGATACGGAGGCATCGCGTACATGTGCTGAGCAACGATGATGCTCACGGAACCGCCGATGGCGAGGTTGACCGCCAGCTGGGCATGCCAGGAATTGGTCATGAAGTCGTAAAGACCGTCGTGACCGTTGGTGGCAGGGAACAGCAGGGGATCACCCTTCTGGCCTTCGTGGATCTCCTTGATTGAGTGACCGATGCCCCAGTTGGTCCGGTACATGTGACCGGCAACGATGAACATCACGGCAATCGCCACATGGTGATGGGCGATGTCGGTCATCCAGAGACTTCCCGTTACAGGATTCAAACCACCCTTGAAGGTGAGGAAATCGCTGTAGGCAGCCCAGTTGCCGGAGAAGAAAGCACCGACACCAGCACTGAAGCCGGGATACAGCTGCGCCAGCAGGTCCTGATTGAAGAACTCGTGGGGCAGCGGAATGTCTGCAGCCGAAGCGATGGTCTTGCCATTCAGCACCAGCGGTTGGCCGGCGTCGATGGCGTCCATCAACTTGGTGACAGGGGCAGACACGTGGATGACGTGTCCGGCCCAGGACAGTGAACCGAGACCCAGCAGACCTGCCAGGTGGTGGTTCAGCATCGACTCAACGTTCTGGAACCACTCCAGCTTCGGCGCAGCCTTGTGGTAGTGGAAAACACCGGCGTTGAGCATGAGGCCGGCCATCACCAGGGCACCGATGGCCAGAGCCATGAGCTGGGTTTCGCTGGTGATGCCCCAGGCCCGCCACATCTGGAAGAGGCCTGAAGTGATTTGGATGCCTTGGAAACCGGCACCCATGTCGCCGTTGAGGACTTCTTGGCCGAAGACGGCCCAGACCTGCTGGGCGCTTGGCTTCACATGGGTGGGGTCAGCAAGCCAACCAGAATAGTTGGAGAAGCGGGCGCCATGGAAGAAGGCACCGCTGAGCCAGATGAAGATGACGGCCAGGTGGCCGAAATGGGCGGAGAAGATCCGCCGAGAGACCTCTTGAAGGTCGCTCGTGTGAGCGTCGAAGTCGTGAGCGTTGGCGTGAAGGTTCCAAACCCAGGTGGTGGTTTTGGGACCTTTCGCGAGAGCTCGGTCGAAGTGTCCGGGCTTGCCGAACAGCTCGAAGGTTGCTGGATTGTCAACCTTCTCGACCTGGCTTTTCGCGTCACTCCCACGCTCAGGTGGGCTGATGGTCATCGAGTCGTTCCTCGAGGGACGGGTTTCGAGGTGGTGGGCCACCCCTCCGAAGGGCCGAAGCCAATCGGGGCCCCGAACAAGGATTCGCAAGGAATCGGTGTTCGGGCGTCAGTACGGCAAGGGGTCGAAACCCCTTGCCTGCACTGAAGCTGGGGCCCCAAAGAGGGGACCGCTGGCGGAAGCATAGGGGCGGAGAAGGGGGTTAAAGGGCCCTGAGTTACAAAGGTTCAATCCCGTGGCGAGCCAGTCAGCGACAGGCGTCTGCAGAAGGCTGAGAATCAGCGAAACAACAAAGATCTCAGGCAGTAAGCAATACAATTTCACGCATATTTCCTTCCTAAATAACTAAAACTCTGACAGTGAAGGGCGGATTGTTCAGAATGATCGGATCTGTTCATGCCCGATGCGTCGCCCTGGCCTGAAGTCGATATGGGCTGTTCTGCTTGCAGCAGTGCTGCTTCTTGGTGCCGGCTTACCTGTTCATGCGCGCCCTGGATTCTTCAATCGCGATGCAAGGTCCGCTGCCAAACCGCTGCCGAGTTCAGCCCCCAGCGGGAAGCTCCAGGAAGTGGCTCCTCCAGGGGCAGTGCAACAGCTGCGCCAGAAGCTGCAACAGCACCGCCCCTCCCTGCGGCTGATCGATCCAAGCAACGACAGCATCGTTTCTTCTGACGCCCTTGAGCTGCGTTTCGAAATCGACGACTGGCCCCTCAGCAGCGACCCCGAATTGGGCCTGGGGCCCCATGTGGTGCTCCAAATCGACAACCGCGCTCCCCTACGACTGAGCAAAAGCGATGGAAACCGCCTGAAGGTCCGCATCGATGACCTGGAGGCGGGCAGTCACCGGTTCAGCGCATGGGCCGCTTACCCCTGGGGAGAAGCCGTTCAAGCACCGGGAGCCTCAGTCCAGGGACGCATGCACCTCTGGCAAAAACTGCAGGGCACACAACCCGAACGTGATGCCCCCTGGCTGGTCCCTGTCTCACCGGCCGGAGAGCAGGGCCTGCAACCCCTGTTGGTGGATTGGCTGATCTGGAATGCTCCGCTGCAAAACCTGCGGGAGGGCGATGGACGCTGGCGACTCCGCATCAGCATTGATGGGGACAGCTTTTTGGTTGATCACCAGGAAGCCCTTTGGCTCAAAGGATCGAACGGCTCAGGCAGCCACGACATTCAGATGGAACTGCTGAATGGGCTGGGCGAGCCAATTACACCGGTCTTCAACAACCAGCTGATTCATCTGAAAGCCGCATCCGGTGCCAAGCCGGGCTGGATGCGCCCACGCCTCACCGAAAGCCAGCTCGCGCGCCTGAGCGGCTCCCCTGAGCCTGACGTTCTGGAGGTGGTCGAATCCTCGCCAGAGCCTCCTCAAAAGACTGAGGAGAAACAACAGGAGAAGACAGAACAGCCCCGAGACCTTCCTCAGGCTGAGCTCAAAGCCGAGGCCGTCGACAAGGACGAGGTTGAAACCAAGCCCGAAGCCACCCCCCAGCCCGCGGCACCAGAGGAAAACGAAGAGCAGGATCCTGAGCCACCCCTTGTTGAACAGCCGCTTGCTGAGCAGGTACCTGCTGAACAGCCATCCAAATCAGAGGCTGCTCGGCCCACTCCTCCCACTCCCGACCCGAAGGAGCCAGCGGAGCCTCAGCAGCCAGCCGACGAGGAACCCAAGCTGAAGCCAAGCAGCAGCCTGGGAGGATCAGCCCGTGAGTTGCTCAACAGCGATGGGCGCTTGCACAAGCCCTGATCCGGATTTCCTGCCCTGAACCCCACATCTGCCGCTCCCGCTCTGGGCCTCGGACTGAGCCCCAGCGCCATGCCGCTGTTGGAGCGTTTGCTGCTGCACGGCCACATCGACCGGATCAAGCCAGCCGATCAAGACATCAGCACCGCCCTGGATGGGAACTGGACGGCAGAGAACGTCGTGTTGTTCGTGGGCGCCGTGGGAGCAGTGACGCGCCTGATTGCAGCTCGGATCCAAGGCAAGGAGAAGGATCCAGCCGTTCTGGTGCTTGATCCGAAAGGAGAATTCATTATTCCGCTGTTGGGAGGCCATTCCGCAGGCGCCGAACAACGCGCCCGGGAAATCGCCATGGATCTCGGCGGGCAGGCGGTGATCACGGGCGCCTGTGCCCATGAAGGACGTCTCCCCCTGGATGCTTTTGGCGAGAGCTGGGGCTGGAAACGCAGCGGATCGGTGGCCGATTGGCGCGATCTGATGGTGCGGCAATCCCAGGGATCCAGCATCAGCGTTCACCAGAGCAGTGGATCCACCGCCTGGCGAGGCCCTGAAGGCCATCCCCTGCTGCACAACATCGAGCCCAAGGGTGTGCCAGACGCCGCTGATCTCGTGATCGGAGCGCGCCGTCAGGGTGATTGCCAGTGGCATCCAGCAACGCTCTGGATCGGCATCGGCTGTGAGCGCAATACCAGTGTTTCGCTGGTGGAGAAGGCCATTGCCGAGGCCTTGGCAACAGCAGGACTGGCGGAAGAGGCGATCGCCGGCATCGCCAGCGCAGCGAGGAAAGCCGATGAACCGGCCCTGCAAGAGCTAAGCCGCACCAGGGCATGGCCGTTCCGAACCTTTGCGGAGCACGCCCTTGCATCCATCGACGTGCCCAATCCCTCCGAAGTGGTGCGCCAGGAAATGGGGACTGCGTCTGTGGCTGAAGCAGCGGCCTTGCTGGCTGCGGGCGAACAAGGCCATCTGATCCAGCCCAAGCGAATCTGCCGTTCGGGGACAGGGGAGCAGGGTGCCGTGACCGTGGCCATTGCCGAAGCCGCCATCCCCCACGCACCAGAGAGGGGCGAACTGCATCTGGTGGGGAGCGGCCCAGGGGATCTGTGCCTGCTCAGCGGAGACGCCAAAGCAGCCCTTTCCCGTTGCTGCACCTGGGTTGGTTACAGCCTCTACCTCGATCTTCTGGAGCCCCTGCGCCGGCCGGATCAGATCCGATTCGATGGCCAGCTCACCCGGGAATGGGACCGCTGTGCAGAAGCGCTGCGCTTGGCCCAACAAGGGGCCAAGGTTGCTCTGATCTCCTCCGGCGACAGCGGGATCTACGGCATGGCGGGATTGGCCCTGGAGCTGCTGCTTCAGCAACCCGAGCAGGAGCGGCCCAGCTTCGCGGTGCATCCCGGCATTTCAGCCTTCCAGCTGGCCGCCGCCCGGGCCGGAGCGCCACTGATGCATGACTTCTGCTGCGTGAGCCTCAGCGATCGCCTCACGCCATGGGCCGTGATCGAAAAGCGACTGGAGGCCGCCGCCGCTGGAGATTTTGTGCTCGCTCTGTACAACCCACGCTCCAAGGGCCGGGACTGGCAGCTGGGACACGCCAAGGAAATCCTGCTGAAACACCGCCCCCCCACAACCCCGGTGACGCTGGCGCGGCAGCTGGGCCGCGCAGAGGAATCCCGTGAGCTCACCTCTCTTGAGCGCTTGGAGCCGGAATCCGTGGACATGCTCACGCTGGTTCTGATCGGGAACAGCAGCAGCCGTGCAGAGGATGGCTGGATGGTGACGCCGCGGGGCTACCCCGGGGCGAGTCTCCAATGAGCGCCAGGTCTTTTTTGGCCTAGCTCAGGCCTCCCTCAAGTCCAGGCAGTGCCATGCAAACCAAGAATCGGGATGACAGGATTCGAACCTGCGGCCCCTTCGTCCCGAACGAAGTGCGCTACCAAACTGCGCCACATCCCGGCACCGCAATCCTAAAAGATCGCAGTGAAGCCAAATCCAGGCGGATCTCAGCAGCGACTAGGGTCATGGATTGAAGATGCTTCGCCGTGCTCAAGCCGGAGTGGTTGCGCGTTAAGGCTCCGCAGCGCCAGCGAATCGGCGCCGTGGCCGACCTGCTGCTGGACTTGAACCTGAACACGGTCTGCCAGGAGGCCAGCTGCCCCAACATCGGCGAATGCTTTGCAGGCGGCACCGCCACGTTTTTGATCATGGGGCCCGGCTGCACCCGCGCCTGCCCCTACTGCGACATCGACTTCGACAAGAGCGTGCGGGAGCTCGATCCCACCGAGCCGCAACGGCTTGGGGAGGCAGTGGCCCGTCTGGGCCTGAAGCACGTGGTGATCACCTCGGTGAACCGCGACGATCTCGTCGATGGTGGAGCGTCCCAGTTCGTGGCCTGCATCGAACAGGTGAAGCAACGCTCACCGCTCACCACGATCGAGCTGCTGATTCCCGACTTCTGCGGCAACTGGGATGCCCTGGCAACGGTGATGGCCGCCGCCCCCCACGTGCTGAACCACAACATTGAAACGGTGCCGCGGATGTACCGCCTGGCGCGGCCCCAGGGCATCTATGAACGCTCCCTCGAGCTGTTGCAACGAGTGCGGGAGCAATGGCCCAAGGCCTACAGCAAGTCGGGCCTGATGGTGGGACTCGGGGAAACCGATGAGGAGGTGATCGAGACGCTCCGGGATCTACGCAAACACAAGGTCGATATCGTCACCATCGGGCAATACCTCTCACCTGGCCCAAAGCACCTGGCCGTCGACCGCTTTGTGACACCCGCTCAGTTTGATATGTTCAGAAAAATCGGCGAAGAGGAGCTGGGCTTCCTTCAGGTGGTCAGCACGCCTCTCACCCGCAGCAGTTACCACGCTGGCGAGGTGCAACGACTCATGAGAAGTCATCCACGATGAGTTAAGATCAATACTGTAAAATATGCTTCAACAAAATTAATCTACTTTAAAAGCGAGGAATTCCAAAGGAACTGCACATTCCTCTCACCAATTAAATGACAGAAGATTATTAAACCAAAATTCGAACAATGCCAATTGGTTGTCTTGATGAAATAACTGAACTAGGCATTTTACGCGGGTGGGCACGTCCCTACAAAGATGGCTCATCACGACAAATTGAAATTTACGCCAACGGGCATCTCGTGGGCGAATGCGTAGCAGATCATTATCGCGCCGACGTCCAACAACAACTAAAATTAATACCGAACTGCGGAATTCAATTCGACTGCGGCAAAATAGAGCTTCCCGAACAAACGGATAAGAATCAAGAATTAATAATATCCGCGAAGTGCAAGCTAAGTAAAAATGACCTAAAAGGAACCCACTCATTTTCTATAGCCAGCGCCTTAGCCCTTAGAGAAAAGTCAGGGATAGCATCTGTCAAATACTTATCAGGAAAGATTCATATCGATACCTTGAATCAGGATGGGTTGATATCTGGATGGTCTGATTTGCAATCAGAGGAATATAAAAACGACTCAGCCGTATCAGTAAAAGCCTTTATTGGCGAAAAGCTAATTGGTGAGGGATTATCAAACATCCCCAGAGAAGACGTAGCAAGCGAAAGGGGAATTTCCAAAGAATGTGGTTTTTCGTTTTATTTAAATATTAGCGATTACTGCCTACAGTGCAGCTTGGGCGAGGCTGATAATACTCAATTATCGCTCATCGCCTCACGCCCCAACGGCGAAGCACTCCTGGTTAAATGCAGTAAGAGGTCAAAAGCTCAATCAAACCTAGAAGAAATATTGTTTAAAAGCTATGCTGGCTCTAATAAAACAGATAGTGCACTAAACCTTTTGAGGCGAGACAATCCTAAGTCACATATTCTTAAATACACCCACATCGCAACAGAACTAAGTGGAATCAATTGTTTATTAGGAAAACCAGAATCAAAGCTTCTTGAAGAGTGCTTGAATATTCAAAAATCTGATCGATATCCACTTTCTTCAAGTCACGATGCATCTTGTAGACGAATTGGGCTTTTTGCTGTACTCCTTGCTGAACTGAATGAAGTACAAAAAAAAATACATCTCGAGGAATCACCTATTCACAAACCTATCGATAGCAGATCCGCGAACGAAACTAATATCCCAAAAATTGTCTCGGATATCAAACAGTTAATGCATGCCGCTCCGAGCCAAGTCGAGGCAAGGTTGTGGGAAAGTTATTTTTGCTTACTCGCTTACCATGCGGCAGATTTCTATTTTTTAAATAGTATTAACAAAAAATCATGCGAAGAAATACTCGCTTTAGAAGCTATATTCAATTACAATAAAGTAATATTTAAAGACAACAGTCTGAGCTTAGCCATTACACATGCTCTAGACGAAGGGGCAATAACTCAAACAAACAACCACAACCTTATAGAAGCCGAGTTCAACAACGGCAGATTTCGACGAGTACTCAAGGAAACAGAAAACATCAATTTTGCAGTCACAGGGCAATCATCAATCCAGTTCAGGCTCCTTAGCATATTAAAACTAAGCCTGGAGAATCCGTTAACCATATATGACCAAAGGGAATTCATAATCAGTCAGATCACTAAATATTTCTCACTTAACGCAAAGACAAGAGATATGCGATTCGCGATTCATCTAGCTTGCACTAAATGGCAATCTCAGATAGATAATATTCTTTCGCTATCAGTCGAACATTTAATCAACGAAATTCACACAAGTGCATATCAAGAGAAAATCCTAAATTTAATTGACGCTTTTAATGAACTTTATTGGTCTCTAGCTGTACCCGAAAATAATTGTGATAGCAGTCCTAGTAAAACAAAAAGAAATGAGCGCTTTTTATTGGTCGGTAATGAAAACCTAGGCCAAGTCTGGGAGTACAGAGTTTCGCAAAAACTAACGCAGCTCGAATCGATAGGCATTCAAACAAAATACTGCAACTACCTAAATCTCAATGATTGGAGATTCACGAATGCATTTGATTGGGCTGATGCAATAATATTCTGCAGATGCGAAGCAAACTATAAAACACTTTGTGCCATTAACTTTGCAAAACAAATTGGAAAAAAGATTTTCGCTGATATTGACGATCTTGACTTTACTGGGGACTTCCCAGCTCCTCTTTCAACTTATGGAGGAACGATATCCCTCAAACTGCATAGATCATTAAAAAATCAGGCTATTAAGTCATCATTTTTCTTGGGCAAATGTGAAACTATAATCACCTCAACAAAGACATTAAAAGATGCAGCATCCCAAGAATTTGGCCCAAATAAAAATATCGAGATTTTACCCAACCTTCCCCCGCCAGCTCTAGAAACAATTTCCAATTTAATACCTTCATTCCGATCACTCAAGGTCGCTAAAAATCCACGATCACTACTTATTACATCTGGAACATTAGCTCACAAAGGAATTTGGAATGAAGAACTTGCTCCAGCCTTAGCGAGCATATTAGAGCGATATCCTGACACTTCACTTACTACAATTGGAACCATAGAAATACCACCAATCTTGTCTAAATTCAAGGAAAGAATAATTCAAGTTCAATATTGTGACTACAAAACTTATATATACCACGTTCGTAAATGCTCCATTCTCTTGGTTCCTTTAGAAAGCCATAAGACCACAGATTGCAAGAGTGCAATTAAGTGGATGGAGGCATCACTGTGTGACCTTGCCACAATTTGCTCTCCTTCCAAGGCATATATGGCATATGCAACAGCTGAAGAAAATATTCTGACGGCAAGCGGAAGATCAGAATGGGAAAAACAAATCTCAAAGTTACTCATAAATGAAGATTTTAGGTCTACTTTATCCCAAAATGCCTATCAATACTGCCAAGAATACTTTAATCACTCCGTTGCGATTGATTTTTGGATGAAGCAAATAGAAAGACAAGAACAAAAGAAAAAAAGAAAAGTCTTGTTCATAAATGTATATTTTGCCCCTCAAAGCATAGGTGGAGCAACACGCGTTGCACAAGACCAAGTGCTCGATTTTATGAGTAAAAATCCTGAAGCAGATGTAACAATACTATGCTGCGACAAAGATCACAATGATTGGACAGAGTATCAATCCAATGAACCAAGTTTCAATGATTCTATTCCCTTCGATACCTATTATTGGCATAATGCAAAAATAATAAGGCTGTCTCTACCCCCAAACGAATGGTCTAATCATTTTTCACAAGAAGTGCAAGATTTTTGTGAGAGGTGGTACAAAGAAGAAAAGTTCGATATTATCTATTGCCATTGTTGTCAAATTTTAACTGCATCAGTTTTGACTCCAGCCATTAAACAATGTATTCCATATGAAATTACGGTACATGACGCGTGGTGGATAAGCCCCTTTCAATTTCTCGTCAATGATGATGGCAATAATTTTGATCATATTGATCCCTTAGCTCATTTAAATTCTGAAATTGCAGGAGATCGTGAAATTACAAATGCTATTTCCCGAAGATCCGAATTAATGAATATTTTAAATCGCTCTAAATCCGTCAATATTGTATCTAAAATTTTTGCTTCGCTCTACGAAGACATTGGAGTCAAAAATATAAAAGTAACTCCGAACAAAGCAGCTAACATGGTACTGCCAGCAAATGCTGAACTGAAGAACACTCGAGGTGAAATAAAGCATCTTCATAAAATTAACATATGCTTTATTGGCGGAATGGCTGCACACAAAGGCTATTACATCCTTGTGACGGCTGCCGAACTTTTGCCATCTGGTCTTGATATCGAATTCACTGTTGTTGATCACAGTTTGGCTAGCACCGCTGATAACTATCAATCAAAGTGGGGCGATTATATTGTTAACTTCATTGCCAAAATAGACATGGAAAATATGGCTAAATTCTACAGTTCCCAAGATATGTTATTGGCTCCATCGATATGGCCTGAAAGTTTTGGTCTCGTGACGCGGGAAGCACTTTCTGCTGGATTATTTGTAATTGCTAGTGATATTGGTGCTCTAGCTGAACCAATCCTAGAAGACAATTCAAATGGCATAAAAGTTGAGCCTGGGTCAGCAGATCAACTTACCAATGCGATATTGAATGCAGTACAATATCTCACTTCAAAGCGGTAAGACAATGACTATTGATTTCATGATATGTGGGCTCGAACATTCTGGCACAACAGTAGTATCCGATATTTTTCGTCAACATAAAGGTTGTGATTCAGGTTGGGAGTGCGGGGTTTTACTGTGTGATAACCACAAAGATTTTGAAAACTTTGAACCATTCTCGAAAAATATATTAAGTGGATGGGGTATCACGGCCCAACAATTTAAGGATGCATGTTTGCGAGATACGCTCGATGGCTTCTACGATGATCTTTACAAAAGCTCATCCATACACGGAATTGCAGAAGCTTATATCCGTTTCGATAAAACACCACGCTATATATCCAAATTAAACACAATACACGAAAAGATCAACATACCTGTCATAGCAGTTACGAAAGATTTACGCTCAATAGTTGCATCTGACTTCAAGCGTTCGCGCTTTAATTATAATCAATTTAACGAGTGGTATGAAAAATATTTGCCAGCTAAAAAAAGGTATCTGAGATCAGTTTATCAAGGGTATTTGTATGCCCTAAACAGTCCCGAATGCGAGTTGATAAGGTTAGAAGATCTATGCTTCGACTCCAAAAAAACCATCAAAAGGATGTTCGAGGCAGTTCGTTTAACTCCCAAAATGGAATACTTCGTCTTTAATGATTCTAGAACTTCTCACACTAAAGGTACCTCGCTTAACCATAAAGCGGGACTAGGTCTCATGCAACTGCCAAAATCAAAGCGAGAACAGATAAAGGCCGATCTCGCAGAATTCGAGCTGATGTTTTACGACTTTAATTTATGATTAACGGCTCAACATTTAAGGAAAGTTATTTAATTGTTTATCATCGTTGGTGACGATAATCCATTCATGCACCTGCCAGTCCACAAGGCCGGCGATGATCATCGGATCGTTCTGCACCCACGCCAAAGCATCGGCATAGGACGACGCCTCAAAGATCAACAACCCCCCACCGCCCGGACGCCGGTCGCCATCCACAAGGTAACCGCTGCGTAGACGGCGGACTCCTGCTGCAGCTTCATCTAAAACCCAACGGCGGTGAGCCTCCAGGGTGGGTCGCCGCTGCTCAACGGAGAGGGCGGCGGCGACAGCCGTGAAGGTTTCGGTCTTGACGAACCAGGCCACGGGCGGGGGACGGCGCTAAGCCGCCACAGCCTGCTTGTCGGCCAATCCCATCGCCTCCCGCTCACTGGGGGGGACCAACACCTTGAAGCGACCCTTCGCCGCAGACCAATCGGCCAGTAGAGCAGCAGCCTTCTCGCTTCCCGTGAGCGCCACATGCCGTTCCAGCAGACCCTTCAGCAGCGACTCCTGCTCATGGGTAGTGATGGTGCAGACCTCCACAATCTCCGGGTTCACCCGAGGAGCGACACGCCCCTCATCATCCAGCAGGAAGGTCACTCCACCGGTCATACCAGCGCCGACATTGCGGCCGGTGCTGCCGAGAACAACGACGACGCCACCGGTCATGTACTCACAGCAGTGGTCACCAGCTCCCTCCACAACCGTGCGGGCGCCGCTGTTGCGAACACCGAAGCGCTCACCAGCCCGGCCATGGGCAAACAACTCACCGCCGGTGGCCCCGTAGAGGCAGGTGTTGCCGAGGATCACCTGGTCACCTGGAGAAGCACAACCATCTGATGGCACCAGGGTGATGCAACCACTGTTCATGCCCTTGCCCACATAGTCGTTGGCTTCGCCTTCCAAACGAACCTGCATGCCCTGCACCAGGAAGGCGCCGAAGCTCTGGCCTGCCGCACCCCGGAAGGTGAGATCGAGCTGTCCCTTGAAGCCGCGGTTGCCATGGCGCTGGGCGATTTCACCGGCCAGACGGGCACAAACACTGCGATCGGTGTTGATGATCTCGATGCTGCGGCTGATGGAACCGTGGTTCTCCAGGGCAGCCATCAGTTCAGGGTCGGCGAGGAGCTGATCCTCAAGGATCGGTCCGTTGCCGTGGGCCTCGTCGCTGTGGCGAAGCCAAGAGCGATCTTCGGCGCCGCTGATCGGGGCCAGCAGGCTGGAGAGATCCACACCCTTGGTCTTGGCCAGATCAACCGAGCGGGCCTGGAGCAGATCGGTGCGACCGATCAGCTCCTCGAGACGGCTGACGCCGAGCAGGCTCATCAGCTGACGCACTTCCTCGGCGACGTACCAGAAGAAATTGACGACATGCTCAGGAATGCCGGTGAAACGCTTGCGCAGGTTCTCCTTCTGCGTGGCCACTCCCACAGGGCAGTTGTTGGTGTGACAGACGCGAGCCATGACGCAGCCCTCGGCGATCATCGCGATCGAGCCGAAGCCGTATTCCTCGGCCCCCAGCAGGGCAGCGATCACAACATCCCAGCCTGTTTTAAGGCCTCCATCGGCGCGCAGCAGAACCCGATCGCGCAAACCGTTCTCCACCAGGGAACGATGCACCTCGGTGAGGCCCAGTTCCCAGGGGCTGCCGGCGTGCTTGATCGAACTCAGGGGAGAGGCACCGGTGCCACCGTCGTGACCGGAGATCTGGATCACATCGGCGTTGGCCTTGGCCACACCCGCAGCGATGGTGCCAATCCCGATCTCAGCCACCAGCTTCACGCTCACGGGAGCAGCGGGATGCACCTGATGCAGGTCATGGATCAACTGCGCCAGGTCTTCAATCGAATAGATGTCGTGGTGTGGCGGCGGTGAAATCAAGGCCACACCTGGCTTGCTGTTGCGCAACCAGGCGATGTACTTGTCGACCTTGGGCCCTGGCAGCTGACCGCCTTCACCGGGCTTGGCGCCCTGGGCCACCTTGATCTCCAACTGCTTGCCGCTGCGCAGGTATTCCGCCGTCACACCGAAACGACCTGAAGCCACCTGCTTGATTGCCGAGCAGGCGGTGTCCCCATTGCGCAAACCACCGATGCTGGGGAAGGAAGCGGAACGGCCCTCGCCATCCACATCCTTGAGGATCTGGAAGCGGGCAGGATCTTCGCCGCCTTCACCGCTGTTGCTCTTGCCGCCGATGCGATTCATCGCCACGGCCAACACTTCATGGGCTTCGCGGGACAAAGCGCCCAGGCTCATCCCGCCCGTGCAGAAGCGGGTGCAGATGCTCTCAACGCTCTCCACTTGATCCAGGGGCACTGGGGTGGGAGCCAACTTGAACTCCAGCAGGTCCCGCAGGGCCATCACCGGTCGGTTCTCCAACAAGGCCTGGTAAGTGGAGAAGTGGTCGTAACCAGGGCCCTGAGCCACCGCCTTGTGCAGCGCCTTCGACAGCTCGGGATTGTTGCGGTGGTATTCAGCACCACTGCGGTACTGAACGAAGCCCATGAATTCGAGCTTGCTGCGGTTGAGCTCAGGGAAAGCCTTGGCGTGCATCGAAAGCGTTTCGTTCGCCAGCTCGGCCAGCGTCATTCCGGCAACACGGCTGGTCGTTCCGGTGAAGGCGGTCTCCACCACATCCGCTCCCAGGCCGATCGCTTCAAAGATCTGAGCGCCGTGATAGCTGGCCAGCAGTGAAATTCCGATCTTGGAGAGGATCTTGCGCAGGCCGTTCTCCAGCGACTCACGAACGTTGGCCTGGGCTTGATTGGCATCCAGGGCGGGCAACTTGCCCTGTTCGATCCGCTTCTTGGTTTTGGGGTGATCCAGCCAGTGGCGGGTGGTCTCCCAGGTGAGCCAGGGGCAGACGGCACTGGCGCCGTAACCGATCAGGCAGGCCATGTGATGGGTGCTCCAGCACTGGGCCGTATCCACCACCAGAGAGCACTGCAGCCGCAGCTTCTGGCGCAGCAGATGGTGATGAACAGCACCCACGGCCAGCAAGGCAGGCATCGCCACCGTGGTGGGGGTCAGCGGGGCAGCCGCCCCCGTGCCATCGACCCGGTCGGACAGCACCAGCACTTGGGCTCCGTCACGCACCGCCTGTTCCGCAACGCTGCACAGCGCCGCGATGGCCTGTTGCAGGCCTCCCGCACACGACTCCACAGCCACCTGGGTGGAGACCGTCTTGACGGGCAAACCCTGCTCACTGATGGCCGCCAGTTCCGCCTCGTTCAAAACGGGCGTCTCCAGATGGATGACGGAGGCAGCTTCCGGCTGGGGCTTCAGGGCGGGCCGGCGCTCACCAAGGTGCATCTCCAGACTCATCACCAGCTTTTCCCGCAGGGGATCGATTGGAGGGTTGGTGACCTGGGCGAAACGCTGCTTGAGGTAGTCGTAAAGCAGGTGGGGCTTGTCGGAGAGCACCGCCAGGGGGATGTCATCGCCCATGCAGTAGGTCGGCTCTTTGCCGAGGGCAGCCATGTCCTCGATGATCAGATCGAAGTCTTCGGCGGTGAACCCCATCGCGGTCTGCAACCGCAGCAGATCGAGTTCACCCACCTGCCGGTCCTGGGTCCAGGGCTGGGGGGCCACGCCGCGGCGATGCTTCTGCAGCCAATCGGCGTAGGGGAAGCGCTGCGCCGCGTCTTCCTTCACCGACCAGTTGTCGAGCAACTCGCCACGTTCAAGATCGACGGCCACCATCTGACCAGGACCAAGACGACCTTTCCGAACAATCGTCTTGCCGCTGAGATCCACCACGCCGGTCTCCGATCCCATGATCACGAAGCCGTCAGCGGTGGTGCACCAACGCGCCGGACGCAGCCCGTTGCGATCGAGCGTTGCACCCACTCGCTTGCCGTCGGCGAACACCAACAGGGCCGGGCCGTCCCAGGGTTCCTGAATGCCCGCATTGAATTCGTACATCGCCGTCACATCGGGACGGCTGTCGAGATCGGGCTGATTGCGAAACGCTTCGGGCACCAGTGTGATAAGGCTGTCGGTAATCGACCGCCCACTGCGCACCATCAATTCCAAAGTGGCATCCAGGTTGGCGGAATCACTGAAGGCAGGGTTCACCACCGGAATCAGGTCATCAGCCGCCTCACCCCAGACGTTCTCAAGGCTGGCTTCTGAAGCCTTAGCCCAGTTGAGATTGCCCAACAGAGTGTTGATCTCGCCGTTGTGCCCCAGAAGCCGCATCGGCTGCGCCAGGGGCCAGCGCGGCAGGGTGTTGGTGCTGAAACGGCGGTGATACACCGCAAAGCTCACCTCAAATCTTGGGTCCTGCAGGTCGGCGTAGAACTGCGCCAACACCTCAGATCGCACCATCCCCTTGTAGACAACCGTCCGGCTGCTCAGGGAGGCGACATAAACGTCCTGGGCCACCTCAGCACCCAGAGCGGCCCGCACACGGGCACCGATGCGGCGCCGCAAGCGCAGCAGCTGGCCATCAAACGTTGCGTCGTCGGCATCACCATTCAGCACCCACTGCTCGATCACGGGGGCTGTGGCACGAGCCAAAGGCCCAAGAACCGCAGGGTCGACGGGCACAGTTCGCCACCCCAGAGGCTGCATACCAAGGGCTTTGGCCTCTTCATCACACAGGCCCCGTACCTCAGCACGACGGCTGGCATCGGTCGGCATGAACATCATGCCGAGGCCCCGTGCTGCAGCCGCCTCGGGCCAGACGGCTTTCAAATACGACCAGGGAATCTCACACAACACCCCCGCGCCGTCTCCGGAGTCGCCATCTCCCCCGCAACCGCCACGGTGCTCCATGCATCCCAGACCACGCAGGGCCTGCTCCAGCACCCAGTGGCTGGCCTTCCCCTGAAGCTGGGCCAGGAAACCAACGCCACACGCATCCTTCTCGCCCGCAACAACCTCGGGTGCAGGGCTGTCGCAGTAAGGCCAGACAGCGGAACGGATGGCGTCAGACATAGGGAACTCAACCGGACGATCGCATGGGCCTGCAGCTTCGAGCTCTGCAGAATCCATCTCGAGGGACGATCCTAGGCAGGCGCCTCTCCGCCAAGGCATTTCATGCTGGCCTTTGCCCCACTTCCCGCGCCACCGCCTGAGCTTCGCCCTGTGCCGAACCAGAGCGGTGAGGAGGTGCTGATCGGTAGAGAGCGCAGCAAAGCGGTTTGGCTCTGGAGGGGTAGCGACGCAGAACCGGAAGAACTTTGGCTGCCCTTGGAGGTTTTGGAATCCCGTCTGGGTTTCCGGCGGGTGTCTCGCCTCGATGGAGAGGCACTGGAATGGTTTGGTCGAACGGTCGCATTGACCGCATTGGCGACCCGTTCACTCGGTGATGAAGTCGGCCTCGAAGTGAGCGACTGGCTGGCCGCCACTGGCGTCAGCGCCCAAGTGAGGGGAAACACCTTGGAGCTTCGGCTGCCCCTACCAACGGTGAACAACCTGCGCCGCGGCAAGGGTTCAACCGCCGATCGGTTGGTGCTGGACCTGAACGGCCCCGCCCTGGTGCAGCGCTTGAACGGCGACCTGTTGCTGGAGCTCAAGCTGTCGCGGACCCAGCAACGTCAACTCAAGGCATGGGGGCTCTCGCCACAGCTGCATCGCCACGGCGGCCTTGTGCTGAAGGGACAAGCCATCAAGCTGAGGAGCCTGAGCCTGGCATCCCCTTGGCGGCTGGTGCTGGATGGTGTTCAGACCGGTGGTCGCCGCCCGGTCCAGAGCGCACGTCTCCCCCTCCACAACCCAGCTGTGGCCGAATGGCTGAGGCGGGGCTTCGTCCTGGAGCAACGCACCATCAAGGTGGGGGTGAAACCGATTCAGGTGTTCCGTGCCGGCGGGCGGCTTAGCCGTCTCGGCATCACCCTTCAGCCTCTGGTCAAAGCCGAGCAGCAACAGGGTCTGCGTTTTCTGCCTCAGCTCTCCCAACCCGCCGGGGCACTGGTCGCAGTGAACGGAGGCTTTTTCAACCGGATCAACCAACTCCCCTTGGGGGCCGTGCGGCATCAGGGGGTCTGGCTGTCCGGTCCGATCCTGAACCGCGGTGTGATCGCTTGGGGATCCTCAGGAGATCTGCAGTTCGGCCGGCTGCGTCTGAATCAGACGCTGCAGGTGAACAACGGTCGCCGTTGGAGCCTCATGGCACTCAACAGCGGCTACGTCCATAAGGGGCTGAGCCTCTACACACCTGCATGGGGGCCCCGCTACCGGGCCCTGAGCGGCGAGGAGGAAGCACTGTTGATTCGCGGCGGCCGCGTCGAAGCAACGGTCGACAAGAACAGCCTGCAACGCGGCATCGCCATCCCCAAAGACGCTGAATTGGTGGTGGCCCGGGGACGCACGCCGCTGCCAGCACGGCCTGGGGATCGGATCCGAGTGACATCCAGATCCCTCTCCTCCCTGGCGCAACAACCCAATGTTCTGGGCGGCGGTCCACTGCTGATGCAGAACGGCAACGTGGTGCTGAATGGACGCCAGGAGGGATTCAGCCCTGGCTTCATGAGCTTGGCGGCACCAAGAACGGTGGTGGCCCAGGGGCCGAGCGGTCAGTGGCTGATGACCATGCGTGGCGCCGCCGGCAGTGATCCCACCCTTGTAGAAACAGCCCTGGCAGCCCAGCAACTGGGGCTGCGCGATGCCTTGAACATGGATGGCGGCAGCTCCACCACCCTCGTGGTGGCCGGACGCACCGTGATGAATGGCCGAAGCAGCACCCCGAGAGTCCACAACGGCCTGGGGCTCATCCCCCTCTGAGACCTGCGACAGTGGGGGCCCCGAAGAACTGAGCATGGCTGCCAATTTGCGGCTGACCGCTGCTGCTGCTGCCGAGCTTGGGCGACAGGCGGCCGTTGCGGGAACACCGGGGCAGATGCATCTCGATCTCACGCCCGGCGAGTGCGCACAACATGTGCTGCGCATCCGGGCAGGACATCTGGCTGGCGTTGCGATCGCAAGGGCCGATGGCGTGACCCTGCACGCCCCTGCAAAACAGCTCAAATTGCTTGAAGGCCTTTGCCTGGACTACCGCGGCGACCTCAGTGGTGGTGGTTTTCTGATCCGCAACAGCGATGGGGTTGAACCCTGTGCCTGCGGCAGTGCCTTCAGCCGCCTTTGAGGGGGGACCGTCACCCGGTATCGTGGTCGATTGTCGAATCAGGTCGGGAGTCCGACCGCTCACCGACCATCGATGCCAACCATCCAACAGCTGATCCGCACTGAGCGCTCACGCCTCAAGGCCAAGACCAAGTCCCCGGCTTTGAAGTCCTGCCCTGAGCGTCGCGGTGTTTGCACCCGCGTTTACACCTCAACGCCCAAAAAGCCGAATTCGGCGCTGCGCAAGGTGGCTCGTGTGCGCCTGACCTCCGGCTTTGAGGTCACGGCATACATCGGCGGTGTCGGTCACAACCTGCAGGAGCACTCGGTGGTGTTGATCCGCGGCGGTCGTGTCAAAGACCTCCCTGGCGTCCGCTACCACATCATCCGCGGAACCCTGGATACCGCTGGCGTGAAAGACCGGCGTCAGTCCCGCTCCAAGTACGGCGCCAAGGCTCCGAAGGAGTGATCACCGGTTTCTTCCCCATCCTCATCAAGTTCTGATCCCTAATGTCACGCCGCAACGCCGCTGAGAAGCGCCCGATTCTTCCCGACCCGCAGTTCAACAGCCGCCTCGCCACGATGATGGTGGTGCGCTTGATGCAGCACGGCAAGAAGTCGACAGCGCAACGGATCCTGTCCGACGCGTTCGGCCTGATCAACGAGCGCACCGGTGGAGATCCGCTCGAGCTGTTCGAAACAGCTGTCAAGAACGCCACCCCCCTGGTGGAAGTGCGCGCCCGCCGCGTCGGTGGTGCCACCTATCAGGTGCCCATGGAAGTGCGCCAGGAGCGCGGCACCGCCATGGCTCTTCGCTGGCTGGTGAGCTTCTCCCGTGCCCGCAACGGCCGGAGCATGGCCCAGAAGTTGGCTGGCGAACTGATGGATGCCGCCAACGAGGCTGGCAACGCCGTTCGCAAGCGCGAAGAAACCCACAAGATGGCCGAAGCCAACAAGGCTTTCGCCCACTACCGCTACTGAGCCTCACAGGCCAGCCATCAACACAGATGTTCATGGCTGGCCTGTAGAGTCACCCCGCCTTTTCACGCCCCACCCCCGGAGAATTTCCTGTGGCCCGCGACTTCCCCCTGGAACGCGTCAGAAATATTGGTATCGCTGCTCACATCGATGCCGGCAAAACCACCACGACAGAACGGATCCTGTTCTATTCCGGTGTGGTTCACAAAATCGGCGAGGTGCATGACGGCGCCGCCGTGACCGACTGGATGGCCCAGGAACGGGAGCGTGGCATCACGATCACCGCAGCTGCCATTTCGACGTCCTGGCAGGACCATCGGATCAACATCATCGACACGCCTGGCCACGTGGACTTCACCATTGAGGTGGAGCGCTCCATGCGTGTGCTGGATGGTGTGATCGCCGTCTTCTGCGCCGTTGGTGGCGTTCAGCCCCAATCGGAAACCGTCTGGCGTCAGGCCGATCGCTATTCGGTTCCCCGGATGGTGTTCGTGAACAAGATGGACCGCACCGGTGCGGACTTCCTCAAGGTTCACGGCCAGATCAAGGATCGCCTCAAGGCCAACGCTGTACCGATCCAGCTTCCGATCGGTGCTGAAGGTGAGCTGAGCGGCATCATCGATCTCGTTGCCAACAAGGCCTACATCTATAAGAACGATCTCGGCACTGACATCGAAGAAGCCGAGGTGCCGGCCGACATGGCCGATGAGGTGGCCGAATGGCGGAACACCTTGATGGAGACCGTCGCCGAGACCGATGAGGCGCTGATCGAGAAGTTCCTCGAAACCGGCGAACTCAGCGTTGACGAGCTCAAGAAAGGCATCCGTGAGGGCGTGCTCAAGCACGGCCTGGTGCCCATGCTCTGCGGCTCCGCCTTCAAGAACAAAGGTGTGCAGCTGGTGCTCGACGCTGTGATCGACTACCTGCCTGCCCCCGTCGACGTTCCCCCCATCCAGGGTGTGCTCCCCGACGGCAGCGAAGCGGTGCGTCCGTCCGACGACAACGCCCCCTTCAGCGCCCTCGCCTTCAAGGTGATGGCCGATCCCTACGGCAAGCTCACCTTCGTTCGGATGTATTCCGGCATCCTCGAGAAGGGCAGCTACGTGCTCAACTCCACCAAAGGCGAGAAGGAGCGCATCTCCCGCCTCGTGGTGCTCAAGGCTGACGACCGTGAGGAAGTCGACGCACTGCGTGCCGGCGACCTCGGTGCGGTGCTCGGACTGAAGAACACCACCACGGGTGACACCCTCTGCACCCAGGACGATCCGATCGTTCTCGAGACCCTGTTCATCCCTGAACCGGTGATCTCCGTGGCTGTTGAGCCGAAGACTAAGGGCGACATGGAGAAGCTCTCCAAGGCCCTGGTTGCTCTGGCTGAAGAGGACCCCACCTTCCGCGTCAACACCGACTCCGAGACCGGCCAGACCGTGATCGCCGGCATGGGCGAACTCCACCTGGAAATCCTGGTGGACCGCATGCTGCGTGAGTTCAAGGTGGAAGCCAACATCGGCGCACCTCAGGTGTCCTACCGCGAAACCATCCGTGGTTCCGCAGGTGGCGAGGGCAAGTTCTCCCGTCAGACCGGTGGTAAGGGCCAGTACGGCCACGTTGTGATCGAGATGGAACCGGGCGAGCCCGGCTCCGGCTTCGAATTCGTCAACAAGATCGTGGGCGGTGTCGTTCCGAAGGAATACATCAAGCCCGCCGAGCAGGGCATGAAGGAGACCTGCGAATCCGGTGTGATCGCCGGATACCCCCTCATCGATGTGAAATGCACCCTGGTGCATGGCTCCTATCACGACGTCGACTCCTCGGAGATGGCGTTCAAGATCGCCGGATCCATGGCCTTCAAGGACGGCGTCAAGAAGTGCAACCCTGTGCTGCTTGAGCCGATGATGAAGGTTGAGGTCGAAGCTCCCGAGGATTTCCTCGGTTCGATCATCGGCGACCTGTCCTCCCGTCGAGGTCAGGTTGAGGGCCAGTCCGTCGAAGACGGCACGTCCAAAATCTCGGCCAAGGTGCCCCTTGCCGAGATGTTCGGTTACGCCACCGAGCTCCGCTCCATGACCCAGGGCCGGGGCATTTTCTCGATGGAATTCGACAATTACGCCGAAGTTCCTCGCAATGTGGCCGAGGCCATCATTTCCAAGAATCAGGGCAATTCCTGATCTCTAAACTCCTCCAAATCCAACCCTCGATTCTTTAAACACCCATGGCACGCGAGAAGTTCGAAAGGAACAAGCCCCACGTCAACATCGGCACCATCGGCCACGTTGACCACGGCAAGACCACCCTCACCGCTGCGATCACCAACGTGCTCGCCAAGAAGGGGCAGGCTGAAGTTCAGAACTACGCCGACATCGACGGCGCCCCTGAAGAGCGTGAGCGCGGCATCACCATCAACACCGCTCACGTTGAGTACGAGACCGAGACTCGTCACTACGCCCACGTGGACTGCCCTGGCCACGCGGACTATGTGAAGAACATGATCACCGGTGCCGCTCAGATGGACGGCGCCATCCTGGTGTGTGCCGCCACTGACGGCCCCATGGCCCAGACCAAGGAGCACATCCTTCTGGCCAAGCAGGTGGGCGTTCCCGCTCTGGTGGTTGCACTGAACAAGTGCGACATGGTCGATGACGAAGAGATCATCGAACTGGTGGAGATGGAGATCCGCGAACTGCTCTCCAGCTACGACTTCCCCGGCGACGACATCCCCGTGGTTCAGGTCTCCGGCCTGAAGGCCATCGAGGGCGAGGCTGAGTGGGAAGCCAAGATCGAGGAACTGATGGCGGCTGTTGACGCCAGCATTCCTGAGCCTGAGCGGGAAGTGGACAAGCCCTTCCTGATGGCAGTGGAAGACGTCTTCTCCATCACCGGTCGCGGCACCGTGGCCACCGGCCGGATCGAGCGCGGCATCGTCAAGGTTGGCGAAGAGATCGAAATCGTCGGTATCAAGGACACCCGCAAGACCACCGTCACCGGTGTGGAAATGTTCCGCAAGCTGCTCGATGAGGGCATGGCTGGCGACAACGTTGGTCTGCTGCTGCGCGGCATCCAGAAGGAAGAAATCGAGCGCGGCATGGTGCTCGTGAAGCCCGGTTCCATCACCCCTCACACCAAGTTCGAGGGTCAGGTGTACGTGCTCAAGAAGGAAGAGGGCGGCCGCCACACCCCCTTCTTCGCTGGCTACCGCCCGCAGTTCTACATCCGTACAACGGACGTGACCGGCCAAATCACTGCCTTCACCGCGGAAGACGGTTCCAACGTGGAAATGGTGATGCCTGGTGACAACATCCAGATGACCGGTGAGCTGATCTGCCCCGTCGCCATCGAGCAAGGCATGCGCTTCGCTATTCGCGAAGGCGGCCGCACCATCGGTGCTGGCGTGGTCTCCAAGATCATCGAGTGATCAGCGCAAGCTGAACCACACGGCAGGAGATGGAGGGGCTCAGCCCCCCATCTCCTACATTTCTCTGAACCTCGACAACTGAAGTCCTGCTTCGTCCTCGAAGCTTTTTCGCTCCCTTCCTATGTCCACTGCCATCGCTCAGCAGAAGATCCGCATCCGCCTGAAGGCGTTCGACCGCCGCATGCTCGATCTTTCTTGCGAGAAAATCATTGAAACGGCCGATAACACCGCTGCAACCGCGATCGGTCCGATCCCCCTGCCCACGAAACGCAAGATCTACTGCGTTCTGCGCTCTCCCCACGTGGACAAGGACTCCCGCGAGCACTTCGAGACCCGCACCCACCGTCGGATCATCGACATCTACAGCCCCTCGGCCAAAACCATCGATGCGCTGATGAAGCTTGATCTCCCCAGTGGTGTGGACATCGAAGTGAAGCTCTGATCCGTTCGATCAGAACTTCATTTTCCTAGGATTCAGTTGCCTACAACACGGCGTTCGTGTCCGATTTTTCTGTGAGGGAGCTTCCCCTGTTCCCCCTGCCGGACGTCGTGTTGTTCCCGCAGCAGCTCCTGCCGCTGCACATTTTTGAATCTCGTTATCGGATGCTTCTCCAGACGGTTCTGGAGACCGACAAACGATTCGGCATCGTTCGCATCAACCCCGAGAACGGCGAAATGGCCGAAATCGGTTGCTGCGCTGAAGTGCTTCAGCACCAAACAACCGAAGACGGTCGCAGCTACATCGTTTCGCTGGGCCAACAGCGGTTCCGGCTGCTCAACATCACGCGGGAAACGCCCTACCGAACAGGGATTGTGAGCTGGCTGGAGGATGAGCCCGTGGCCGACACCGACCAGCTCAACAGCCTGCGGGACAAGGTGAGCGAAGCCTTGAGCGACGTCGTTCAGCTGACCAGCAAACTGCAGAACCGAGAGGTGGAACTGCCTGACGATCTGCCTGATCTACCGCGGGAACTCTCCTTCTGGATCAGCGCCCATCTGGATCAGGCTGCTTCGGAGCAACAGAGTCTTCTGGAACTAACCGACACCCACGAACGGTTGAGTCAGCAATTTGAAATGTTGGACCACACCCGACGCCAACTGGCGGCCCGCACTGTGTTGATGGATCTGAAGTGATGTTGGGATCTCTGTTATTGGTAGTCGGCTCCGTTGGAGCCACCGGAGTTGCGCTGTGGCTTCGCCGCGACCGGCGCTACGAATCATCGGAGAGTGTCGCCTCCGCCTACGACGCCTGGACGGAAGACCGCTTGCTGGAGCAGCTCTGGGGAGAGCATGTCCATCTCGGCCATTACGGGACCCCGCCCGGCTCCTGCGACTTCCGCGAAGCCAAGGAAGCCTTCGTCCACGAGCTGGTGCGATGGAGCGGTCTGGACCAACTCCCCGCCGGCAGCCGGGTGCTGGATGTGGGATGCGGCATCGGTGGCAGTGCCCGAATCCTGGCGCGGGATTACGGATTGAACGTTCTCGGCATCAGCATCAGCCCTGCTCAGGTGGAACGAGCCACACAACTCACCCCATCAGGTCTGAGTTGCCGCTTCCAGGTGATGGACGCCTTGGATCTTCAACTGCCCGATCAGAGCTTTGATGCGGTTTGGAGTGTGGAGGCCGGTCCCCACATGCCGGACAAGCAGCGTTATGCCGATGAGCTGCTGCGGGTGATGCGACCGGGGGGTCTGCTTGCAGTGGCCGACTGGAACCGCCGGGATCCATCTGACGGCGGCATGACGCGAACCGAACGCTGGGTGATGCGTCAGCTGCTCAACCAATGGGCCCACCCTGAATTCGCCAGCATCAAGGGGTTCCGCCAGAACCTCGACAACAGCGTGCACAACCGTGGCGAGATCGTCACCGGTGACTGGACCCAGGCCACGCTCCCCTCATGGATTGACTCGATCATCGAGGGCGTCCGCCGTCCCTGGGCGGTGCTCAGCCTGGGACCGAAAGCGGTCCTGCAAGGCCTGAGAGAAACGCCGACGTTGCTGCTGATGCACTGGGCCTTCGCCACCGGTCTGATGCAATTCGGCGTCTTCCGGATCAGAAAAGACTGATCCTCAACAGCCGCTCAAATCGCTGCTGGGGTAGGCACCGAAATGGGCGAGATGCTCACACAGAGGCTGCAACTGGGCGATCAGATCCTTCAGAGCCGCTGACGGAGCCGGCGGAAGATCCACATCCACAAAAAAGACGTATTCCCCCAGCTCCCGTTTGGACGGTCGCGATTCAATCCGACTCATGTTCAGGCCCCGCTCAGCCAAACAGGCCAAAGCCTCCAACAAAGCCCCCGGCGCATTTCGATGCAGCGAGAACGCCAGACTGGCCAAATCGCCATGCTCACTGCGCTGCCCACGGCGCAGCAGCAGAAAACGGGTGCGATTGCCCGCAACATCGTTCACCGGGAACGCCAGCTGATCCAACCCGTGTTCCCGGGCAGCGGTCTGGGAGGCGATCGCAGCCCGGAAGGGACTGCCCGCCACCATGCGAGCTGCTTCAGCCGTGGATGAGGTGGGCAGTTGCAAGGCGTCGGGCAGATGCTGGGCCAACCAGCCACTGCACTGGGCCAGGGCCTGCGGGTGGGAGAGCACTTCGGTGACTCTGCTGAGCGGCCCACTCCCCAGCAGAGCGTGCTGAATCGGCAGCACCAAAGCCCTGCGGATACAGAGCTCTGGATGGGACCACAGCGCATCGAGGGTCGCTGTCACCCCCCCTTCAACCGAGTTCTCGATCGGGACAACGGCTGCATCACACTGCCCTCCAGCCAGCTGTTCCACCACCGATCGGAGCCCCACGCAGGGAACGAGCTGGACATCCTCGAGAGCGTCCTGTTCGATCAACACCCGGGCGGCCTGCTCGCCATAGGTCCCGACTGGGCCAAGGAATGCGAGACGTGTAGGCATCGAAGCCGCACTGGATGGACTCGATAAGATCATGCCGCGTCAGGTGAAGACCATGCCCCTGGCCTTCGAAGCCAGTCAAAAGCTTGATCTGCCTGTCCGAACCGGAGCAGAGCGGCTTCCCACTTACCTGCTGGAGGAGGAGCGCGTCCTCGGGGCCCTGCTGGATGCCAAACAGCTCACCCGCCTGCAGTCAGGGCGCTACCGCTATGTGGTAACCAGCCTTCAGGTCTTCCAGCTCCACGTGAAACCCGTGGTGTCCCTCCAGATCCACATGGAAGGCGACACCTTGGTGATGCAGGCCCTCGACTGCGAACTGGAGGGTCTGGGGATTGTTGATGACTTCGCCCTGAACCTGGAAGCACGGCTGACGTCCACACCCGACGGACTTCAGGGACATGCCCATCTTTCGGTGAGCGTCAGCCAGCCATCGCTGCTCAAGCTGATCCCCAAACGGGTGCTGGAATCAACGGGCGAATCAATCTTGAGTGGCATCCTCATTGGCATCAAAGCCCGGGTTGGCCAGCAACTGATCGACGACTACCGAAGCTGGTGCCGGGAAACCGACGGGCAAGGCTCAACCGAGCAGACGCCTCAAGAACGTGTGCCGATGCAGGGGCGTGGGGCCTGAGGCCATCAAGCTCTGACGATGTTGCGCCGTGCCGTAGCCCGCATGGCGCTCGAGGCCGTAACCAGGGAATCGAGCCGATAAGCGCCGGATGAGTGCATCCCTGGCCTCCTTGGCCAGAACACTCGCCGCAGCAATGGCCGCTGATCGGCTGTCCCCTGCGATCACCGTGCGCTGCGGGCCCTGCCACAGCCGAAGGGGAAGGTTGCCATCCACCAGCACGAGCCCAGGGCGCTGCGGCAGTCGCTGCAGCGCCCGCAACATGGCGCGTTCCGTGGCAACGCGGATGCCGCAGGCGTCAATTTCGCGCGCTGATGCCTGGCCCAGACCGGATGCCGCACACAGCGACTGGATCACCGGAACCAGAGCAGCCCGACGCTTGGCTGACAGTTTTTTGCTATCGGTCAGCCCTGCCTTCAACAGCTCTTGAGCCGCTGCGGTCTCGAGCACAACAGCAGCCGCAAACACAGGACCGAACAAGCAACCGCGACCGACTTCATCCACACCAGCCACGTCCCGCCCGAGGGGGAGGGAGTCCTGCGCGGTCATCCGACTCAGACCGTGGCGACAGCCGAGGAGCGGCGACGGCGACGGCGAGGCTCATCAGGCTCAGATGTGTCCGCCACGGCCACAGGCTCAGGCTCAGCCGGTTGGCTGATGGGGGCCGGTTCTGGTTCGGTGATCGTCAGGTTGGTCACCGCCTCCAAGGGGGTGATCTCCACCATCAGGGGAACCGACTCATCCGGGGCGGATGAGGTGACGACAACAGGAGTCTCAGCGGCAGGGACCGGGATCGCAGTGGACTGACTCGCCCCGTTGCGTGAACCTGAACGACCACCCCGTCCGCCACGACGACGGCGGCGTCCGGAACTGGCCGCCAATTGCTGACGCGCCGCCTCCAGCACCTCCTGCTCGTCCTCGCCAGGACGCACAACCCGGACCACGACGTTGTCGGATGTAGGGGGCTCCTCCAGCAACAGGGCAGGGTTCAATCCCAGCCAACCAAACAACTGCTGTTGCTCGCCGGTCATCGGGACGGCAACCAATTCAGGGTCCTGACGACGGGCGGTCGCGGGCTCCTGAGCCTCTTGGGTCGACACCTCAGGGGCAGTGGTGTCGGTCGTCTCGACAGGAAGGACGGCATCCTGACTGCCGCGCCCTCGACCACCGCGCCGCCGCCGGCCATTGCCACCGCTCTCTCCTGGCGCAACAACTTCGGCGCGGGCAGAGGCCGCCGAGCGAACCAATCCTGTGGCCGTTGCCAGAGGTTGAAGCAGGTCTTTGCCGGGAAGAACGGCCACATGGCCCAGACCACCACAGCTGGGGCAAGCCCGACCAAACAGTTCATAGATGTTCTGCCCTTGACGCTTGCGGGTGAGTTCCACCAGGCCCAGTTCGCTGAGCTGTGCAATCTGCGGGCGGGCTGAGTCGTCACGGACGGCTGTCGTGAAATGCTCCAGCAGCTGGAGCTGATCACGACGGGAATCCATATCGATGAAGTCGATGATGATCACCCCACCGATGTTGCGAAGCTTGAGCTGGCGAGCGATTTCGATCGCCGCCTCGCAGTTGGTCCACAGAACGGTTTCGCGCGCATTGGCCGATCGTGTGAACGAGCCCGAGTTCACATCGATCACCGTGAGTGCTTCGGTGGGCTCGATGATCACGTAGCCACCGGACGGCAGATCAACCCGCGGCTTCAGCGCATCGCGGATGGCGGCATTGACCTTGTAGTGCTCCAGCAACTCGCTGGGTTCACTGTGAGCCTCCACCAGCACATTGCCGGCTTCGGCACCAAGGAAACTGCTCACACGGTTCACAGCGGCGGCATCGTCCACCACAACCCGGGCCAGATCCGGGCCCATGTGGTCCCGCAGAATCCGATGGATGAAGTCTTCATCGCGGTTGAGCAGCACCGGCGGTGCAGCCGTTTCAGCGGCTTGCTGAATCGCCTCCCACTGGCGCAGCAAGGATTCCAGATCCTCAATCAACAGCTCTTCGCTGATGCCGTCGGCTTCCGTACGGATCAGCAGACCGGCTCCAGGCGGCTTGATCAGAACACCAAGGGCACGCAGCCGGTTCCGTTCTGCATCAGAACTGATGCGCCGGGAGATGTTGACCCCCTGGCCATGGGGCTGAAGAACCAGGTAGCGACCTGGCAGAGCAAGATTTCCCGTCAACCGTGGGCCTTTGGTGCCGGTCGGTTCTTTCATCACCTGAACCAGAACCTTCTGGCGAGGCTCCAGAAGTTCAGTGATCCCTGCTGAACCTTTCTTCAGACGCAGCGGCCCAAGATCGGTGACATGGATGAACCCGTTTTTCTCACTCTCACCGATATTGACGAAGGCGGCATCAATGCCTGGCAGAACATTTTCTACCGTTCCTAAATAGACATCTCCGATCTGATAACGACCCTGCGCGACGATGAGTTCATCAACGCGTTCATCGGTCAGCACTGCTGCGATGCGCAGCTGCTCCGCGATGACAATTTGCTGGGGCATAACAGGACTGGTTGAGCCCGATTGAGGGCCAAATCCGTTGAGGAACCTGCCGGTTCTCCCTCACGGGTTGATGGAAAGATCTGAGCTGGTCAGCAAGACCAAAAGGTTGCGGAGCAAGAACTCCTATGACTCAGGCTTGGGGGTTCCAAAAAAGACCGCCGTGCAAGCCGTGATGTGGACCTCGATATCCGTGTTGGATCAGACAAGACCGGAACAAGGTTGGTCCCGATGGACGAAACACCTGTTCTTTAGCCAAATTAGCACTGCGCACTGAGGAGCAGGGCCTCTCGCGCCAAGCGTTGCACCTGCAAGGGCTGACCAACGGTCTCAGCCAGCCAGTGCTGAATCTGAGCAGGGCGCAAGCTTCGACCCATCTCATCCACCGCCGCTTCCAAGCGAAGCCGAACGGATCCATTGGCGTTCTGATCCGTCACCTGCAGCGCCTTCAACGCGGGGCGGCAATCCCGTTCCCGAGGGCGGCCCTTCTTGTCGGTGTCGTGCCACACCAAGGCTGTGGCCTGCAGGAGCTGATCCACCGCCGCAGTCCAATCCAATGACATCAGGGCCTGCTCCTGCGGCACGAGATCAAAACACCAAATGGCCCCCGTCAGTTCTTGCGAAAGGCTCTTGCCACTGACGGGAACCTCAGCTGCCGCCAGCAGCTGAATGCCCTCCGGCAGCAACGGCTGAAGCGTCTTGCGGAAGTGGTTGGGATCCAGGGCCTCGGTGAATTCCAGATCCATCCACTCGCTCTGGGCCTCAGCACCGAGGGGAAGTGCCAAAGCGATCTGAACCCGCGGCAGTGGATGAAACCCACCGGTGAAGCTGATCGGAAGCGCACTGCGACGAAGGGCCCGCTCCAGCATGCGCATCAAATCAAGATGGCTGAGCAGCGCCATCGATCCCGTTTTGGCGAATTGCACCCGGATCCGGCACACCCGGTCACTGGGCGGCGCCTGGGTCGGCACCTGGGTTGGCACCTCAGGAGCGGGAACCACCACGTTGTGCCCGAGATCCGGGCCGCAGACCCCACAACTGCTGCAACCATCAAAGGAGCAGTCGGGCACAACCGCCGCCGCCAGAGCCCGTTGCAGATCGTCCGCGAGCCAGGCTTTGTCGATGCCGGTGTCGATGTGATCCCAGGGGAGTGGCTGAGCACAGAACGCTTCCAGATCCTCCCGATCCAGCGCAGCCACAGCACTCCAACCCCCCACCTCCATCTCCCGGTAACGCCCCTCCAGGCCGGCATCCGCGATGGCTGCGGTCCAGGCGGCGTAGGTGCGATCCAGCGACTCGAACCAGGCATCCATGCCGGCACCAGCTCGCCAGGCCGCCTCGATCACCGGGGCAAGGCGCCGATCGCTGCGGCCCACAAAATCCTCCATGGCCGAAAGCCGCACATCGGTGAAATTCACCTTCACGCCGCGCAAACGCCTGAAGGCCTCCTTGAGCAGCACCTGGCGCCGCTCAAACTCAGCTGTGGAGACGCTGTGCCACTGAAAAGGGGTGTGGGGCTTGGGCGTGAAATTGCTGATCGTGATGTTCAGGTTCAGCCGACCCAGATCACGGCAGCGCTGCTGGAGCATCACGCAGGTCTCGGCAATGCCGAGAACATCGGCATCCGTCTCACCGGGGAGACCGATCATGAAGTACAGCTTCACCTTGCGGTACCCGTTCTGCATGGCCGTGCGGATGCCATCCAGAAGGTCGTCATCGGTGAGGCCCTTGTTGACGATGTCGCGGAGGCGCTGTGTCCCGGCCTCCGGGGCGAAGGTGAGACCCGCTTTCCGCGTGCCGCCAAGGATGTGGGCAATGTCTTCATCGAAGCGATCCACCCGCTGGCTGGGCAGTTGAAGCGTGACGTTCTGATCCGCCAGGCGGTTGCGCAACTCCACCCCCACCGCCGGCAGCGCCAGATAGTCGCTGCAGCTCAAGGAGAGCAGCGAGAAATCGCTGTAGCCGGTTTGTTTCATGCCGGTCTCCACTGCCTCGATCACCGCTTCGGGTTCCACATCCCGAGCCGGTCGCGTCAACATTCCGGGCTGGCAGAAGCGACAACCCCGGGTGCAACCGCGGCGAATCTCCACCGTGAGACGGTCGTGCACCGTTTCCACATGGGGCACGAGACCCATGGCGTAGTGGGGCATTGGCGTCGCCACACGGCGAAGAACCCGTGCCGGGACATCAGGATGAAGCGGCTCGAGGGTGACCCCATCGGCGCCCGTTCCATAGAGCGCAGGCACGTAAACGCCGGGAACCTGGGCCAGATCCCGCAGCAATTGCGATCGCGTCAATCCATCCGCTTTGGCTTGCGCCACCACCAGACCGATTTCGGGCAACAGCTCCTCACCGTCACCCAGAGCGATGAAGTCGAAAAACGGGGCATAGGGCTCTGGATTGCTGGTGGCGGTGGGCCCACCAGCGAAAATCAAAGGAGGTGCTGCAGGATCACTCAGGGGCAAGTCGCCCCGATCAGCGGCGCGGATGGGCACCTGCGCCAGATCCAGCATCTCAAGAATGTTGGTGGCGCCCAGTTCGTAACTGAGACTGAAACCCAGGATGTCGAAGGCCGGCAAAGGCCGACGGCTTTCCACGGCAAACAACGCCTGGGAACGTTCCCGCAAGCGGCTTGCCAGATCAGCCGCTGGAAGATAGGCGCGATCACACAACTGCCCGGGGACGGCATTGAGGATCGAATAAAGAATGATGTGGCCCAGGTTGCTGGAGCCAACCTCATAGATCTCGGGGTAGGTGAGCGCCCAGCGAACCGACGCTGTCTGCCAGTCACGTGGTTCAACCCCTAACTCATGCCCCATGTAGCGGGCCGGTTTGTTGATGCCGCTGTCCACCAGGGCATGAAAATCAACCGGGTGATCCAGGGATGAGACGACCACGTCGGATGTCCTGACTCCTGAGGTCATCGTATGGAGCTACCGACACGGCAGGATGCACCGCAGAAATAGCTCCCGATTCCGTGGTTCAGGTCAACGGCAACTACCTCAAGCTCAAAGCGGGCTACCTGTTCCCTGAGATCGGTCGACGCGTCAAAGCATTCAGCAGCGCCAATCCCGAGGCAGCGCTGATCCGCCTGGGCATCGGTGATGTCACGGAACCCCTGCCGCTGGCCTGCCGTGAAGCCATGAAAACCGCCATCGATGCGATGGGCACCGCCGAAGGCTTCCATGGCTATGGCCCGGAACAGGGCTACGGCTGGCTGCGGGAGGCCATCGCCAAAAACGACTTCCAAGCCCGAGGCTGCGACATCAGTGCCGAGGAAATTTTTGTTTCCGACGGCTCCAAGTGCGACAGCAGCAACATCCTCGACATCCTCGGCGAGAGCAACAAGGTGGCCGTCACGGACCCCGTCTACCCGGTGTACGTGGACAGCAACGTGATGGCTGGCCGCACCGGGGAAGCTGGAGAGATCGGTCGCTACGCGGGACTGACCTACCTACCGATCAGCGCAGACAACGGCTTTGCAGCGCAGATTCCCAGTGAACCGGTCGACCTGATCTACCTCTGCTTCCCCAACAACCCCACCGGTGCCGTCGCCACCCGGGAACAACTCCAGGCCTGGGTGAACTACGCCCGCGCCAATGGCGCACTGATCCTCTTCGATGCGGCCTACGAGGCCTTCATCCAGGATCCGGAACTCCCCCACTCCATCTTCGAGATCGAAGGAGCCCGGGACTGTGCCATCGAATTCCGATCCTTCTCCAAAAACGCCGGCTTTACCGGCACGCGCTGTGCCTTCACCGTGGTGCCCAAGGGGCTGAAAGGCAAAGCAGCCAACGGCGAAGCCGTGGAACTCTGGGGGCTGTGGAACCGACGTCAGAGCACCAAGTTCAACGGTGTGAGCTACATCATTCAGCGCGGAGCTGAGGCTGTTTATTCCGAAGCCGGTCAGGCCGAGGTGAAGGCCCTGGTGAGCTTCTACATGGAGAACGCCGCGATCATTCGCCGCGAACTCAGTGCTGCAGGCCTCACCGTCTATGGCGGCGAACACGCTCCCTACGTCTGGATCAAGACCCCTGAGGGCATGGACTCCTGGGGCTTCTTCGACCATCTGCTCAACAAGGCCAACGTGGTGGGCACACCCGGCAGCGGTTTCGGCGCCGCTGGCGAGGGGTATTTCCGCTTGTCGGCCTTCAACAGCCGCGCCAACGTGGATGAAGCCATGGCACGCATCAAGGCGTTGTGAGCCGCCCCCTCTCCCCATTCCCTTTAGATTCCAAAGGCTTCGGATCAATGGTCATGGCGGTGGACTCTCCCAGCCAAAAACCAGGTGGTGCAGCTGTTCTGGACAAGGCGCCAGAGCGGGTTCGCAAGCGCTCGCCTCGCTACAAGGTGCTGCTGCACAACGATCCGGTGAATTCCATGGAATACGTGGTGGCCACCCTGCAGCAGGTCGTGCCTCAACTCAGCGAGCAGGACTGCATGGCCGTGATGCTGGAGGCCCACAACACAGGCGTGGGCTTGGTGATCGTGTGTGACATCGAACCGGCGGAGTTCTATTGCGAAACCCTCAAGGCCAAGGGGCTGACCAGCTCCATCGAGCCTGAAAACTAGAGCGATGAAGCAACTGCTGAAGAGGTTTCTCCTGCTTCAGCCGGCCTGGCTGCCCACGGTTCTGTTCATTCCTCTCCTTTATGCGTTGGGGTGGCTTGCCGCTGTTCCGTTGACGCTGCTTGGCCTGCCAATGGATCAGCTCTCACTCACCGGAACGGTGCTGAGTTTTGCGCTGTTCCTCCTGGTGCTGCCCCGCTGGGCAGCACTGCGTTGGTCCGAATCACGGCCTTGGGCGGCCCTGGGAATCTGCGGGGCTACCCCACAGAAACGACCCACACCTGCAGCTGCTCTTCTCAAAGGTCTTCTCATTGCCGCAGGGCTGCTGACGGTGATCACAAGCGTCGTTCTGATCGAAGGCTCGGGAGATTGGCGAGGCGAAGTGGATGGAAGCCACTTGGTGAATGCTGTGTTGCTCTGCCTCGGCGTTGGCTTTGCAGAAGAATTGATTTTTCGCGGCTGGCTCTGGGAGGAACTCAATCGAATGATGGGCTCGCGTCGTGGAGCCATAGCCCAAGCCAGCATCTTCAGCCTCGTTCACACGCGCTTCAACCTGGGGCTGGGTGCAATGAGCGGCCTACTCATCGGCCTATTTCTACTAGGGATGGTTCTTGCCAAACAGCGGCAAGCAGACCGGGGTTCACTTTGGGGCTGCATTGGCCTGCATGGCGGACTAGTCGCTGGGTGGTTTCTATTACAAAATATTCTTATCTCAACAAATCAGAAACTGCCCTTATGGCTTCTGGGAGGAGCTAGTATTGAATTTAACAATCCTATAGGAAGTCCTCTTGGAATATACCTTTTATCTACCACATTTTTATTATTCACAAAAATCTCATCCAAATCAAATGCTTAAATTAAGCCTGCCTATTAACTTTATAAAAGCGCAACTAAGCAAGTCAAATAAAATACTTATATATATGATGCAAAAAAATGAATGCGACCTTCTTGAAGCGTGGTCTAAATATCACACAAAGATCACCCGTCCTGCAAATATTACAATCGTTGACAACGGATCAAATGAACAAAAAACGCTAAAAATACTGGAATTATTAGCAAAAAAAGGATTCAATATTGTCTCCAAAGAGAATCCCGAAGAATTCGAGAAGAAAGGAGCCATAATCGAAGAGTTGATCAAAAAAAATCACAAACCAAATTGCGTCAGCATACCGCTTGATTGCGACGAATTTTTGACACTAGAGACTCAAAAAGGAATAGAGTGCAAAGCCAAAAGTATTAAAAAATATTTGCATGGATGCGCCTCAGGAAAAATCTTTAAAGTAAAGAGAAGGTTAAACAATTCGCCCTTTTCACACCATGAATTTATGCCAATGCCAGCCGAAAGGCCAACAAAACTCTTTTTCACAACAACCGATTTTCGAAATCTAAATATCGGCTTTCACAGCTGCAGCTCTTCGCATCGAACCAGCGAAAGCGAAATATCTCTCGTACACTTACACTTCGGATCACACCGTTCATTAATAGAAAAATCAAAAGAAAAATTAAAATCAAGGGTAGATATTAATTCCGCTGAAAAGCTTACCAACTACAGCGGCAAAGGACACCACTTAATACCGTATCTAATCCTCACGAAAAACGAACTGAGCCATAAAATAATAAACGAAAACATTTTTGTGCGATGCAAGAACTTTTCCGAAAGAATTAAAAAATACAAGATAAAACATCCATTTGAGCCATGGGAAACCAAAGAAATTTACGATATTTATAAACTTCGGAAATTTGAAAACCCGAATTCCTAGCAAAAATTTTTGCAAGCTTAGCTTAAACGCTATGCTCGTGAACAAAGTCATTTTTTGGAGCATCAGCGCCCTACTGATTCAAACCAAACAGCAAATGCACCTATTCAAGTCGCAAAATAAACAGCAGTGCTGGGACAAGAATTTCAACTGATTCGTCAAAGGCTGACCAATCGAAGGCCTCAGAATGTCGTGGTTGTTTTTGCGGATCAATGGCGAGGCACATCGGATGTTGATCAGTGCCGCACACCCACACTTGATCGCTTCAAAAGCCAGGGCATTGACTTTCCAAACGCCATTTCCGGCTGTTCACAATATTCTCCATACCGAGGATCGTTGCTGACCGGTCTTTACCCACTCCAACATGGCGTCCTGGTGAACGACACTTGTTTGGACCCAAAACACAATTCGATCGCCTCTGCCTTCAAAAGAAATGGCTAACAAACGGCATACATCGGCAAATGGCATGTCTATGGGTCGCCAACTGGAGGATTCAACCGAAGAAACTCACCAATACCCAAACAATATCGTGCAGGCTTTGATCACTGGCAAGGGAACGAATGCAACCGCAATTACCACCAATCACCATTCTTTTTGAATGATGATCAAGAGCAAAAACTCTGGAAGGGCTACGACGCCATCGCCCAAAGCCGTTGCGCCGCAAAACTCATCAAAGAATTTGCAAAAAATGCACAACCCTTTTTCCTCGCTGTTTCATGGGGGCCACCCCATGACCCATACCATTCAGCCCCCCCATCAATACCAAGAGCTATACGACAAATCAACAATCAAGATCCCTGAAAACGTTCCAGGGAAGCACCAGAACCAGGCAAGAGAGCAGCTACATGGCTACTACTCCCATATCTCAGCTCTCGACGATTGCCTGAAAACCATCCTGCGAAGCCTCAAGAAAAACAACCTCGACGACAAGACCATTGTGGTCTTCACATCCGATCATGGCGACATGATTTTCAGCCACGGCTTAACCAGAAAGCTGTTTCCATTTGAAGAATCTGTGCGCGTTCCTCTCGTCATCAGAGACCCAGGCAGCAAACATCGCGCAGGGCAGCAATGCAATGCACCGATTGACGCACCAGATCTGATGCCAACACTGCTTGGATTGGCAAATTTAAAACAGGAAGATCACGTACAGGGCAAGGACTGGAGCACTACCATCCGAGGCAAAAAACCTGAAAAAAGTTCAGACGCAGGACTCCTTAGTGCACCAGTGCAGGCGGGGCCACTTCAACTGTACGGAATAAGCCTATCGCGGCGTGCGCACAAACCAGCACACCTATGTGCGCAACGAAAGCGGAGCCTGGCTTTTATTCGACAACACCAATGATCCCTTGCAGATGAATAACTTGATTCACACCAAATCAGCAAAGGGAATTAAAGACTACCTGGAACAATTGCTTCAAATCAAGCTGAGAAAATTAACCGATCACTTCGAGAGCAGCGACCAAATCATTGCGAAGCATCATCTCCAACAGCATGTTGCCAAGACAGGCGTGGGCACTCAAATAGCATGGTCTTACCCCTGGGCGACACCAGAACAGACCACCTAGAGAGAAGGATCTGCAAATTTATATCCCAAAAAAGAGATATCTTCAGAAAAGATATCGGCAACAGCTTCAATCGTTTCATCATCAGAATAGTACGCTTGAAATGGCTGCCTCTTTGATCGATTGGCATGGCCGGGCAACTGATCGAGCGGCAACCCAAGAGCAGAAAAAATTTGCCCACAATCTTTATCAAAAGACTCCAATCTCCCAATTCGATCAACGAGCAAAGGTCCATCTTGGTCAAGCAGAAACCGCACCTGAGGTATCCACTGCACGTGCTCCTTGCGACGAATCAATTCGAGGTAAGCCTTGAATTCCGTATCCGAAGTCATCCCCAGAAAATCCATTAGATCTGGCCTTTGCTGCATGTAAGCAAATTGCGAAACGATCCGATCCCAGGGATTCCTCACAAAGGCAAACTTATAGTAGGCACTGAAAACATCAAAGCCAACCTCTTCGCAAATCTGCCAAGCCAAAAGGTGTTGCAGGCCCCCAGTTTGATATTTGTTTTCAAACTGGTTCACAAAACCCATCCAAAGATCGTCCTCGGTACGATCTTATTCTTGCGGCCAAATCACATCTTCAACAGACGTACCACCACACTTGGGGATGTGGATGAAAATACATTTTTTATCGTGAGAAATCACAACAGCATTGAGGAATCAGCGCACAGCCGTTGCCAAGGCAGCCCGGCCGGCCACAGGGGCTCGTAACGCTTCCTGAAGCGAAGCTACGCCGTAATCCCGTTCAAGAATGGACATCACCGTGCGACCGAAATCCGCAGGATTGCGATCAAATGCCTCAAGACACACTCTGCCAAAGGTGCTCCCCATCGGCTCGGGGTTCCAGAGAAGCTTGCGGGCCGTCCACGGCATCATGCTCATCGGGTTGTAACCCGGCTTGATCAAACCCTGATCAAAACCGTATTGCTCCAAGTGGGTATGGGGCTGCAAACCAATGAAAAAGATCGCTGGCTCAACCAAATCAGCGCCAAAAATGGCCTCCAGCTCTCGGTGATAAGCCACAGTCTGGCGGATGGTTTCCGGTCGCTCATCGATCACGTTGAAGGAGTAGTTCACCGACACGTGATCCCGGAAGCCCGCATTCGCCAGCATCCGGCAACTCTCCAGAACGGTGCGAAGGTTGTAGCCCATGCGCATCTTGCGAACGAGCTCCTGCGAGCCGGATGTAATGCCGATCTCGAAATAGCTCATACCCGTCTCCACCATGAGCTGGGCCAATTCGGGATCCAGATTGTCAGCGCGGATATAGGCGGCCCAACGAATGCCGGTCAGCCCTTCCGCCTTGATCGCCCGCAGCAGTTCCTTGGCGTCTTCGATGTAGCGCCGCGCCGGAATGAACTGGGCATCGGTGAACCAGAAACCACGAACACCGCGGTCGTACAGCTGGCGCATCTCTTTCACCACCTCATCCACGGGGTTAAGGCGCACCTGCTTGCCTTCCACCACCGTGTAGACGCAATAACAACAGTTGTGCGGGCAACCGCGCTTGGTCTGAACTCCAACGTAAAAGTCACCGCCTTCGAGGTACCAGTCGAGCTGGGGCCAGATCGAAGCGATGTAGTCGTAATTGCAGGCGGTTTTGGGCCGACTTTCCGGCTGCTCATGAATCAGGCCTGAACGGGGCTTCTCGCCAACCACGAAGCATCGTTCGCCCTCGAGGGAGTGACCCTGAATCAACTTCTCGAGCAGCGGCTCCCCCTCACCGATGGAGACCACCGTTCCTTTGGGGAGCGACTTGCCGAGTTGCTCGTAAAACACACTGACAGCTCCACCGCCAAGCACTGCTCTGGCCGTCGGCTGGTGGCGGCGTGCACGTTTCAAGCCTTGACGCACCAGACGCTGATTTCTGCGCAGCTCGCCGTAATGACTGCTCATTAACTGAAGCCCGCCCAAGGCTCCATGCAGACGCTTCAGCGGATTGCGGGCGTAGAAGACCTCAAACGAATTCTGAAGAGGATTGCCCCCACGCCCATCGACCGGCGCATAGATCTGGATGTCTCTCCACGAGAACACCAGCAGCGTCGGTTGGAACTGGTCAACGGTGGCGTCCAGCACGCGATGGACATCCAGCACCGGCAGAGCAGCGAGATCCAGGATGCGCTGAGGCATCTCCGGGAAGCATTTGTGCAGATGGTCGGCGAGGTAGATCGGCCCGATCGGGAAGATCGGATTGCAGGGCAGCCGCACCAGCAACACCCGTTCTTGTTGTGGTGCCACGGAAGCTGCCATGAGGCTTTCGGGACGCTAACAAGCGCTGCCGCCAAAGGGGCGGAGGGCCTCTTCACAACAACTTCATCAAGCCAGCAACACACAGCGCAAACTTCCTTTACAATCCCGATCAGGCAGGGCTCTCCTGCCCTT